>NZ_RHJM01000022.1:0-143701 GCF_004212315.1 Escherichia sp. E10V5
TTAAGTGAACGGCATTGCCCGTAGAGATACCCTTTTGCAGTCAGTTCGCCCGGGCCGACGATCACGCACGCGTCGGCTGTTGTGAGGATAACGCCAGAATCGCTACCGTGGGGTATGCTGCGCAAATTGCCAGCATGGGTTATAGCGTGCGGATTGGCAGTGTCGGCTTTAACAGCCATATCGGTAGCTCAGGTGAACGTGCTCGTGTTGCTGTAACCGGTAATTCCTCGCGGATAAGCAGCGCCGGAGACAGCAGTCGTATTGCGAATACCGGAATGCGAGTACGTGTTTGTACATTGGGTGAACGGTGTCATGTCGCCAGTAATGGCGATCTGGTGCAAATCGCCAGCTTTGGCGCAAACGCCAGGATTGCCAACAGCGGCGATAACGTTCATATCATCGCCAGCGGTGAAAATTCAACGGTAGTGAGTGCGGGCGTGGTGGATTCAATTATTCTCGGGCCAGGAGGCAGCGCCGCGCTGGCGTATCATGACGGCGAAAGAGTGCGCTTTGCCGTAGCCGTTGAAGGTGAAAGTAATATTCGCGCTGGAGTTCGCTATCGTCTGAATGAGCAGCATCAATTTGTGGAATGCTGACTCTTTTACCTTAATCAAACGACAGACGTCGGCGTGCGCGGGATGCTGGCTTAACGACGGCCTGCGCCATAGCCTCGCCAATTTCAGCACAAGCCGTAAGCCCCTGAACGAAAGGCCGATCGTGCATTAGCCAGGGCAACGCGCCGAACGCCACGCGACCACGAACTTCTTCCGGTTGCTGTAGCGTATAATCTTCACCGATATCAGGGATTTCATCGCCTGTTTTCTGTAGCTGTGCACGTAGTCCAGGGAAAGGAATGTCTTTCACTTTGAGCGGGCGCTGCCCACGAGCATCAATAAAAACGTCAAACGAGTAGCTGTTGTCCGCTGTTTTCAGCATTGTGTGCGTTTTGTCGATTTCCATATCGTATTCCTCACCGAGAGCGAGAATATGGATAATTCCCGCCTCGCGCAAAGCCAGTAAGCGCTTTATAGATTCAGAAGGAATAGCTGCATAATTGTCGATAAATACTCTGGCAAGGCCTTTACTGAACCGTTTATGGTCGTGCTCATTCAGATGCGGAACAATTTCCTGTACGGCTTCATGCAGGCGAAGAATGACATAACGCCAGGGAACGGTATGTTTTTCACGTTTATTTCGCTCGACTTCTGCTAAGTTTTTTTCTGCCCAGGCAAATGGGTCATGCTGTTTACGGTCAGCAAACCAGGCCAGCGCGAAGGTATCGACATTCAGGTCCTCTATCGCAATATGTTGGCTCCAGTCAGGATCAGCCGCAGTAATCTCTTTCAATATAAGTTTAAATACCCGGTCCAGAAGACCCTGTGTACCTTTTTCAATTTCCGCGTTCAGGGAATGTTCAGTGACAATGCGTAGAGGTTCGTAGGGAATTGGGCAATAGAAATCGGCTTCTGGCAAAATACCTGTGCGTGACATCAATGTAATACTGAGTTTTTCACTGTCGCTATCGCGCTGAAACAGAATGCGTTGATTATCTTTTTCAATAAAGGAACCATGCTGGATAGCAACCGCCATTGCGGCATCCAGCCCGCTCAAGGATGTTCCCATAATGCCCACGCGACAGGCTTCAATTTTCGCTTCCATTAACCCTGACCACGGGCTGGGGAAATATGTTCGGCTTGCCTGTTCTTCGTCAGGCCAGACGTGACCGGTGGCTATTACGGCTAAATCAAACGTCTCAACTGGCAAATCCCGAACTGTGAAGATAAGCACGCCAGAGTCTGTGACTTGCAGATCAGTCACCTGGCAAGATTTATAAACGTTGATTTCAAATTGCTGCTGCCGAGCTTGTTCTACCAACCGTAAAAAGCGATCACGGAAATATTCTCCTAACAAAATCCTCGGCAAAAACTGGCGATCGTGCAAGCTTTCCTTTTTAACGCCATAACGTTGCAAATGGCTGGCATCTTGCTCTTGCAACCATTCCAGATAAGTACAATAAATCGGCGGTATTTCAATGCTGGCAATATTTGCCAGCATCATTTTCGAGTTTTCTTCATCATTGTACGGCATACCGACACCCGCCTCGTCGGCTTGCTCGAAGAGAGAAATGGAGAGTGGCGTTTGTTGCTGCAAAAGCGAGAGGAAAGTGTAGATCCCTGTTGGTCCGGTACCCACAATGGCAATTTTTTTCATTGTTACTTACCTGTATGCATTTTTTTGAATTTGGTGTTATCAGGTAAGTGTGGTGGAAATATTTAGAAAAGGAGAAATTTCAGACGGGGACGAAAAGGGCGCGTATCGCCCTTCATTAATCTGTGTCAGGCCAGTTTTGCCTGATTGATTTGACTCAGTGACTCATTGACATCGAAAACTTTGGCAATAACTTCTGCGACACCAAGATTTTTCAGGCGGGCAGTATGTTTGTCCAGATAAGCCAGGGCGCTTTTTTCATCGGTAAAAAGGTAGATCCCACCGGCTTCATGGTTCTTTTCACTTTCTGTCCACACCTTCCACAGAAAACCGGGTTCCTGATTAATCGACTCGGCAAGCGGTTTAAGTTGCTCAGCCATTTCGTCGCCAAAGGGGCCATTAAAAGCAAAATGAAGTTGTAATAAAGTTGCCATAGCTATTCTCCTTCTGATAACGCATACGAGGATAGTGTAAATCTTTTAACGTATTGGATACAGAGAAGAAGCAGGAGAAACAAAAGGGAAGAGAAGACCAGATTAAGAAAATCTGGTGCGTCCGAGTGGACTCGAACCACCGACCCCCACCATGTCAAGGTGGTGCTCTAACCAACTGAGCTACGGACGCAGGATGGTGCGTTCAATTGGACTCGAACCAACGACCCCCACCATGTCAAGGTGGTGCTCTAACCAACTGAGCTATGAACGCAACGTTGTAGGTGACAACGGGGACGAATATTAGCGGCAGAGCGTGAAGGTGGCAAGAGGCAAATCGTAATTTTCTGCGCTATTTCTATCGTTTGCAGAGCTTTTAAGCAAATTGGCGATATTTTGTTGATTTGCAAGGGCGATTTTTGGCCAGAGATCATATTTAGATTTGATACAGCCGATTATCCCTCGACTCACAATGTAAAACAGAGACTTTGCCACCATATCAATTCTATCGTGGATAAATCCTTCGTAGCCTTTACACTTAGGTAGCGATAAAGGCACACAGATGCAGCATAGGAATAAGTCATGGGATCTGATGCAAAAAACTTGATTAGCGACGGGAAAGTGCAAATTGTTCATGCTGGAGACGTTATCGGCGCGACTCAACTTACTGATGGCGAGTTGATTGTTGAGGCAGGCGGAAGAGCAGAAAATACCGTGGTCACAGACGCTGGCTGGCTGAAAGTTGAAACTGGTGGAATCGCCAAATGTACACAGTACAGCAACAATGGCACGTTATCAGTCGGTGACGGCGCAATAGCCACTGACATTGTTCAGTCAGATGGTGGAGCGATTAGCCTCTCAACGCTCGCGACTGTTAATGGCCGCCATCCCGAGGGTGAATTTAGCGTTGATCAGGGCTATGCCTGCGGTTTATTGCTGGAGAATGGCGGTAATCTGCGGGTACTGGAGGGCCATCGCGCGGAAAAAATCATTCTGGATCAGGATGGTGGTTTGTTGGTCAACGGAACAGCATCAGCAGTTGTTGTAGATCAAGGTGGTGAACTGTTGGTTTACCCTGGTGGAGAAGCCATCAATGGTGAGATAAACCACGGTGGCGTTTTTATGCTGGCAGGTAAAGCCAGTGATACGCTGATTGCGGGTGGCACCATGAATAATCTCGGTGGCGAAGACATTCATACTATCGTTGAGAATGGTGCCGTTTATCGCCTGGGGACAGATGGTCTGCAACTCTACAGTTCTGGTAAGACTAAAAACCTGACAGTTAAAACCGGTGGGCGGGCTGAAGTGCATGCCGGTACGCTGGAAAACGCAGTGATACAAAGTGGGACAGTGATTGTGATGTCTCCCACCAGTGCGGATGAAAAATTCGTCGTAGAAGAAGACTGTGCTCCGGTTGAACTTACGGGGAGCGTTGCATTACAGGACGGCGCTTCTATGATTGTTGGCTATGGCGCTGATCTGAAACAATCAACGATTACGGTCCAGCAGGAAGGCATGTTGATCCTCGATGGCAGCACGGTTAAAGGTGACAATGTCACTTTCTATGTTGGCAACCTGAATCTCGATGGTGGAAAAGTGTGGCTGATAACGTCAACCGCAACGTCTGTGCAGTTGAAGGTGAAACGTCTGCGAGGAGAAGGAACGATTTGCCTGCAAACCAGTGCGAAAGAAATTTCTCCAGAATTCATCAGTGTGAAAGGGGAAGTCAGCGGTGATATTCACGTTGAGATAACGGATGCCAGTCGGCAGCCTATTTGCAGCGCACTAAAATTGCAGCCGGACGAAGATGGCATTGGCGCAACGCTCCAGCCAGCCTAAAATTAAGGCGCAATCTTTGCGGATTGCGCCTCATTTTTTTATCGAGATGCACGTTGCAAAATGATAGCCGATGGTAGACGTTGCAAGAAACGCATACGTAGCATCATCATAATGGCAGCAGAAGTCAGACCGATAATAAAGCCTATCCAGAAACCTGCCGGCCCCATCGGCTCAACTACCAGATTGGTCAATGCCAGAATATAGCCACTTGGTAAGCCCAACACCCAATACGCGATAAAGGTAATGTAAAAAATAGATCGCGTATCTTTATAACCACGCAAAATCCCGCTACCGATTACCTGTATCGAGTCAGAAATCTGATACACCGCCGCCAGCAACATCAGGTGTGCAGCCAGTGTCACAACTTCTGGATTATCGTTATACAGAAGAGCGATCTGCTCCCGCAGCGAGATTGTAAAAATTGCCGTCATCGTTGCCATACAGACGCCAACCATAAGCCCGGTTCGTGCAGCAGTTTGCGCATCCAGCGTGGAACCCTGACCCAGACGATAACCCACACGGATAGTCACAGCCGCTGCCAGCGACATCGGAAGAACGAACATCAGCGAACTAAAGTTCAGGGCAATCTGGTGGCCTGCCACATCGACAATACCGAGCGGAGATACCAACAGCGCAACCACCGCAAACAGTGTTACTTCAAAGAACAGGGCCAGCGCGATAGGTAAACCCAGTTGCACAAGTCTTTTCATTACCGCCGGATCTGGTTTAGCGGTGCCTTTTTCGTTGCGGATATCGCGCATAGAACGGGCATGCTTAATATAGGAAACCATAGCAAGGAACATTACCCAGTACACCGCCGCAGTCGCCACACCACAGCCGACGCCACCGAGTTCAGGCATACCGAAGTGACCGTAAATGAAGATATAGTTAACCGGAATGTTCACCAGCAGGCCAATAAATCCCATTACCATGCCCGGCTTGGTTTTTGCCAAACCTTCACACTGGTTACGAGCGACCTGGAAGAACAGATAGCCCGGAGCCCCCCACAATAGTGCACGCAGATAACCCACTGCTTTATCGGCGAGGGCCGGATCGATATTTTGCATGGAGCGGATGATATAACCCGCATTCCACAGCACCAGCATAATAAGCACGGAGACGAAACCGGCCAGCCAGAAACCTTGTCGCACCTGATGCGCAATACGTTCACGGCGACCGGAACCATTCAATTGCGCGATGACTGGCGTCATTGCCAGCAGCAGTCCGTGACCGAAAAGAATCGCCGGGAGCCAGATAGAAGTACCAATGGCGACTGCCGCCATGTCGGTGGCGCTATAGCCGCCCGCCATGACGGTATCGACAAAACCCATCGCTGTTTGGGCGATTTGCGCGAGAATCACCGGGATTGCTAATGCTAATAACAGACGCGCTTCACTAATGTATTTCTGCACGTGAACACCTTTTATATTGTTGTTATATGAGAGACTAAAAAACCGCCTGAATGGGCAGCAAAAAGAAGAAGCAGGGGAAATTCAGTCTATTGTAGCGAGGATTTATTAATTCTCCAGTGAAAAAATAACCACTCAACCCCCTTTACTGGTAAGGACGTTTCCCACCTGCTATTGTGCTGAACAGAATGTCCTAACTGATTTCAGGAGTTGTAAGTATGTTTACGGGGATAGTGCAGGGCACCGCGAAGTTGGTGTCGATTGACGAGAAAGCAAATTTTCGAACCCATGTAGTGGAATTACCTGATTACATGTTGGATGGTCTGGAGACAGGCGCTTCTGTCGCGCATAACGGTTGCTGCCTGACTGTAACGGAAATTAACGGCAACCGTATCAGTTTTGATCTGATGAAAGAAACGTTACGAATAACAAACCTTGGCGATTTAAACGTTGGGGATTGGGTAAACGTAGAACGAGCTGCTAAATTCAGCGATGAAATCGGCGGACATTTAATGTCAGGTCATATTATGACCACCGCAGAAGTATCGAAAATAATAACATCAGAAAATAACCACCAGATCTGGTTCAAAGTACAGGATGAGCAGTTAATGAAATATATCCTGTATAAAGGGTTTATTGGTATTGATGGCATCAGTCTGACGGTTGGTGAAGTGACAGCGACCCGCTTTTGTGTGCATTTAATTCCGGAAACGCTGGAACGTACCACTCTCGGTAAGAAAAAACTCGGTGCACGCGTCAATATCGAAATCGATCCGCAAACTCAGGCCGTGGTAGATACTGTTGAACGTGTGTTGGCGGCACGGGAAAAGAAATAAAGCTGCGTTTGAAATGACATCGCCCCCAAAATGGGGGCGATGAAATAATACTTAACGCGCCACGCGAAGGCCGCTTTCGACCCCACGTGAGAACACCACTTGCCAGAGCTGGATATCACGGGCGCGGAAGGCACCAGCGCAAGCATTCAGATAATACGTAAACATCCGTTTAAAGCGTTCACTGTAGTTATCGGCAATTTCCGGCCAGGCGGCGAGGAATCGTTCATACCAGGCCATCAACGTAGTGTCATAGTCAGCGCCAAAGTTATGCCAGTCTTCCATCACAAAGTGTGGTTCACTGGATTGCGCAATCTGGCGTACAGAAGGCAGGCAACCATTCGGGAAAATATATTTGTTAATCCACGGGTCAACATTCAGATCGGTTTTTTTCGAGCCGATAGTATGTAGCAGGAAAATCCCTTCTGGCTTCAGATTACGATCCACCACCTCAAAATAGGTATCGTAATTTTTCGGTCCGACGTGCTCGAACATACCAACCGAAACAATACGGTCAAACTGGTCGTTCAGGTCACGGTAATCCTGTAGCAAAATGGTGACATCCAGACCTGCGCAGCGTTCCTGGGCCATTTTCTGTTGTTCGGCAGAAATCGTGACACCAACCACACTTACGTCATAATTAGACGCCATGTAATGCGCCAGCCCGCCCCAACCGCAGCCGATATCCAGAACCCGCATGCCCGGTTTTAACTGCAACTTTTCACAAATCATTTTGAGCTTCGCTTGTTGGGCAGATTCCAGATTATAGGCATCTTTCCAGTAAGCGCAGGAATACTGCATGAAGGGATCCAGCATACGGCTGAACAGGTCATTACCAAGGTCGTAATGCTCTTTACCTACTATCCAGGCACGCTTTTTACTTTGCAGATTGAAGAGCCGTGCGCCAGCAATGCGCAGTGTGTCTTTGAAATGATGGGGGAGTTGGTTTTCAAGCCCAGCGCGTAAGACTTTGCTAAAAAACATATCCAGTCGGTCACATTCCCACCAGCCATCCATATAACTTTCGCCTAACCCCAACGATCCTTCCTGTAGAACGCGTTTAAAAAAATCGGGGTTTTTAACTCGAATATCTGCCGGGGCAGAGCCATTAATGGCGATGCCTGCACGGCTAAGTAATTCGTTGGCGATACGGTACCAGTTGTCATCCGGTACGCTGACTTCTTCTATACACGATGAACTCATAGTTTCTCCATCACTGGTCGGTGATCAGAACCTTAAAACAGCGTAGACGCTTTTTGGGCTTTGTGAGAAATCTCGCAGGAAAACCGCGAGTCTATAATCCGACGTAGAACAGAGGAAAGGAGGAACCCTTGCCGAAATGACCATCCATAGTGACCCGGGAACGCTCCTGTCCCCGTAAAAACATAATATTTATCGTAATATTAACAACTGGAACTCAGTATAGGCTGCTAATCTCAATCATACAACAAAATTTTGTTAGCAGCCTAAGTATAACGATATCGCTATAGATCAATGTGATTCACTATGTGCGACTTCCGTCTCGCCATGATTCTGGCAGTGAGATTCAGGTTGATGTTGCATCTTATAGCCGATAGCAACCAGCACCACGGTTGATAACATCACGCTGGTGGTGGTGAACAGTGGCGTGCTGACGCTGATGAGCCAGGAAACACCCAGGCTTGCGAGGAAGCAAAGACCCAATTGCAGGGTATTCTGCAATGCAGCAGCGCGGCCAGTCGCATGCGGGAAGGGGCGTAGCGCCTGGGCGACCACAATCGGGTAGATTGCCCCGTTGGCAATGGCCATCACACAGAATGGGATCAGAATTTCGGCCAGCGACACATGGCTAATGAAGCCCGCAGCCCAGGTTGCTACCACGCTGACGGCAAACAGCGCCAGTAGCCACGGTAACAACTGCTTACCCTGCCATTTCTGCAATGCGGCGCGACAGCCGTAACCACCAATAAGAAACGCGATGGTTTGCGGAACATAACTTAATCCGATTACTGCCGGACTGTAGCCCATTTCGCTGAGGATAAACGGTGAACCGGTTAGCCAGGCAAAGAAACTGGCTGAACAGGCCGCATAAATCAGCACATTCCCGCGATAGGTTTTTGAACGCAGCAGATCGGTAAAGGTCAGTCCATCCTGACTATCATTGCGTGCTTTCGTGGTGGGTTTAAGCCAGAAAATGGGCAGAATCAGCACTACGGCAATGGCAAACAGAGTGGCGAAAATCGCCTGCCAGGAAAAATGGACCAGCAGCCAGCTACCTAACAGCGGAGCAAGCGCCGGAGAAAGCCCCACTAAAGGCATAATGGTCGCAAAAATACGGTTAACTTTTTGTGAAGGATAGTAATCCGTCACCAATGCCTGCCAGATAACGGCCGCGGCACAGACACCAACAGCTTGCACAAAACGCAATACCAGCAGTGTGGCAGCGTTTTCCACCCATAACATCCCCAGACTACCCAGCGCAAAAATTGTCAGGCCGATCAATAACACAGGTTTACGACCATAACGATCGGAGAGCGGCCCCCACAGGAGCTGGGCAGCGGCAAAACCGGCAAGGAACAGACTAAGGCTGGCACTGACAGCAGACGCAGGCGTTTGCAGGTCGGCCTGAATGGCGGCGAAAGCGGGCAGATACATATCGGTTGCCAGAAAACCGAGTACGCTCAAACCCGCCAGCCAGACTAAAAATCTTTTCCCAGGTTGCATGTATATTCTCTAAATTCCTCAATTAAACACCGTCGCAAAGTGTAGGGAGTGAAATTCCTGTTGTGAAACGGTAATATTTGATGACTGGTTTCAAAAATTTTGCAGGCAAACTATGTGGTCTGAGTATTCTCTCGAAGTGGTTGATGCAGTGGCGCGAAATGGCAGCTTCAGCGCTGCAGCCCAGGAGTTGCATCGCGTTCCTTCTGCGGTCAGCTATACCGTGCGTCAGCTGGAAGAGTGGCTGGCGGTGCCGCTTTTTGAACGGCGTCATCGTGACGTGGAACTGACCGCTGCCGGGGCGTGGTTTCTCAAAGAAGGGCGCTCTGTTGTCAAAAAAATGCAGATCACTCGCCAACAATGTCAGCAGATAGCGAACGGCTGGCGCGGTCAATTAGCTATCGCGGTAGATAATATTGTCAGGCCAGAACGCACGCGGCAGATGATTGTTGATTTCTATCGCCATTTTGATGACGTCGAACTTCTGGTTTTTCAGGAAGTGTTCAACGGCGTCTGGGATGCGCTTTCCGATGGGCGCGTGGAACTGGCGATTGGCGCGACACGAGCGATTCCGGTTGGGGGCCGTTACGCCTTCCGTGATATGGGGATGTTGAGCTGGAGTTGTGTTGTTGCCCGCCACCATCCGCTTGCGTCGATGAATGGGCCGCTCAGCGATGACACGTTGCGCAACTGGCCGTCGCTGGTGCGCGAAGACACGTCGCGGACGTTACCCAAACGAATTACCTGGCTGCTGGATAACCAAAAAAGGCTTGTCGTACCTGACTGGGAATCATCGGCAACCTGTATCTCGGCCGGTTTATGCATTGGCATGGTGCCGACGCATTTCGCCAAACCATGGCTTAATGAGGGAAAATGGGTGGCGTTAGAACTGGAAAATCCATTCCCTGATTCGGCATGTTGTCTGACCTGGCAGCAGAATGATATGTCGCCAGCGTTAACATGGTTGCTGGAGTATCTCGGTGATAGTGAGACGCTGAATAAGGAGTGGCTGCGGGAGCCGGAAGAGACTCCCGCAACGGATGATTAACGACGATAGTCGCGGAACGGACCGTCAGCCACGGAGCGGCGTTCAATAAGCCGCGGATGAACTTCGATAGACTGCGGTTCTTCGCGTTTGTTGACGATACGGTCCAACAGCATGTTGAACGCCGTTTCGCCCAGCGAATCTTTTGGCTGATGGATAGTGGTCAGCGCCGGGGTAAAGTAGCGGGCGTTGCGCACATTATCATAACCGATCAGCGAAACATCCTGCGGTACGCGCAGACCCATTTCATCAGCAGCGCAAAGTGCACCCATTGCCATGATATCGCCGCCACAGAAGACCGCAGTAGGGCGGTGTGGCTGCGACAGGATTTGTTGCATGGCGCGATAACCCGATTCAGGTTCAAAGTCACCCTGCACAATCCAGTTTTCCGGCACCTTGATCATCGCTTCTTCCATCGCCTTCATAAACCCTGCCAGACGACCCGCGCCGGTATTACGTTCCAGAGGACCAGGGATAACGCCGATTTCGCGATGACCGCGTTCAATCAGATAGCGTCCGGCCATGTAGCCGCCTTCAAACGCGTTATCGATGACCGCATCGGTAAAGTCGGCTTTTGCTTCGCCCCAGTCCATTACCACCATCGGGATATGGCGATACTCTTCCAGCATCGCTAGCAACGGTTCTGGATACTCAGAACACATGACCAGCAGGCCATCGACGCGTTTTTGCGCCATCATCGACAGATAGGCTCTCTGTTTCTCCAGATTGTTCCACGCGTTGCCGAGGATCAGCGTGTAACCTTTCTGGAAGCAATTTTTTTCAACCGCTTCGATGATCTCCGCGAAATAGGCTGCTTCGCTGCTGGTCGCCAGCAAGCCGATAGACTTGGTATGGTTAACCTTCAGGCTACGCGCTACCGCGCTAGGGGAGTAGTGTAATTCTTTAATCGCTGCCCACACGGCGTTGCGCGTTTCTTCAGCGACGAAACGAGTTTTGTTTATAACGTGTGACACAGTTGTAGTGGAAACGTTTGCTCGCTTCGCTACATCTTTTATTGTTGCCATTCCATTTCACTCCAGACCCTAACTTCAGCTCCTGCAAAATCGCAAGGTAAACGTTTGCCTTTACACACCTTACGCGCAACAAAAGTGTTGCGGTACGCCGGAAAAACGACACAGAGCGTCAGGAAGGGGTCAATGGCCAGTACGCAAATAGTGTAAGCGTGGAATTTTGGCCGATCTTGATGAAAAGGGGAAGTGGTAAAAACACTTATCATTATAAATGGCGGGAGATTTTTTCTTCACAGTGTGTAAAAATGCGTAATATCACTTTTTGTAGGGTAATAAAAAAGGAGAAAACTTGATGAGTACTGATCTTAAATTTTCACTGGTAACAACCATTATTGTCCTCGGTTTGATCGTGGCCGTAGGTTTGACTGCCGCGCTGCACTGATTTCCCTTCGAGGGAGCGCATCCTCCCTCGCTCTCTCTTTCCTTTTGTTAGCAAAATGGCAAAAGTGTTTTCTCTTTTTGTTATTTTCAATTTTTTGTGATTGCTGTCATGCTTTCGCCACTTTGATGAATATCGTGTAATGACGCGAAGAGGTGGAGATTAGGCATGAAAATTAACTATCCGTTGTTGGCGCTGGCAGTTGGCGCGTTTGGTATCGGGACAACGGAGTTCTCGCCAATGGGCCTGTTACCCGTCATTGCGCGTGGTGTGGATGTCTCGATTCCTGCTGCGGGCATGTTAATCAGCGCCTATGCGGTTGGCGTGATGGTTGGCGCGCCGCTGATGACATTACTGCTGTCTCATCGCGCCAGGCGCAGTGCGCTTATTTTCCTGATGGCCATTTTCACTCTTGGCAACGTGCTTTCCGCCATCGCGCCGGATTATATGACGCTGATGCTTTCACGCATTTTGACCAGTCTGAATCACGGGGCATTCTTTGGTTTGGGTTCAGTCGTGGCCGCAAGCGTTGTGCCTAAACACAAACAGGCCAGCGCCGTCGCCACTATGTTTATGGGCTTAACTCTGGCAAATATTGGCGGTGTTCCTGCGGCGACCTGGCTTGGCGAAACTATTGGCTGGCGGATGTCGTTTCTGGCAACGGCGGGGCTGGGCGTGATTTCAATGGTTAGCCTGTTCTTCTCGTTACCGAAAGGCGGCGCAGGTGCGCGACCGGAAGTGAAAAAAGAGCTGGCGGTATTGATGCGTCCGCAGGTGTTATCAGCCTTGCTGACGACGGTACTAGGGGCTGGCGCAATGTTTACCCTCTACACCTATATTTCACCAGTACTACAAAGTATCACCCACGCAACGCCGGTGTTCGTAACAGCCATGCTGGTGCTGATTGGCGTTGGGTTTTCTATCGGTAACTATTTAGGCGGTAAACTAGCAGATCGTTCGGTCAACGGCACGCTGAAAGGCTTTTTGTTGCTGCTGATGGTGATTATGCTGGCGATCCCGTTCCTGGCGCGTAATGAGTTTGGTGCGGCTATCAGCATGGTGGTGTGGGGCGCAGCAACCTTTGCGGTGGTACCGCCGTTACAGATGCGTGTGATGCGAGTTGCCAGCGAAGCGCCAGGGCTGTCTTCCTCAGTGAATATCGGTGCCTTTAACCTGGGCAATGCTCTGGGTGCCGCGGCAGGTGGCGCAGTGATTTCGGGTGGTCTGGGGTTCAGTTTTGTGCCGGTGATGGGGGCAATTGTCGCAGGACTGGCATTGTTGCTGGTGTTTATGTCAGCCAGAAAACGACCTGAAGCAGTTTGCGTTGCCAACAGTTAATAAACGAAACGCAGAAGGGGATACCTTCTGCGTTACAGTTTGCAGGCAAAGTGCGATTTATCTTGCCGGATGCGGTGTTAACGCCTCATCCGGATAGACCCGATAAGCGTAGCGCATCAGGCAATGTTGCATTTGCCATCAGTTATTATGCAGCGAGATTTTTCGCTACGAATTCCCAGTTCACCAGCGCCCAGAAGTGCTCCAGATAGCCAGGACGCGCATTGCGATAGTCGATGTAATAAGCGTGTTCCCAGACATCAACGGTCAGCAGCGGGGTCGCATCGGTGGTCAGCGGAGTACCAGCATTAGAGGTAGAAACGATAGCCAGTTTGCCATCGCTGTTTTTCACCAGCCAGGTCCAGCCAGAACCAAAGTTTTTGATCGCAGCGTCAGTAAACTGTGCTTTGAAATCGGCAAAGCTACCGAAAGATGCGGCGATAGCTTCAGCGACTTTGCCAGTCGGTTCGCCACCGGCGTTTGGTGCCAGGCAGTTCCAGTAGAAAGTGTGGTTCCAGACCTGAGCTGCGTTGTTGAATACGCCACCTTCAGAGCTGCGAATAATCTCTTCCAGTGATTTACCTTCAAACTCGGTGCCTTTAATCAGGTTGTTCAGGTTAGTGACATAAGTCTGATGATGTTTGCCGTAGTGATACTCAATGGTTTCCGCAGAAATGTGCGGAACCAGAGCGTCTTTAGCATATGGTAGTGCAGGTAATTCGAATGACATTGCTACTCTCCTTTATTATTCATTGGTATACGCACAATAGCCTTATTGTGAGTACGGATAGGGTAGCAAATTAAAAGGTGATACAAAAGATGAACTTACCCTGTTGCCGTAACAACAGGGTAAAGTTTTAGCGAAGTGTTTTTGGGGTCATTACCCGACGAGCGCCAACATAGTGACGTTGCCAGTAATCTTCACTTAACGACGTGATTTGAATTTCCTGGCCACTGCGTGGTGACTGAATAAATTTACCATTGCCAACGTACACGCCTACGTGATCGGCAGTCCCACGCCCTTGCGTGCGGAAGAAGACCAGGTCGCCGTTTTTCAGTTCACTGCGATCGATAGGTGCCGCATCGCGCAGGTGATACATTTCGTTGGCCGTGCGCGGAATACGGATCTTAACCAGGTCTTTATAAGCGTAATAAACCAGTCCACTGCAATCAAAACCGGTACGCGGTGAACTCCCGCCCCAACGATATGGCTTGCCAATTTGCTGCATCAGTTTATTCATCGCCACTTTAGTGGCTTTCTGAACTTTGGCTTTGTGCGCATCGGCAATAGTGCCAGGGGCGGCATTTTTGACTTTCACGCAATGTGACTTATTGCCCTTACGTTTGGTGCACTTTTCCGTAAAGCTGGCAGACGCCGTTTTAGTGACAACATTTTTGCTGCGAGTTTTAGCGTTTTTAGAAGCGGTAATGGAGGATTTTTTAACGGAAGAAGCGGTTTTGCTTTTGGTCGTACTTTTACTGGCGACTTTTTTGGCGGTTTTCTGACTGGCTTTATTATTGGTCTTTTTGGTGGTTGCCGTGCTTTTCTTTTTATCTGCTTTTTTGGTGATATGAGTGGTAGCAGAACTCTCCCTGGCTTGCTTGGAAGCATAGGCCATAGGCATTAAAGGCAGGGTGGTAAAAAGTAAAGCACAGAGCGTGATCGAAATACGGTTTATCCGCGCCACTGAGCGTCCCTCTGTTAAGGCAGGTCTATCATGCCTGCGTCTGATTTACAAAACTTGATGATTCTAATGCATAGAAGAAGGGAAAGTTAATAGCTTTTATTGTTAAAAAATACGTTTCGTCGGCGAGCGCAAAAAAAAGCAGCAGTGAAAGCTAAAAATGGTCACAAATACGCCAGCTTGCAGCGTGGCAGAGTAGAAACGAATATTTGAAATGCAACAAATAGAGCAAAGGGATAAAATAGCAAAAGCATGATGAAAATGTTATTTTCCGATGCCGCACTGACCCGCTACAATGTCAGATTACTGCCGTAAAGAAGTTTGAGGAAGCAAGACAATGAGCACCACTATCGAAAAAATCCAACGCCAGATTGCTGAAAACCCGATCCTGCTGTACATGAAAGGTTCACCGAAACTGCCGAGCTGCGGTTTCTCTGCCCAGGCAGTCCAGGCGCTTGCCGCTTGTGGCGAACGTTTTGCCTACGTTGATATCCTGCAGAACCCGGACATTCGTGCGGAACTGCCGAAATATGCGAACTGGCCGACTTTCCCGCAACTGTGGGTTGACGGCGAGCTGGTAGGCGGTTGTGATATCGTGATTGAAATGTATCAGCGTGGCGAACTGCAGCAGCTGATCAAAGAAACTGCTGCTAAATACAAGTCTGAAGAGCCGGATGCTGAATAATCCGTTTCGCAATACTGACGGATGCTAACAGGCATCCGTCAGTGCTTTTTATCCCCAATCCAGCCCTTGTGGCGAACTTGAAAATCCCGCCTCACGCAGCAGCGTAAACATCGGCGTTTGCCGGACCGGTTGGTCATTCACTTCTGTCAACGTAAACCGTAGCCGTGGTTCTCGCCGCAACGCGGTGGTTAGCGCCAGGAAAACCTCCGGTGGTAATAATTCATCTTTTTCCTGCCAGACCAGCATTTTTTTGCCACCTTGCACCAGATAAATCAATAATTTGCCGCCAGAAATGACCACCAGCGCGCCTGCCCGACGAGTCGGAACCAGCGTCGCCGGATGTGCAGGCCAGGATAGTAGATTCCCCCACAAATTGGCCGGATCGTTGGCACTAAGGGCCACGGGCATATATTGTCGCGTCTGCGTGGCATGGGGCGCCAGGTCGCGCAGACGGTCAATGGTCTGGCGATCAGCAAATTGTGCACCACCCAAACCTTCAACAAATCGACCCCGCATAATTCGCCCGGAATCTTCCATACTGCGGCAAAGCGTTTGCATCGACGGAAATCCGCCAGGAATATTTTCAGCAATCACCGCCTGACGGCTGATGATTCCGTAGCGGTCGAGCATATTTTCCGCCAGCGCCAGCATCCTTTCGGTATCGTTTAGTGGCTCTACCTGCAATAACGACCAGCGTCCAGCCAGCTTTGGTGTGTTGTAAGATACCGACGGCATAGCTGACGGTGCATAAACCGGACGTCCACGACGAGCCCGGCTACTGCGGCGAGTGGTCGGACTGCTTCGGGTGAGGGCGCGCAACGGTGCCCAAATATCACAGGTGATGACGCCTTGCCAGGCCAGTTCCCAAAGCGCCTCTTGCAGGGCTGAAGGCTCTACGGGCTCGCCGATTATCTCGCCTGTTCGTTGGCTGATTTGTTGCGCAAACCAGGCGCCCCCGTCAGTCAGAACCGCGATAATTGCCAGCTGAAGCGCTGAACGTTTCGCCTGATCCTGTTCTGCGGGAATGAACGATTCGGCGGCAAATTCCCGTAAATGCAGTGCCACCAGACCGTCATCCTCACCGAGCTTTTTTTGCCCCGACCAGATAACCGTACCGGTTGCCAGCAGTTCATCGAGCATTTCTGGCGAGTAATCGCGTACGCGGGCGGGCAGGATCTGGCTTTCCCACAGTGAGGCGGGTAAACCGACACCAGCAAGCTGTTCGATAACTCGCATGACGCCATCCACGCCTTCATAAACGCCTGGCGATGTTGAGGCAAAGAGCGCCGGGCTACCATCGGTGGCGGGGAGCACGCCCTGATGTTCCAGCAGCAATCGTGCATAGGCAATGGCGGGTACCGGACGCGTAGCTTCTCTGGCAGCCTGCAGGGAACGTAAACGCAAACGACGAAAAACTTCATCGCTCACCCAGATGTCTTGTTGCAAATTCATCACCAGCCCCTGTTCGCGCAATTGATGAAGTTGCTCTTCGACAATGGCAATACCGAGGCTAAACTCATGAGCCAGGTGTTCAGCCGTGACCAGAGCATGAGCCCGGAGATAGCGCAGAAAGAGATCGCGAAGCGGGTAATTGACACGGTGCAAGTAAATATCAGGCAGCGAGTCCGGCAGTTGCACTCCGAGAGCATCGCGTAATTTGGCCGCATCGTCCATACAGGCCAGATGCTCCTGAGCTGCCATGATCACCGGGAAGATTCTTTTTTCCGCCAGAAGATTTTCTACATATGTCTCAATCTCTTCACGGCGGCCTGTATGCCGTTGCGCCAGATCCTCAACGGTCATTGGCCCCAGTTCGCGCAACAGGTCGAAAAGACCTTCTTCACCTTTCGCTTTTCTGCCAGGGGCCAGTCGCTGTAACTCTTCTTCCACCTGACGAATGACCTGCGGGTCGAGTAACTCACCAGGATCAACCTGACCGAGTAGATTGCGCAACAATTCGCTGTCCAGAGACAGCACTGAAGCTCGCCGTTCTGCCAGCGGGGCGTCGCTCTGATACATAAATTCCGCCACATAACCGAACAATAAACTGGCGGCGAAAGGCGAGGGCGTAGCGGTCGTTACATCGGATATTTGAATTTCGCCACCGTTCAGGCGACGCATCAAACGTTCCAGCGCGGGAAGGTCATACACATCCTGCAGGCATTCACGCAGAGTTTCGAGAATGACTGGAAAATCCGGATAACCCTGGGCGATTTCCAGCAACTGACTGGCGCGCAGCCGTTGTTGCCAGAGTGGGGTGCGATGCCCCGGTGTTCGGCCAGGCATTAATAATGCCCGCGCGGCGCATTCGCGAAAACGGGCGGCGAAAAGTGCTGAGTTGCCCACCGCCTCGCGGACAATTTGCAGCAACTTTTCCGGTTCAAACAAAAATATCGCGGCGTCAGGCAATTTGCCGTCGGTATCTGGAATGCGGGCGACAATACCGTCATCGCTGGCGACTACCGAGGCATCAGCGCCCCATAGCGCATGCAGTCGTCCGGCAATCGCCAGCGCCCACGGTTCATGCACTCGTCTTCCATAGGGAGAGTGTAAAATAATGCGCCAGTCGCCAATTTCATCACGGCAGCGTTCGAGAACCAGGTGGCGGCTTCCAGGGACAACGCCCGTAGCGTTACGCTGTTCGTCAATCAGCCCCTGAATATTGGCGAGTGTATTTTCTTCTGCCAGCCACGGCGGGATATTTCCGGAAAAGAACGCGCCATCCGCCAGCAAATGGAGAAAATCGCCGATCATTTCCCCCAATTCAGCGGGGCGTCCATTACCTTCGCCACGCCAGAAGGGAAGTCGGGCAGAGCGACCTGGTGCAGGTGTCACAATGACCTGATCGCGGGTGATTTGTTGGATCCGCCATGAGGTAGCGCCGAGAGTGATGATGTCATTCACTCGCGATTCATACACCATCTCTTCATCCAGTTCGCCCACCCGCCGCGAGCCTGTCTGTTCTTCACCTTCGGGTAATAACACACTGTACATGCCACGATCCGGAATGGTGCCACCGCTGGTAACAGCCAACAGCTGAGCGCCAGGTCGGGCGGTCAATATCCCCGTCTCCCTGTTCCAGACCAGCTTTGGGCGGAAAGCGGAAAAATCACCAGAAGGATAGCGCCCTGAAAGCATATCCAGCGTGGCGTCAAAAACTCGTCTTGGCAGATCTTTCCACGGTGCAGCACGGCGTACGCGGGAGTACCATTCGTCTACCTGTAATGCATCCATCGCCGCGGCGGCAACGGTTTGCTGCGCAAGGACGTCGAGTGGATTATGCGGTGGCGTCAGGTTTTCCAGCCTGCCTGCAAACATACACTCGACAATGACGGCGGAATCGACTAAATCACGCCGGGTACGGGGGAAAAACAGCCCTTTAGATACACCGCCAACCTGATGTCCGGCGCGACCAATGCGCTGTAGTCCGCTGGCGACAGAAAGCGGCGTCGCCACCTGAATCACCAGATCTACCGCGCCCATGTCAATCCCCAGTTCGAGACTGGAAGTCGCGACCACACAGCGCAATTCGCCTGATTTCAGTGCTTGTTCGGTTATCGCCCGTTGTTCTTTAGAGACGGAACCGTGGTGCGAGCGGGCAATGAAAACGTCGCTACTTTGTACGCGGTTAGAGGTTGCGCCGGAGGTAGACTCGAAATGAGCGGCGTCTATGGCGATGGCCGGGGAGCGCTGTAATCGTGCGGCGTAAAGCTCATTCAGCCGTGCCGTCAGTTTTTCCGCCAGGCCGCGAGAATTGGTGAAGACGATGGTTGAGCGATGGCGCAACACTTCATCAAGAATGCCGCTTTCAATATACGGCCAGATTGAGCCTTCTCTGCCCGCATGGCTGTCTTCCCCGGTGCTGCTGGCGACCGACGAGATACCATCCATATTGGCGACCGGTACGACAATCCGTATCTGCGGATGGCGCATTGCGGGCGGGTTGACTACAGTAACCGGACGATCGCCACCAAGAAATGCGGCCACATCGCTGGCTGAGCGTACAGTCGCGGAAAGTCCAATTCTCTGTGCTGAGGTGTGTAGCAGCGCATCGAGCCGTTCCAGGCTTAACGCCAGATGCGCACCGCGTTTGCTGCCCGCTACCGCGTGGACTTCATCAATAATTACCGTCTCGACGCCGCGTAGCGTTTCGCGCGCGCGGGAGGTCAGCATCAGATAGAGTGATTCGGGGGTGGTTATCAGAATATCCGGCGGATTGCGGGTCAGTTTGCTGCGTTCCTGCGCGGGCGTATCGCCAGTCCGGATCCCCACGCGAAGATTGACTTCCGTTTCGCCGCGCCGCCGCCGTTCCTCTGCAATGCCTTGTAACGGGATCTGCAAATTGCGCTGAACGTCGGTGCCTAAGGCTTTAATTGGTGAAATGTAGAGGATGCGTGAGGTTTTGCGTTTATGCGCCTCGCTGGCATGCTCGCCACCTTCGCGGATGAGCTGATCCAGTGCGTAGAGAAATGCTGCCAGCGTTTTCCCTGAGCCAGTCGGTGCAATCACCAGCGCATGTTCACCTCGTGCCGCCACATGCCAGGTTTGCGACTGGACAGCGGTCGGCTGTTTAAAGGCGCGAAGAAACCAGTCGCGGGTCGCCGGTGAAAACACGTCCGGCAGGGGCGATGAAGAGTTTGGATTATCTGCCATTAACGCTATTCCCCGTGAATATCATGCATGATGCGTGGAATAGCCTCACTATAGATGCCTGAATCATTGCATGTCATCAGGCATCGACTCGATTACACCTCTTCGGCGGCAGGCAGCGGCCAGCCTCCCAGACGTTTCCAGCGATTGACGATTTCACAAAACAGCACAGCAGTGCGTTCGGTGTCGTACAGCGCGGAGTGCGCCTGGGTGCTGTCGAAGTCCATACCCGCGGTCTGGCAGGCTTTTGATAATACGGTTTGTCCGAGTGCCAGCCCGGCCAGTGCCGCGGTGTCAAAAGTGGCGAAAGGGTGGAATGGGTTACGTTTCAGTGAGGCGCGTTCTGCGGCGGCCATCATAAAGCTGTGATCAAAATTGGCGTTGTGCGCCACCATAATGGCCCGGTTACAGCCGCTCGCTTTAATGCCTTTACGTACAACTTTAAAAATTTCGTGCAGCGCCTCGTATTCGCTGACCGCGCCGCGATCGGGATCGTTCGGGTCAATGCCGTTGAAGGCGAGGGCCTCTGGCTGCAAATTTGCGCCGACAAATGGTTCGACGTGGAAATGTAATGTGGTGTCCGGCATCAGCCAGCCTTGTTCATCCATTTTCAGGGTGATGGCGGCAATCTCAAGCAGCGCATCGGTTTTGGCGTTAAATCCGGCTGTTTCAACATCGATCACAACAGGATAAAAACCACGAAAACGGTCGCACAGACCGGTAAGTTGAGCGTTATCGGACATCTGATTCTCTTAATACGGATAAATTGCAGCGCGCATTATGACAAATATTACTTGTCGATGCAGTAAAGATGCGGGCGCGATGAGTTCGCGCCCGGCAGGAGATTAGTTGCCCAGACCGCGACCGGCGTCTTTCTCTTCGATTAATTCAATTTTGTAACCGTCCGGATCTTCCACAAACGCGATAACCGTAGTACCGCCTTTTACCGGACCCGCTTCACGGGTCACGTTACCCCCGTTTTGACGGATTTTTTCGCACGCTTCAGCGGCGTTATCAACGCTAAGCGCGATATGACCATAAGCAGTGCCGAGTTCGTATTTATCCACGCCCCAGTTGTAGGTCAGTTCAATTACCGCTTCTTCGGTTTCCGGGCCGTAGCCAACAAACGCCAGTGAGTATTTGTATTCCGGGTTTTCGCTGGTGCGCAGCAGTTTCATGCCCAGCACTTTGGTATAAAAATCGATGGAGCGTTGCAGATCGCCAACGCGCAGCATGGTATGAAGAAGACGCATCTTTATATCCTCAAAATGGCTAACAGATTCAAAATGTTGTTTTAGTATAGCGGCGGCTTTACGCCGCTCGCAATGTTGGATTACAGCGTCGGGTAATCGGTATAGCCTTCCGCACCGCCACCATAGAAACTTTCAGCACGTTGTGGGTTAAGCTCGGCTTTGCGCTGCAAGCGGGCGACCAGATCCGGGTTCGCAATCCAGTTACGACCAAATGCCACAGCGTCAATTAACCCTTTTTCGATGAGCATCTCTGCTTTTTCTGCTGAATAAGCCCCGGCACCGACAATCGGACCGTGGAAACGGGAACGCACTTTTTCGCGGAAGGCATCGGTATACGGTTCACCGCCAGCCCAGTCCGGTTCGGACAAATGCAGATAAGCAATACCACGTTTACCCAGTTGTTCAATCAGATACAGCGCATCGGCTTCTTCATCTGGACCATTGTCGAGATTGGCAAAAGTACCGATCGGTGAGAGACGGATACCAATGCGATCGGCTCCCCATTCTTTGATCCCGGCATCGACCACTTCCAGCACCAATCGCGCGCGATTTTCCACGCTGCCGCCATACTGATCGGTACGATGGTTAGAGGAGGGGGAGAGGAACTGATGTAGCAGATAACCATGTGCGCCATGCAGTTCGACCAGATCAAAACCTGCTTCGCGGGCATTGGCGATGGCCTGACGAAAATCGTTAACGATGCCAGGGATTTCTTCCAGTGTCAGCGCACGAGGCATGGAGGTTTCGACACGAATCGCTCGACCATTTTCATCACGCAGTGATGTCCGGGTCCCTGCACTAATGGCTGATGGAGCTACCGGAGCCTGACCACCAGGCTGCAAACTGCTGTGTGATACACGCCCGGTATGCCAGAATTGCACGGCCATATGACCGCCTTGTGCATGAACACCCGAGGTGATTTTTTGCCATGCGGCAATTTGTTCGGCACTGTAGAGCCCCGGCGCACCCGCATAGCCTTTTGCCTGGGCGGAAATTTGCGTTGCTTCACTGATGATCAAACCCGCACTGGCGCGCTGGCGATAGTATTCCGCCATCAACGGAGTAGGGATGTCACCCGGTTCTATATTGCGCAAACGCGTCAGTGGGGCCATAAAGATACGGTTTGCTACCGTGATTGCGCCCACTTTAAGCGGGGTATACAGCTTGTCATACGACATGGTGACTCCTGAGTAGACCGGTCGTCTAGCATTTGAGTAAAAAATAACGCCCTATTGTCCGGGCGTTGTGATCATAATTTTTGCGTGAGCCATCGCGCTTTCCAGCGGTGATGAACTTCGGGAAATCTTGGCCTGGAGCCTTGCACCCAACCAAAGAGAATGCAAAACTTCCGCCAGTGTTTGTGCGTCACCTTCAAACGACATACAGCCCTGACGGCGACCGCTCTCCAGTGTGTCCGCCAGCAGTGTGACAACCTGGCGTGTGCCTTTGTCCATTGCGATACGCATATCTTCCGATAAATCACACACTTCAGCCGATAACTTTACAGTCAAACAATCACTGATTTTACCCTGCAAAGAAAACTGGTTAATAGTTTGCTGGTAATAAGCCAGTAAATGGTCGCGGCAACTGCCCTCAGCAGCACTAAAATGTTGTTCCAGACGCTGAAGATGATTCGCAAAATAGCGTTCAAGCATCGCAACGCCAAAGGCTTCTTTGGACCGAAAATAGTGGTAGAAGGAACCTTTCGGAACTTCCGCCGTTTTTAACAGTTCGCTAAGTCCCATCCCAACAAAACCGCGCTGTAAGCAGAGTGCCTCACCGGTTGCCAGAATATGTTCGCGGGTATTGTGTTCAGTATGTTTGCTCATGGCGAGTTAATCTAATAGACCAGTCGGTCTAATGCAATCGCTTTTTATCTGAGATCCGTTTCGGGACAAAGGTTGCGATGTGAATCATTAACGTCTTCAATGAACAGAAGTGAAATGACAGGAGACTAGCGTGGCGGAGCAATTAGAGTTCTTTCCCGTCCAGAGCCCGTGCCGGGGAATTTGCCAGTCTGACGAACGCGGATTTTGTCGCGGCTGTTTTCGAAGCCGGGACGAGCGTTTTAACTGGAATAATATGAGCGATGGCGAAAAACAAGAGGTGCTGCGCCTTTGTCGGCAGCGGCTGATGCGCAAATTACGCGCGAATAAACCAACGTCATCAGATGAACCGGAGCAACCATCACTCTTTTGAGCATAATCTTGCGTATACTCCTCTCATATCTGATAAGAGGAAGCGATTATGGTTCAGCGTATTACTATTGCGCCGCAAGGCCCGGAGTTTTCCCGTTTTGTGATGGGCTACTGGCGACTAATGGACTGGAATATGTCTGCCCGTCAGTTGGTTAGCTTTATTGAGGAGCATCTGGATCTCGGCATTACCACCGTGGACCATGCTGATATATATGGCGGCTATCAGTGCGAAGCGGCGTTTGGCGAGGCGCTGAAGCTGGCGCCGCATCTGCGTGAACGGATGGAAATCGTCAGTAAATGTGGCATCGCGACGACTGCTCGTGAAGAAAATGTCATTGGTCATTACATCACTGACCGCGACCATATTATTAAAAGCGCCGAACAGTCGCTGATTAATCTCGCGACCGATCATCTGGATTTGCTGTTAATCCACCGTCCCGACCCGTTGATGGATGCCGATGAAGTGGCGGATGCGTTTAAACATCTGCATCAGAGCGGCAAAGTGCGCCATTTTGGCGTATCCAACTTCACGCCTGCGCAATTTGCCCTGTTGCAATCACGCCTGCCGTTTACTCTTGCGACCAATCAGGTGGAAATATCCCCGGTGCATCAGCCGTTGCTGCTGGATGGTACGCTCGATCAGCTACAACAACTGCGTATTCGTCCAATGGCGTGGTCGTGCCTTGGTGGTGGACGTCTGTTCAATGATGATTATTTCCAGCCGCTGCGGGATGAACTTGCTGTGATAGCCCAGGAATTAAACGCCGCCACGATTGAGCAGGTTGTTTATGCCTGGATATTACGTCTGCCGTCGCAACCGTTGCCGATCATTGGCTCTGGTAAAATTGAGCGCGTACGGGCTGCTGTAGAGGCAGAAGCCCTGAAAATGACGCGTCAGCAGTGGTTCCGTATCCGTAAAGCTGCATTAGGTTACGACGTACCGTAAGCACTTTTAGGATTAGCCGCCGTTCAAATATGTGTCACTGGTTTACACTTAACGGGTATGCACAATAAACGGAGGTCCTATGAAGCGTTTTAGTCTGGCTATCCTGGCGCTGGTTGTTGCGACCGGCGCACAAGCCGCCAGTGAAAAAGTCGAGATGAACCTCGTTACGTCGCAAGGGGTTGGGCAGTCAATAGGTAGCGTAACTATTACTGAAACCGATAAAGGTCTGGAGTTTTCACCCGATCTGAAAGCATTACCCCCCGGTGAGCATGGCTTTCATATTCATGCCAACGGAAGCTGTCAACCAGCAACGAAAGATGGCAAAGCCGCTGCGGCAGAATCCGCAGGCGGGCATCTTGATCCACAAAAAACCAACAAGCATGAAGGGCCGGAAGGTGCGGGACATTTAGGCGATCTGCCTGCGCTGGTGGTCAATAATGACGGCAAGGCGACCGATGCCGTTATTGCGCCTCGTCTGAAATCACTCGATGAAATCAAAGACAAGGCGCTGATGATCCACGTTGGCGGCGATAATATGTCCGATCAACCTAAACCGCTGGGCGGTGGCGGTGAACGCTATGCCTGTGGTGTTATTAAGTAGTTAAGAGGCCAGTGTACCTTGCGGCGGTGCTTGCTCAAGTTGCGAAAGCGAGCAGTATAGTCGCCAGACAATCGCTGCCAGCTCACGGGCGGCAGGCTGATGATGCCGGGCAAGGCTGTCACAAATCCGCTGTAATTCTTCAAGCGTGGCTGCCAGCGATTTTTGCTGAACGCCACGCTCACTCATCACTCCCCGCAACAGCGAAATACAGTTATCCCGCACTTGTGATAACGGATCAGAACGTGACTCCCACTCGCGTAATTGCCAGACAACATGCGAACAGTTCAGTAGCACCACCCCCCAACGTAATAACCAGCGGCGCGCCAGCGCATCCTGGCTGTTGCTCAACTGACTGACGTGATGATAAGTGAGAGATTCAAATTCGTTCTCGCTGTGTATCGGACGACGGCTGAGTTGATCGACAAAATCCCGGCGCAGGGCGCGAATATGGCGACGGCTTTTGCGGGCATCCGACCCAGGTCGCAGAATGGCAAACGCTAACCACGCCAACGCCACGCCAACGATTTTCGCCAGATTATCATTGAGAAAATCGGCAAAATCATACACCGGCGGGTTGGTGACGGCGATAAACGAGCCCATAAAAACAATCAGTTGCCCCCATAATGCAGCTTGTTTTGGCAATTGTATTTTGAGTAGCTGCATCGTTGCCAGCAGGGGGAAAAGAAACAGCAAAAATTGCCACAGCTCGCTAATTTGGACCATCAGGCCAAATTTAACCACAAAGCTAAAGAACGACAGCAATACCAGTGTGCGCATCAGTAGCGTCAATGACTTAAACGGCGCTGCAACGACGGAATAAAGGACGCAGCTAATCGCAGCCAGGGTTAAGGCATTGGCTCCGGCATCCCATTGCGAGGCAATACTCCACGCACCAATCAACATCAACGTACAAAATGTCCGCAGCCCGCTCCACATGGCTTCTGCATTATCGGTATGACGTGCCAGCCCGGACGCGCGAGGGAGTCTGGTTTGATCATCTACGCCGCTTTGCAGACGATGTAATTCCTGACTACTTTGCAGATAAAGGCGGCAAAAATAACGTAGTCGCTGCCAGAAGGCGACGTGTCGGTAGTCAGCTGAGTTCGTCGGGCGTAACGGGGCAATAATGCGTGCGACGGTGTAAAAATCCGTTTGCCCGCTGGCGAGGGCCGTTAGCAACTGTTCAAGAATTTCCCGTATAGCACCAGGGGGTGATGGCCAGTTGAGCAACATACGCCGCAAGCTCGAAATGACGCTGGTCATGCGTAACTGCTGGTGGAGTAACGCATTGAGGCGCGCGTTTTGCTGGCGGAAGCGATAGTGGCTCCAGAAAGCCTGGATACGCAGCAAATTCATGGTCAGTATTTGCCCAATCACCCCTTCATGTGCGGTACGAATGGCATCGGTTGTTTCAGGCTGCCAGAGTAAACTGGCATGTTCCAGTAAACGGGCGTGCATGTTTTTCAATGCGGTTAAAAGGGCAGTGGCATCGGAAGTGCTCGGCAGAATCATCATCATCATCCCACCGCAGAGAATACCGACGATCACTTCGCAAACGCGCGCCTGGGCGATGTCCCACAACTGGCTTGCTTCAGTGATATTGACCATCGGGAAGGCGATAATCGCAGCTGTGTAACCCGCCAGTTGAAACGCATAGGCCACGTTATTCGTGAAATGCGCGCAGGCCCAGGTACAAAAACCAAGCCATGCCGACATGCTCAACAGGAAGAACCACGGTTCGTTAAGAGTATGCCCGGCAAGGATTAGCGCCGCGATAGCCCCCAGCAAACTGCCAGCGATGCGCCCCAGGCTTTTGCTGATGACACCGCCAACTGTCGGAAAGCTCACTACCGCGGCTGACGTCATCGCCCAATAGGGCTCGTCCAGATTTAAATAATAAGCAACAGTCAGCGCCAGACACATGGCAAGGGTATTGCGCAACGCATAGCGCCATTGTGCCAGCGTGGCCTTAAACCAGGGCAGATTGCGCAGAGACCATGACCAGGCGTTCATTACTGACCTACTGCGATACTACAGGTCGTGCCGGATACCAGCGTGACATCGCTGGGAACATTATCAAGGGCAAAGCGAACCGGGACGCGCTGGGCGAGGCGAACCCAGGGAACGTTAGGTTTAACGTCTGGAATCAGGCTGGAATCGTTTTCCACACTCTGATCATAAATTGCCCGACCGATACTGGAGACGTGACCCTGTAACGTTTTGTTGTCGCTATAGAGCGTAATGTGTGCTGGCGCACCGTCGCGGATATGCCGCAATTTGGTTTCTTCAAAATAACCAATGACGTAAAACGAGTGACTGTCCACGAGGGCAAACAGCGGTTTTCCTGTGTCAGCGTAGTCGCCGATGCGGGTAGTGAGGTTGGTGACCCATCCGCTGACCGGGGCGCGAATTTCCGTTTGTGCCAATTGCCATTGTGCTTGTTTCAGCGTTGCTTGTGCGGCATCGACACTGGCCTGCATCGCTTTAACATTGAGGTTTGCCGTATCCAGTTCTTCGGCAGAGATAAAATTTTGCGAGAGATGACGGCGGCGGTTGGCCTCATTATTGGCTCTGGCAAGATCAGATTGCGCTTTCGCCAGTTGGGCCTGGGCATTCAGTTCGGCAATCTGGAAGGGTGTTTTATCGATAGTGAACAGAATATCGCCAGCGTTAACCAACTGGTTGTCTTTTATATTCATCGCAACAATACGTCCGGACACTTGTGGGGTGATAGCGACCTGTTCCGCGCGTATTTTGCCATCCCGCGTCCATGGTGATTGCATGTAATAGTTCCAGAGCCACCATCCGGCGAGAACGGCAACTACTGCTACAATTATTGTTGAGAAATACTTAATGGTTTTAATTGACATAGTTACCACGCAATCAATATTGCCAGGGCGGAGCATACGCAGATCGCAAACAGCGACAAATCCATTAACAAGGGATGCCAGATGTCGCCCGCGTAGATCCAGTCGCGAAGCAGGCGGTGCAGGACAAGCCAGACGACGAATCCAAGCGCGAAGGCTTTGAAAAACGGAGGAAAGTAGACGGATGCACCGAACACCAGATCTTGTAGGGGCAATCCTGTTGCACTATGCATAAACTTCACAAAATAGATTCCTTTGAGGCTGAGTTTATTGCTTTAGATTAATAAATATTGTTTATGTGAGAGAAAATTACTCGCTATTTCTGAAAAGCATGTCTGACGGTAAGCAAATGCAGCAATCCATTTGTTTTAGCAATACAATTGCTGCACACTATTCTAAAAGCCGTATAATATCTTAGCAAGCTAATTATAAGGAGATGAAATTGGAATCGCCACTAGGTTCTGATCTGGCACGGTTGGTGCGCATATGGCGTGCTCTGATAGACCATCGCCTGAAACCCCTGGAGTTAACGCAAACCCATTGGGTGACGTTGCATAATATACATCAGTTACCTCCAGACCAGTCGCAAATTCAACTGGCAAAAGCGATCGGCATTGAGCAGCCATCACTGGTTCGTACGTTGGACCAACTGGAAGAAAAAGGGTTAATTTCGCGTCAAACTTGTCCCAGCGATCGGCGGGCCAAACGTATTAAACTGACGGAAAAGGCGGAGCCGCTGATTAGCGAAATGGAAGCTGTTATTAACAAGACCCGGGCGGAAATTTTGGATGGGATTTCAGCAGAGGAACTGGAACAACTGATTAGGCTCATTGCAAAACTTGAGCATAATATTACTGAGTTACAGGCCAAAGGGTGAAATAAAGGGGGCGTGTGGCCAGGTAGCTGACCACACGTCAACTTGTTTAGCGCGGGGAAACCGTCACCTGGCTGCCGTTGCTAGCCAGAACGACACGTTGTCCCGGAGAAAAATGGGTATTGCCCTGTTTCTGTACCACCATGATGGTGTTGCCATCATCTTTACGAATTTCCAGCTCCACACCCTGTGTTTTGTTCATTGCGCTCTGTACGCCCTGACCGGCTACACCACCCGCGACGGCACCTGCTGCGGTAGCCAAAGAGCGTCCAGTACCGCCACCAACGGTATTACCTAGAAAACCACCGAGAACCGCACCGCCAATTGCGCCGATGACGTTGGAATCATCACCGCCCTGAATCTGTACCTGCCGTACGTTCACGATTGTGCCGTAGCTGACATTCTGCACTTGCTTCGCTTCAGAGGCAGTATAAACATCGCCAGATAGGGTATCGTTGTTAACACAACCAACAAGAGAAAGACCTACCATTGATACAACCAGTACGCGTTTAATCATTGAAAAATCTCCTGATTACCATGAAACGCCTCACAAGCATCCCTAATGGTCAAAGTTATTCGCATTAGTATAACCATGATTACATGTTCCACTAAAACATGATCTAATCATAATTAGAGTAGGGTTAACCAAGTATAAACAAAACATTCATATTAGTTATTGATGTGAATATAATCTTTTACTACCAACGATAAAAATCGGCTCTTATGCATGGAATTCGCGAAAGGTTTGTGTTTGAGTGGAACGCAAACATCAGGTTAAAAAAGGATGAACTATGAAATCAGGCCGCTTTATTGGTGTTATGTCAGGTACTAGCCTGGATGGTGTCGATGTTGTGTTGGCGACGATCGATGAACACCGGGTGGCGCAGCTGGCGAGTTTGAGCTGGCCGATTCCCCCATCACTCAAACAGGCGGTGCTGGATATTTGCCAGGGGCAACAGCTTACGCTCTCCCAGTTTGGTCAACTGGATACCCGACTTGGCTGCTTGTTTGCGGATGCCGTTAATGCACTATTAAAAGCAGAAAATTTACAGCCGAAAGATATCGTAGCTATCGGTTGTCATGGCCAGACCGTCTGGCACGAACCCACGGGCGTCGCGCCACATACGCTACAGATAGGTGATAACAATCAAATTGTTGCGCGGACTGGAATTACCGTCGTCGGGGATTTTCGCCGTCGCGATATCGCCTTAGGTGGCCAGGGCGCACCGCTGGTACCTGCTTTTCATCACGCATTGCTGGCCCATCCAACTGAGCGGCGAATGGTGCTTAATATTGGTGGTATTGCCAATCTGTCACTACTCATACCAGGGATGCCGGTAGGTGGCTACGATACCGGACCGGGCAACATGCTAATGGACGCATGGATCTGGCGTCAGGTCGGTAAACCTTACGATAAAGACGCTGAGTGGGCGCGGGCGGGTAAGGTTATTCTGCCGCTGCTGCAAAAAATGCTTAGCGATCCCTATTTTTCCCAGCCAGCACCCAAAAGCACCGGGCGCGAATACTTTAACTATGCCTGGCTGGAGCGCCATCTACGCGATTTCCCTGGCCTGGATGCGCGAGATGTCCAGGCAACACTGGCGGAACTCACCGCCGTGACCATTTCTGAACAAGTCTTGTTGAGCGGTGGCTGCGATCGATTGATGGTATGTGGTGGCGGAAGTCGCAATCCGCTGCTCATGGCGAGGCTGGCTGCATTACTGCCCGGTACTGAAGTGACCTCCACCGATGCCGTTGGCATTAGTGGCGATGACATGGAAGCGTTAGCCTTCGCATGGCTTGCCTGGCGAACGCTGGCTGGGCTGCCCGGCAATCTACCTTCCGTTACCGGCGCAAGCGAGGAAACGGTATTGGGCGCTATTTTCCCTGCAAACACGCGATATCAGAGTTAACTGAATTTTTCTTACTGCGTCTGCCGTTACACTTGGAAGTTGAGGAGGGCGTTTTTGCCCTCCGGACCAGGAAAGTCTTCGGGATATGTTTATGAAAAAACAGTTACTACTTTGTCTGCCGCTATTTCTTACCGGCTGTGGCGCGTTTAATCAACTGGTTGAGCGCATGCAAACTGATACGCTGGAATACCAGTGTGATGAAAAACCGTTGACGGTCAAACTGAATAATCCGCGTCAGGAAGTTAGTTTTGTTTATGATAATCAACTGCTGCACCTTAAACAGGGGATTTCAGCGTCTGGCGCACGTTATACCGACGGTATCTACGTTTTCTGGTCAAAAGGTGATGAGGCGACGGTCTATAAACGTGACCGCATCGTCTTGAATAACTGTCAGTTACAAAATCCGCAGCGTTGAGATTTTTCCAGGGGCGGCGCACAATAGCGTCACCCACTGACAATTTGTAAAGAAAACCATGGCTGATAACGACGAATTGCAGCAAATCGCGCATCTGCGCCGCGAATACACAAAAGGCGGTTTACGCCGCCGCGATCTTCCCGCCGATCCTTTAACCCTTTTTGAACGCTGGCTTTCTCAGGCCTGTGAAGCCAAACTGGCCGATCCTACTGCGATGGTCGTCGCCACCGTTGATGAACATGGTCAACCCTATCAGCGCATTGTTTTACTAAAACATTACGATGAAAAAGGGATGGTGTTTTACACCAACCTCGGCAGCCGTAAAGCACACCAAATCGAAAATAATCCGCGCGTTAGCCTGCTTTTCCCATGGCATACCCTGGAACGGCAGGTGATGGTTATCGGTAAAGCGGAACGTCTTTCGACTCTCGAAGTGATGAAATATTTTCATAGCCGCCCGCGTGATAGCCAGATTGGCGCGTGGGTATCGAAGCAGTCCAGCCGTATTTCTGCGCGTGGGATCCTTGAAAGCAAATTCCTGGAATTGAAGCAGAAGTTTCAGCAGGGCGAAGTGCCGTTGCCGAGCTTTTGGGGCGGTTTTCGCGTCAGCCTTGAACAGATTGAGTTCTGGCAGGGCGGTGAGCATCGGCTGCATGACCGCTTTTTGTACCAGCGTGAAAACGAGGCGTGGAAAATCGATCGCCTCGCACCCTGAAAAGATGCAAAAATCTTGCTTTAATCGCTGGTACTCCTGATTCCGGCACTTTATTCTATGTCTCTTTCGCATCTGGCGAAAAGTCGTGTACCGGCAAAGGTGCAGTCGTTATATACATGGAGATTTTGATGGCAAGCAGTAACTTGATTAAACAATTGCAAGAGCGGGGGCTGGTGGCCCAGGTGACGGACGAAGAAGCGTTAGCAGAGCGACTGGCGCAAGGCCCGATCGCGCTCTATTGCGGCTTCGATCCTACCGCTGACAGCTTGCATTTGGGGCATCTTGTTCCATTGTTATGCCTGAAACGCTTCCAGCAGGCGGGCCACAAGCCGGTTGCGCTGGTAGGCGGCGCCACGGGTCTGATTGGCGACCCGAGCTTCAAAGCTGCCGAGCGTAAGCTGAACACTGAAGAAACTGTTCAGGAGTGGGTGGACAAAATCCGCAAGCAGGTTGCCCCGTTCCTCGATTTCGACTGCGGAGAAAACTCTGCTATCGCAGCGAACAACTATGACTGGTTCGGCAATATGAATGTGCTGACCTTCCTGCGCGATATCGGCAAACACTTCTCCGTTAACCAGATGATCAACAAAGAAGCGGTTAAACAGCGTCTCAACCGTGAAGATCAGGGGATTTCGTTTACCGAGTTTTCCTACAACCTGTTGCAGGGCTATGACTTTGCCTGCCTGAACAAACAGTACGGTGTGGTGCTGCAAATCGGCGGTTCTGACCAGTGGGGTAACATCACCTCTGGTATCGATCTGACCCGTCGTCTGCATCAGAACCAGGTGTTTGGCCTGACCGTTCCGCTGATCACCAAAGCAGACGGCACTAAGTTCGGTAAAACTGAAGGTGGCGCAGTATGGCTGGATCCGAAGAAAACCAGTCCGTACAAGTTCTACCAGTTCTGGATCAATACTGCTGATGCTGACGTTTACCGCTTCCTGAAGTTCTTTACCTTTATGAGCATTGAAGAGATCAATGCCCTCGAAGAAGAAGACAAAAACAGCGGTAAAGCGCCACGCGCTCAGTATGTGCTTGCGGAGCAGGTGACGCGTCTGGTTCACGGTGAAGAAGGTTTGCAAGCTGCGAAACGTATTACCGAGTGCCTGTTCAGCGGTTCTCTGAGTGCGCTGAGTGAAGCGGACTTCGAACAACTGGCGCAGGACGGCGTACCGATGGTAGAGATGGAAAAAGGCGCTGATCTGATGCAGGCGTTGGTTGATTCTGAACTGCAACCTTCCCGTGGTCAGGCGCGTAAAACTATCGCCTCTAATGCCATCACCATTAATGGTGAAAAACAGTCCGATCCAGAATACTTCTTTAAAGAAGAAGATCGTCTGTTTGGTCGTTATACCTTACTTCGTCGCGGCAAAAAGAATTACTGTCTGATTTGCTGGAAATAATGCATTAAGTGGAAAGGGGGGGTGAGAAATCACTCCCCCTGATTTTTATACAGGGAACACGATGAAAAATATTCTCGCTATCCAGTCTCACGTTGTCTATGGTCATGCGGGTAACAGCGCGGCAGAGTTTCCAATGCGCCGCCTGGGCGCGAATGTCTGGCCACTCAACACCGTTCAATTTTCTAATCACACCCAATACGGCAAATGGACCGGCTGTGTTATGCTGCCCAGCCATTTAACCGAAATTGTGCAAGGCATTGCTGCCATCGATAAGTTGCACACTTGTGATGCCGTATTAAGCGGCTATCTGGGGTCGGCGGAGCAGGGCGAGCATATCCTCGGTATTGTCCGTCAGGTGAAAGCGGCGAACCCGCAGGCGAAATATTTTTGCGATCCGGTAATGGGACACCCCGAAAAAGGCTGTATCGTTGCGCCAGGTGTGGCGGAGTTCCACGTGCGTCACGGTCTTCCTGCCAGCGATATCATCGCGCCAAATCTGGTTGAGCTGGAAATCCTCTGCGAGCATCCGGTACATAACGTCGAAGATGCGGTTAAAGCTGCGCGCGAACTTATTGCTCAGGGGCCTGAAATCGTACTGGTGAAACATCTGGCGCGTGCCGGTTACAGCACAGAACGTTTTGAAATGCTGCTGGTCACTGCCGATGAAGCATGGCATATCGACCGTCCTCTGGTAGATTTTGGCTCGCGTCAGCCAGTAGGCGTCGGTGATGTGACGAGCGGGTTACTGCTGGTGAAACTACTACAGGGCGCAACGTTGCAGCAGGCGCTGGAGCATGTGACCGCGGCGGTATACGAAATTATGGTAACCACCAAAGCAATGCAGGAATATGAGCTGCAAGTTGTAGCAGCCCAGGATCGTATTGCTAAACCAGAACACTACTTCAGTGCGACGAAGCTCTGAAAAGTGTCTTGTCGGCCCACAGTATCCTGCGGGCCGATAACCATTACTGCAACCCTTCCGCAGTTAGCGCGGCTTTTACCGTCGGACGTTCAGCCATACGCTGCATATAGGCGGCAATATGCTCTAAACCTTCCAGATTCAATTTCACCCCATATGCCCAGCGCAGTACAGTAAACAGATAGGCGTCAGCAATAGTAAAACGTTGCCCGCAAATCCAGTGATCCTCTTTCAGCGCATCGTTAACGTACTGCAGTTTTTTCTCCAGCTGTGCGCGTGCAGTCGGTTTGAACTCTTCCGGTGTAGCCGGGTGAAACAGCGGAGTAAAGCCTTTATGCAACTCAGTGGCGATATAGTTCAGCCATTCGATGGTTTTATAGCGAGAAATACTGTTTACCGGAGCCAGTAACTGGCGGTCGGGGACGCTGTCGGCAAGATACTGCATAATGGCCACGCCTTCCGTGAGCAGAGTGCCATCGTCCAGCAGCAGAGCAGGAACCTGCCCTTTAGGATTAATCGCAAAGTAATCATCACCGTTTTCCAGACGTTTTTTCATTAAATCCACACTGGTGAGCGTAAAGTCCTTTCCGCTCTCACGCAGGATGATATGGGAAGCAAGAGAGCAGGCGCCCGGTTTGTAGAACAGTTTCATCGGTAACTCCTTTTGGCTGTGGTTTAAAGTATGGTAGTGCGTTGCTGAACAAAAAAAAAGCCGCTAACGAAAAGTTAGCGGCTTGTAAAAGAGTTTCCCTGAAATTTACGCTACGGCAGCTTTCGCCGCTTTATCAGCAGCATCGTCCTGAGTCATACGATGCAGTTTCGGCGCGGTCAGCAGCATCAGCACTGCAATAACAGCAGTAGCAACACCAATCTGTAAGAATACGCGGCCATATACTTCCAGCGACATCAGCGGATCGGTTACGTTATCCGGTACAGCCATCATACCCGCAACATAACCACCAATCAGGTTTGCACCGGCAGTGGTCAGGAACCAGCTACCCATAATAAAGCCCATCAGACGCTGTGGAACGAGCTGCGCAACCATTGCCAGACCCAGACCGGAGATCATCAGTTCACCGATACTCTGCAGGCCATAGCTTGCGACCAGCCAGCTTACAGACACGATACCGGCGTCAGAGGCGAATTTCGCGCCCAGTGGCAGGATCAGGAACGCGCCAGAACACATCACCATACCGATAGCAAACTTAGTCGGCATCGGCAGGGTATCGCCCATCTTGTTATAGATAGCGGCGAGAATCGGGCTACCAATGATGATCCAGAACGGGTTCAGTGCCTGATACTGTTCAGGTTCTACTGCCAGGCCCAGAATGGTGTGCTCAACGTTACGGATTGCAAAGAAGTTCAGAGACGTCGGCATCTGGCTGTACAGCACGAAGAAGATGATTGCTTCAAGCATCAGGATGAAAGCAACGATCATTTTACGACGTGCAGCACCTTTCATTGCAAAGGCTTCTTTACCGAAGATAACCACGATACCGAAGGCAACAACGCCCAGCGCCATACGCGCAACGTCCTGGTTGTGCAGCAGCCAGGTGGCAATAGCAATCAGCGCGACAACACCAATAATGGTTAACAGCAGATTGCGGTAGTTGATCGGCTCGAAGTCAGGTTTTGAACCGTACTGCTTAACCCAGCGTTGGCAAAAGGCGAAGTTAACGATGGTGATCAACAGACCAACTACGCTAAGGGCGAATGCGACGCTCCAGCCATACTTGGCTGCTAACCACGGCGTTGCAATCATAGAGAAGAATGAACCGATGTTGACGGACATGTAGTACATGGTGAATGCACCGTCCAGACGTGGATCGTTTTTCTCGTAGCAAGTTGACAGCAGTGAAGACGGGTTGGCTTTAAACAGGCCGTTACCGACCGCAATTGCCGCCATACCCATATAGACGATACCGGCATCGTGACCAGACCAGGCAACCAGCGCATAGCCAATAGCCAGCACAATAGCACCAAGCATAATGACGCGTTTTGTACCCAGTACTTTATCGCCTAACCAACCACCAATAGCGACAAGACCATAAACCAGGGCGCTAAAGGAAGAGAAAAGTGTGATTGAATCCGCTTCGGACATACCCAGTTGTTTAACCAGGTAAACAGCCATAATTCCTTGTAGGCCGTAATAACCAAAGCGTTCCCATAACTCGATCGAGAAGATGAGATAGAACGCCTTCGGTTGTTTGAAAGCGTTCAAACTAACGCTTTCTGTTGGTTTTTGGTTTGCAGTGGACACTTTTACCTCTTTTTTTACATCCCATATTAACGGGGGGGCTTTCTCGCGTGATGTCTAATAAACATACGCGCAATTGTTATAGTGGGAGGGGAAACGGCAGGTAATGTTCACTATCTTGCACTTTCAGACAAGTCCTTTGTAATAATCTGTTACATATAACTGGCATGGAGAAATCATCGGCCCATTGAAATGTTATCCAGCGTTAAATTTTTCAAAAAACGCAACGGCAGATTTTTTCACTACCAGAAGAGGGGGAATACTGATATTTGGCGATATGTTCTACTGTAAGGTGTTTTATGTAGTGAGATAGTCCATTATCTGAAAAATAGACAGTGTAATGTTTTGTAGGTTTATGCCCTGGTTGAATCAATGCCTTGTCAAATTTAACTTAAATAGAGCAAAATTTTTACATCATGACATCAATGTGATCTTGATCACGAATAGATAGAAAATTTCGCTATTAAAAAAACAATTAACCTGCATTTTTGGTTATTCACAAACGGATTGCCTGACAATGATGCCGCGAGGCGGCATCATTGACGTTAACAAGATGTTTTATAAGAGGATGAGAAATAGTTATGAATGGGATAACGATGTTACCCCTTTTCGTCAGATGTCAACTTTCTCTTTGTATTCACAAAGATCTTCAATAATGCAGGAGCCACAGCGAGGCTTGCGGGCAATACAGGTGTAACGCCCGTGGAGGATTAACCAGTGGTGGCAATCGACTTTGAATTCTGCCGGAACCACTTTGAGTAGTTTTTCTTCAACCTGTTCGACATTTTTCCCCGGTGCAAATTGGGTGCGATTACAGACGCGGAAAATGTGCGTATCTACAGCAATGGTCGGCCAACCGAAAGCAGTATTCAATACCACGTTTGCTGTTTTACGCCCTACACCGGGCAGGGCTTCCAGCGCAGCGCGATCTTCCGGAACTTCGCCATTATGCTGTTCGAGCAAAATACGGCAGGTTTTGATGATATTTTCTGCTTTGCTGTTATATAGCCCAATGGTTTTGATATACGTTTTAACCCCATCAACGCCCAGTTCGAGCATTGCGGCAGGTGTATTGGCCACCGGGTAAAGCTTTGCCGTCGCCTTATTGACGCTGACATCGGTCGCCTGAGCGGAAAGCAGTACAGCAATCAGCAATTCAAAAGGCGAACTGAAATTAAGTTCGGTTGTAGGATGAGGGTTGTTCTCACGCAGGCGAGTGAGGATCTCCAGTCGTTTTGCTTTGTTCATCAGACATTCCCTGTTTCACCGTTTGGCAACTCGCGTGTAGCAGCTGCTTCAGCACGGCGCTTTTTCATTCTTTCATCAATCAGATATTTTCCCGCCAGCATCAGCCCCAGACCAATGAATGCGCCTGGCGGTAACATTGCTAACAGGAAGGGAGAATCGGTATGGAAGATCTCTACCCGCAGTACTTTGGCCCAGCTACCTAACAGCGCATCGGCACCGTCAAACAATGTTCCGTTGCCGATGATTTCGCGTAGTGAACCCAGTACGAACATGGCGCAGGTTGCGCCCATGCCTATCGAAAAACCATCAAGTGCGGAGAGCGCCGGACCTTTTTTTGCGGCGAAAGCTTCCGCACGGCCAACAACGATACAGTTAGTGACAATCAGAGGAATAAAAATCCCTAACGATTGATACAGGCCAAAGGCGTATGCGTTAATCAGCATTTGTACGGCGCTGACCACCGAGGCGATGATCATCACGTAAATCGGGATTCGGATTTCGGCTGGCGTCCAGTGACGCAGCGTCGAGATGGTCAGGTTGGTGAGAGTCAACACCAGCGTTGTCGCAAGCCCTAAACCCAGTGCGTTGGTGGCAGTGGAAGTGACCGCCAGCAGCGGACAGAGGCCAAGTAACTGGACCAGTGCGGAGTTGTTCTTCCATAACCCCTGAACAATAACGTCTTTAATTTCGCTCACGGTTTATTCTCCACAGGCAGGAAGTTGAGAAAGTTGTGCTGGCAACGTTTGGGCAAACAATCCGGCGCGTTTTACCGCATTCACCACCGCGCGAGGCGTAATGGTCGCTCCGGTGAACTGGTCGAAATCACCACCATCTTTCTTCACTGCCCAGTGAGCGTCATCCGCGTCACTGATATTTTTACCCGCGAAATGGGTGATCCAGTCAGAAAGGCGCAGTTCGATTTTGTCGCCAAGCCCCGGCGTTTCGTGATGTTCTGTCACGCGGGTGCCAAGTACCGTGCCGTTAAAATCGGCCCCAACCAACAACTGAATCGCACCGGAATAACCATCTGGTGCGGTTGCCTCCAGAACGGCAGCTACTGGTTTATCATCCTTTTTCGCGATGTAAATCCGATGCTCGCCTTTTCCTAACTCAGACGCAGTCACTATATAGCAACTTTGGGCCAGTTCGTTGTTATAGCGATCGGCTGGTAACACCTGATCAAATAACGCTTTTTGTTGCAGGCTAGCCTGTTCAGCAATCGTGGCTTTGGTCATCTGGTTGATGGCAGCCGTTAAACCTGTTGAACCAGCGGCGAACAGCGCCAGCGTAATACCGTGTTTTCGGATAGTCTTCAGCATGGTTTATCCTTTGCGATGGCCGTATACGCGTGGACGCGTGTAGTAATCGATCAGAGGAACCGTGATGTTCGCCAGCAGGACAGCAAAGGCAACGCCGTCAGGATAGCCGCCGAAACTGCGGATCAGCCAGACTAATAATCCCGCCAGCGCACCGAAAATCAGACGACCACGATTGGTGGTAGACGCGGTGACTGGATCGGTCAGAATAAAGAATGCACCGAGCATGGTCGCGCCAGACAGCAGATGAATCTGCGGTGAAGCTAGTGTTTCCGGAGAGAACAACCAACCCAGCGTTGCGCACAGGGCCAGTGTCACTAAGAAACTGACGGGAATATGCCAACGAATCGCTTTCTGCCATAGCAGCCACACGCCACCAACCAGCCATGCGAGGTTTACCCATTGCCAGCCAGTGCCCGCGAGAACACCGCTGTAGATTGGATACTGCATAATCTGTTCAACAGAATGACCGGCGCGTACAGATGTTTTGAACGTATCCAGCGGTGTCGCCTGGCTAATGCCATCGATACCTAAGCGAAGTGTGTTCATATCACCACCACTGGCGGTATGACCGCTGAAGATAATCTGTACAGCGTCAATGAATCCAGGGATATTGACCGCAATCTCATGCGGCGGCAACCAGCTGGTCATCTGTACCGGGAAGGAGATCAGTAATACCACATAACCAATCATTGCCGGGTTAAACGGATTTTGCCCCAGACCGCCATACAGCTGTTTAGCGATGATTACGGCAAACACCGTGCCGAGTACCACCATCCACCACGGCGCAAGAGGCGGAATACTTACCGCCAGTAATAAGCCCGTTAGCAATGCTGAGTTATCTTTTAAGGTTGCCGTTACAGATTGCTTGCGCAGTTTGAGTACGAGGGCTTCGGCTAAGAGTGCACTGACCGAGGCCAACAGGAGTTGAACGAGAGTACCCCAGCCAAAAAACCACAGTTGCGCAGCGATTCCTGGGACGGTTGCGACCAGCACCAGCAGCATTATGCGCGATGTCTGGCGCTGGTTATGGGTATAAGGGGAGCTAGCTATTCTGAATACCATTTAGTCCTCGTTTACAACCTTTTGCTGAGCGGCTTTTTTTGCCTGAACCCGGGCGATAGCCGCGGCAACTGCAGCCTTGCGCGGATCAACCTGTTCTTCCTGCTCTCCGTTGGCCTGCTGCTGTTCCAGCTTGCGCGCTTTAGCGCGGGCGATAGCAGCTTCAACGGCAGCCTTGCGCGGATCAACCTGTTCCTGCGGTTCTTCGTTAGCAGGCTGCTGTTCCAGCTTGCGCGCTTTGGCGCGGGCGATAGCGGCTTCAACGGCAGCTTTACGCGGATCAACCTGTTCCTGCGGTTCTTCGTTAGCAGGCTGCTGTTCCAGCTTGCGCGCTTTGGCACGGGCAATAGCGGCTTCAACGGCTGCTTTACGCGGATCAACCTGTTCCTGCGGTTCTTCGTTAGCAGGCTGTTGCTCCAGCTTGCGCGCTTTAGCACGGGCGATAGCCGCTTCGACGGCAGCTTTACGCGGGTCAACCTGTTCCTGCGGCTCTTCGTTAGCAGGCTGCTGTTCCAGCTTGCGCGCTTTAGCACGGGCAATAGCGGCTTCAACGGCAGCTTTACGCGGATCAACCTGTTCCTGCGGTTCTTCGTTAGCAGGCTGTTGCTCCTGCTTGCGAGCTTTAGCACGGGCGATAGCCGCTTCGACGGCAGCTTTACGCGGGTCAACCTGTTCCTGCGGCTCTTCGTTAGCAGGCTGTTGCTCCTGCTTGCGTGCTTTGGCGCGAGCAATTGCGGCTTCCACTGCCGCTTTCCGCGGATCGGCAACGGTTGCGGCTTCGTTAGTCTGTTGCAATTCAGCCTGTTTCGCTCTGGCTTGCGCTTTACGCGCTTCCCGTGCCGCAATAATCGCGCTGTTATCCGGGCGTTCGCCCGCTTTAATCACAATAGGCTGTGTGGCCTGGGCCTGTTTTTCTTTTACGCGTGCCAGTGCGGCAGCAATCGCATCTTTGTCTTTGGCCGCAGGTTGAACCGCCGCGTTCTTGTGTCGTTCAAGACGCGCGGCTTTTTCACGTTCCAGACGTGCCTGACGAGCTTCAAAGCGTGCTTTTGCTTCGGCTGCGCGTTTTTCTTCCTGACGAATGGCGGCAATCTCGGCTTTTTCCTGACGGAAATATTGCACAAGAGGGATATTGCTTGGGCAAACCCACGCACAGGCCCCGCATTCAATACAATCGGCAATATTATGTGTGGTGGCTTTATCGTGCTGCTGGCCTTTGCTGAACCAGTACAATTGTTGCGGCAGGAGATCTGCAGGGCAGGCATCAGCACAGGCGCTACAACGGATGCAGCTTTGTTCTTCCTGTGGTTCGCCAAGTTCATTGGCAGACGGTGCCAGTAAACAGTTGGTGATTTTTACGACCGGAACATCCAGCCACGGCAAGGTAAAGCCCATTAGCGGGCCGCCCATAATCACCATTTGATCGGCAGAAGGGCAGAATCCTGCATCGTTCAATAAATGACGAACCGGCGTACCCAGTCGTGCCCAGACGTTGCCGGGGCGTGCAATTGCTTCGCCAGTCAGCGTCACGACACGCTCGGTAATCGGCTCGCCATCAATAACGGCTCGTTTCACTGCGTAAGCCGTGCCGACGTTTTGCATTAACACGCCGATATCTGATGAACGACCGCCGTGTGGAACCTGCTTTCCGGTCAGGATGTAGGTTAACTGTTTGGCGCCGCCAGAGGGATATTTGGTCGGAATAACTCGCAGAGAAATATCGTGAGAATCCGCCAACACTGCACGCAGCATGGAAATTGCCTGCGGTTTGTTATCTTCAATTCCGATCAGAATTTCGCGTGGCTGTAGAATATGCCCAAGAATGCGAATACCTTCTACGACCTGGGCGGCGCAATCCTGCATCAAACGGTCATCGGCGGTAATGTATGGCTCGCATTCTGCGGCATTAATGATCAACGTTTCGATTTTATCGCCGCCGCCCTGCAATTTAACGCCAGTAGGGAAGCCAGCACCACCCAGTCCGGCGACGCCAAATTGATGAATGCGTTCGATTAATTCTTCCCGAGTGCGTGAGCGATAATCGGTCCAACCGTCACGTGGGATCCAGCAATCTTCCCCATCGGCATCAATAATCACGCTTAATTCAGCTAACGCTGAAGGATGAGCCGTAGAGTGGGGCGCAATAGCCGTAACGGTGCCAGACGTTGGTGCGTGAACCGGTAGCATTTTGCCGCGTCCACGGGTGAGTGGCTGTCCGCGCAGTACCTTATCACCAACGTTAACGCACAGCTCGCCTTCAGCACCAATATGCTGTTTCAGTGGAATAACAAATCGCTGCGCCAGCGGAACCTGGCGTAGGGGAGTACCGTTGGACTGAGTTTTCATCTCCGGTGGATGAATGCCGCCATCGAAGTCCCAGATTTTATTTTTTTTGAAAGCAGAGAATAACTTAAGCATGGTGTTCCACGGGAATGATGCGCACGGGAATGGTGTTCAGATCCCATTTCCAGCTGTCTGGCGTTTCTGCAACCGGTTGTAAGGAGATGCAATGCGTTGGGCATGGGTCTACACACAGATTACAACCTGTGCACAGATCGCTCATGACGGTATGCATTGCTCGGGTAGCGCCGACAATGGCGTCCACCGGACACGCCTGAATACACTTAGTGCAGCCAATACAGTTATTTTCATCGATAACCGCTACCATACGCGCAGGCGTCAACTCCTGCGCTTCGCCATCCAGCGGCTGTGGTTCGACGTTGAGCAACTCGGCAATTTTCAGCATTACAGCTTCGCCACCAGGGGCGCAGCGGTTGATTTTTTCACCGTTGCAACTGATAGCCTCCGCATACGGGCGACAGCCAGGATAACCGCATTGACCACACTGGCTCTGCGGTAAAATTTCGTCAATTTTCTCAACGACCGGATCGTCTTCCACCGCAAAACGGCGGGAGGCATAACCCAGAATGGCGCCAAACGCCAGGCCCAGCAGGCTGATGGCGGCAACGGCAATCCAGATAGCATTCATTACAACTTCACCAAACCACTAAAGCCCATAAAGGCCAGAGACATAAGACCTGCGGTAATCAGCGCAATGGCATTACCACGAAAAGGTGCCGGGACATCAGCCACAGCCAGGCGCTCGCGGATGGCTGCGAAAAGCACCATCACCAACGAGAAGCCGACAGCTGCTGAAAAACCGTACAGCGCCGACTGCAAGAAATTATGCCCGAGATTAATATTCAGCAACGCGACACCAAGCACCGCACAGTTGGTGGTAATAAGCGGCAGAAAAATCCCCAGCAGACGATAAAGCACCGGGCTGGTTTTACGCACCACCATCTCGGTGAACTGCACCACTACAGCGATCACTAAAATAAACGCTAACGTGCGCAGGTAAATCAGGTTGAGTGGAATCAAGATCCACGTGTCGATAAGCCAGGCGCAGATTGACGCCAGCGTCATCACAAATGTTGTTGCCAGCCCCATCCCCATTGCAGTTTCCAGCTTTTTGGAAACGCCCATAAACGGACAGAGGCCCAGAAACTTAACCAGTACAAAGTTATTGACCAGTACAGTTCCGACAAACAGTAACAGGTAGTCAGTCATTTTTCGGCCTGAAATAAAAAAGCCGCCTATTATCCGTTAATCCAGAGCAGGCGACAACAGGTTAACTGTAAGGTTATTACGGATTCACAAACGTCGCTTTGACCCGCAACGAGCGTTTGAAATAGGGGACTATCAATGCGGTTGCCAGCAAAGTGAACAACAACTGGCGCACGGCTACGCCATCTGCAACTGGCGAAAAAGCGAAGGTTTTAACAGCCAGTAATACGGAGATCAGTAGCCAGATAATATAGTGTTTAGGAACACAACGCCGACGTTTAAAGAAAGCGATGGTCAACCACAAAGTGTAATACCACATGGCGATGGCGGTAATAAAAGAAACGCCCCATAAGATTTGCGTTGTCAGTGCTTGTTCGCCGATCGTTTTATATGTTTGAGGAGAAGATAACGCTGCGGTATACAGTAACAGCGTCAGCGTCGTACTCAATAGAGCGACTAACAGCCAGGCCAAAGGGCCAAGCAACCAGCCTCCAATACGTTGTGGCGTTGTGGTGGTCATAGGTTCTCCAGAATAGCGACAGCAAACAGGCAAATCTAATTTTAGGGGCGTTATTATAAGGTTTTTATTATCAATCGCTACTTTCTTTATTGGACATAGTGCCAGACGGACTTCGGCACCTGGCCCAGGTCAAACAAACGCCCGCCAGACACCAGCTCTGCGCGGCGGTGATCGGCGGCGCGATACATGTTGATAAGGTCCTGATCGTCCGTCAGTGTGTAATTAAGATGATCGTAGAGTTTTTCCAGGCTTTCGAGTGAACTGATTTTGCGAAATTTTAATAAGTAGTCCTGAACAGTCATAAAAGGCCTATAAAATAATTAATACCAAAGTGGTAGGTATTATATGTAATGATAAAACTTCACCAAAAGTGAACGCTTATTTAATAACAATAATAAGAATGTGCTGATGGTAAATATTCAGGGATGAAATACTGTCATGAAAAGAGTAACGCGCTTTACTATCCCTGCCAATCGCCGACAACACACCACAAGATAATAAATTCCTGGTTTAATACCCGACAAGTTAAAACATGCATCCGGACGGGCTGCATGCTGTTCTGCAAGTGCAGGTATTACTTATGTTGTACTGGTGTACTCTGTTCTGGCGGCTGGTAGTTGTCAATGTGACTCGCCACGCCAAGGAGAATGACAGAAACGACAAGAACGATCCAACCTGTTAATTCAATAAGACGATTCATTACTGCCCACATCTATGTTGAGTGATCCATTAACTTCAGGGGGTAAATGTTACTTAGCAATAATTGCCCCAGCAAGATTTTTGCTGAGGTTTTTGCGATATTTAGCTTTTATCATTAGAAAATTCGCCATTTCTTTGACTTAAGTTAAATAACATCCCTTATTGCGGGCTGGTTATTAAACTGTTGAGAGAGGGTAAAGGATAGTGTCAAATAGCGATCGTACTTCTCTGAGAGGCAATGACATGAGCGACAACATCCGTGTTGGGTTGATTGGGTATGGTTATGCGAGCAAAACCTTCCATGCGCCCCTGATTGCGGGCACGCCCGGACTAGAACTGGCAGTAATTTCCAGCAGTGACGAAACAAAAGTAAAAGCCGACTGGCCAACAGTGACGGTTGTCTCTGAACCAAAGCATCTTTTTAATGATCCCAACATAGACTTGATTGTCATTCCCACACCAAATGATACCCATTTCCCGTTAGCCAAAGCGGCGCTTGAAGCGGGTAAACATGTGGTCGTCGACAAGCCTTTTACCGTGACACTGTCACAAGCTCGAGAACTGGATGCGTTGGCAAAAAGTCTGGGTCGCGTATTGTCGGTGTTTCATAATCGTCGCTGGGATAGCGATTTTTTGACACTAAAAGGTTTGCTCGCGGAAGGCTCGCTGGGTGAAGTTGCGTACTTTGAGTCTCATTTTGACCGCTTTCGGCCGCAGGTGCGCGATCGCTGGCGTGAACAGGGCGGCCCTGGCAGCGGTATCTGGTACGATTTGGCACCGCATTTGCTCGATCAAGCTATTACGCTTTTTGGCTTACCCGTCAGTATGACGGTGGATTTAGCACAGTTGCGCCCAGGGGCGCAGTCGACTGATTATTTCCACGCCATTTTGTCCTACCCACAGCGGCGGGTCATTTTACACGGCACCATGTTGGCGGCAGCTGAGTCAGCACGTTATATCGTGCATGGCTCCCGTGGCAGCTATGTTAAATACGGCCTCGATCCGCAGGAAGAGCGGTTGAAAAATGGTGAGCGTCTGCCGCAGGAAGACTGGGGCTACGATATGCGTGACGGTGTACTAACCCGTGTTGAAGGCGAGGAACGTGTTGAAGAAACGCTGTTGACCGTGCCGGGGAATTATCCGGCTTACTATGCTGCCATTCGTGATGCGTTGAATGGCGACGGTGAAAACCCGGTGCCAGCAAGTCAGGCCATTCAGGTAATGGAGTTGATTGAGCTGGGCATCGAGTCCGCCAAACATCGCTCGACTTTGTGCCTTGCTTGAAAAGGGGATGGTGCAATTAGCACCATCCATTTTTGTTACTTCGCTGCGACTGTTTCTCGCAGTGCGCGTTTTTCCTCTGCGCTGAGGAAAGCCATTTCCAGACCATTAATCTGCGCCTGGCGGATTTGCTCGCGAGATAAACCTGCAGCGGGCGCGGCAACGGTATATTCGTGAATGATATCGACGCCCTGAACACCCGGGTCGTCGGTGTTAATACTGGCGCAGATACCATGCTCAAGGAACGTTTTCAGCGGATGTGCCGCCAGAGATGCCACGGTACTGGTCTGAATATTGGAGGTCAGGCAGGATTCTATGCCAATTTGTTGCTCGGCGAGGAAATCCATCAGCGCCCGATCTTCAATGGCTTTTACGCCATGCCCAATGCGTTCAGCTCCCAGCTCACGAATGGCTTGCCAGATACTTTCTGCCCCGGCAGCTTCGCCTGCATGGACGGTAATATGCCAGCCTGCATCACGCGCGTGGTTGAAGTGAGAGAGGAACAAACTCCCCGGAAAACCAAGTTCATCACCGGCTAAATCCAGTGCGGTAATCTGATCACGGTGGGCTAAAAATGCCTCCAGCTCTTGCTGGCAGGCAGCTTCGCCAAAGGTCCGGCTCATAATGCCGATAAGTTTCGCCTGCACACCAAAGGTGTGGCAACCGTCACGTACGCCGTCAATAACGGCTTCGACAACGCCCGCAACAGGCAACTGATGCGTCATTGCCATATAACCTGGCGAAAAACGCAGTTCGACATAGTGCAGGCCGTTTCGGGCAGCATCTTCAATATTTTCAAACGCCACGCGACGGCATGCGTCGAGCGAGGCGAGAACTTTAACGCCCCAGTCAAGCTTAGTCAGAAAACTCACCAGATCGGGTTCGTTGGCAATGACCTGAACGTGTGGAATTAGCGTTTCCAGGGATTGTGCAGGTAGCGAGATATTATACTGGCGGCCAAGTTCAAGGATGGTCTGGGGACGAATGTTGCCATCAAGGTGGCGATGGATATCAGTTAATGGCAGGGTGGTATCAATCATGGTCGCACTCTTTTTCTGGATATAAAAGTGCGCACCATTATAAAAACAAAGCAGGGTAAAAATCTACGATTGCGCAACGATTATTTGCGTTGCGCAATCGCAATTAGCGTACAGCTTGGATGGCGTTAATTAATCCAGCGACACCTTTTTCCAGTTTAGAACGTGGGCATCCGGCATTGAGCCGAACAAAGCCACGGCCTTCTTCACCGTAGGTATATCCCGGCATGATTGCCACTTTTTCTTGTTCAATCAGGGCTTTTTGCAACGCGTTGTCATCAATGTTCAACGGACGTAAATCAAGCCATGCGAGATAAGTGGATTGGGGAATCTGCCAGTTGAGTTCAGGGAACGCGGCGTTCATCGTCTCTGCGATATACGTCAGGTTATCTTTCAGATAGACGCGTAAGGCATCAAGCCATGGCGCGCCTTGCTGATAGGCGGCGATATGGGCGGTTAACGCCAGTACCGCAGGGGAAGAAAGCCCATCACGGCTTTTCAGGGCCGATAAATACGCTTCACGGCTGTCGTTATTTTCAATAATCCCGTAAGCCCCGGTCAGAGCCGGAATATTGAAACTTTTCGAACCAGAAGTCAGTAGCGCCCAGTCGCCGCGAGCTACATTGCTCCAGGGAATATGCGGTTGCTCGCCCCATACCATATCCATATGGATTTCATCGGAGATAACGCGCACACCATAGCGTTCGCACAGGTCAGCCATTGTTTCCAGTTCATCGCAAGTCCAGACTTTACCTGTAGGATTCTGAGGGCTACACAGGAGCATAATTTTACACTCCGGTTTCGCCAACACGGCTTCCAGTTTACCCATATCGCAAAACCAACCATCAACCCGCTTCTCTAAAGCAACGGGCATCACGGTGCGCTGATTACCTTCAATGGCTTTGTAAAATGCGTCGTAGGCAGGGGTATGGATCACCACACCTTCACCGACAGCGGACCACTGACGAATCAGCTCCGACACCATATAGATAACGGAAGGGCCATATACCACCGACTGCGTATCAATGGCGGTGTAATGCTGTGTGGAAAACCAGTGGGCGATAGCCGCGAGAAATTCATCGTTTTTCCAGCGACTGTAGCCAAATACGCCGTGCATCAGGCGCTGGTTCAGCGCCTCGATAATGCAGGGAGCGGTGGCAAAATCCATGTCTGAAATCGTGAACGGTAACAGGTCAGCAGTGCCGAAACGGTCAGCGACATAATCCCACTGTGTGCACCATGTGCCATAACGATCCACGACCTTCGAAAAATCGAACATATCTTATCCTTATGCCTGAACAGTACGCATCAGACCGGCCATTTCATCTTTGACTGACTGAACTTGCGGCCCGATAACAACCTGCAGGTTATGTTGATTAAGTTGTACTACGCCAATTGCCCGATTGTCCTTCAGTGCCTGCACATTAACAAGGGACATATCTTTCACTGACAAACGCAGACGAGTAATGCAGTTATCGAGGCTGACAATATTATCGGCACCGCCTAAGGCTTCGAGGATTGCCGGAACGTTGTAACCTGATTTACCTGGCGTACCGGCAACGGCTTTTTCGATTGAGCTGGCAATTTCGCTATCGCGGCCAGGGGTTTTCAAATTGAAGCGGGTGATAGCGAAACGGAAGATGACGTAGTAAACAACAAACCAGATTGCCGCCACCACTGGCACCATGTACCACTTGGTTGACAGTCCATGCAGAATACCGAACACCACAAAGTCGATGATATTGCCGTCGGTATTACCGATGGTGACACCGAGCACGGACATGACGGTGAAGCCGAGGCCGGTTAACAGCGCGTGGATGACGTACAGAACTGGCGCTACGAACAGGAACAGGAATTCCAGCGGTTCGGTAGTGCCGCCAACGACACAGGCGATCAGGCCAGAAATCAGCAGACCTTTAATTTTATGGCGATTTTCCGGGCGCGCACAGTGATACATAGCTAACGCTGCACCTGGCAGACCGCCGAGGAATGCAGGCATTTTGCCCTGCGAGAGGAAACGCGTGGCGCTTTCAGAGAAACCGTGAGTGGTCGGGCAACTCAATTGCGCCTGGAAGATGGTTAGTGCGCCGCTGACGGTTTGACCGCAGACTTCCTGCGTGCCGCCTGCGTCGGTAAAGCGAATTAATGCCACCAGAATGTGATGCAGACCAAATGGTAACAGCAGACGCTCACCCGTACCAAACAGCATAGGTCCGAAATCACCCGCGCTGTTAATCATATGGCCTAATCCACTAATGCCCATGGCGAAGATCGGCCAGACCAATGGAATCACCAGACCGACAAGGCCCATCACCAGCGAGGAGATGATTGGCACGAAGCGCGTACCGCCGAAAAACGCCAACGCATCCGGGAGGCGGATATTATGGAAACGCTCATGCAGCATCCAGACGATAATACCGGCGATAACTGCACCGAGGATCCCGGTGTCGATCGACTGGATCCCAAGAATGCTTTGAATGTTATTGGCTTTCAGCACGGCAGCATCGGTGGTCGGCAGAATGCCTTTATTGGTCAACCAGAAGTTCACTGCCAGGTTCATCACTGCGTAACCAACAAAACCAGCGAACGCCGCGACGCCTTTGTTTTCGCGCGCCAGACCCAGCGGAATGGCGATACAGAACATCACTGGCAGGAAACTAAACGCAAACGAACCAACCTTACTCATCCAGGTAAAGATGGCCTGCAGCACAGGGTTACCCAATGCCGGGATCAGTGTGATGACATCGTGACTACTAAGGGAACTGCCAATCCCCAACATAATGCCGCAGAACGACAGTAATGCGACAGGCAACATAAAGGTTTTGCCTAGCTGCTGGAAGAATTCCCACAGTGTGACTTTTGGTGCTGCTTTCGCCGTCATAAAACGACTCCTCGTAGAGAACAATCTGGATTCAGTAAATTGCGCGAGAAGATAAAACGTTTTATCAAATTTTAGTGAGGCATAAATCACATTACGCAACGATAATAGCGGGTATAAGATAAATAAAAGGTAAAACGTTTTATCTGTCACAAAATCAGGGAGTAGGTCATCTGCATGGCTACCGCCAAAAAAATCACCATTCATGATGTTGCGCTGGCTGCGGGCGTGTCGGTCAGTACTGTTTCGCTGGTGCTAAGTGGCAAAGGGCGAATATCTACCGCCACAGGAGAACGTGTTAACGCCGCCATTGAAGAACTGGGGTTTGTGCGCAATCGCCAGGCGTCGGCACTACGCGGCGGGCAGAGTGGTGTGGTTGGCTTAATTGTGCGTGACTTGTCTGCGCCGTTTTACGCTGAATTAACAGCCGGGCTGACGGAGGCACTGGAAGCGCAGGGGCGAATGGTTTTTTTGCTCCACGGCGGTAAAGACGGCGAGCAACTGACCCAGCGCTTTTCACTGCTACTGAACCAGGGCGTCGATGGCGTCGTCATTGCCGGTGCGGCGGGTAGCAGTGATGACCTGCGGCGAATGGCAGAAGAAAAAGGTATCCCGGTGATTTTCGCTTCCCGAGCCAGTTATCTTGATGATGTTGATACTGTTCGCCCGGATAACATGCAGGCAGCGCAGTTATTGACGGAGCATCTCATTCGCAATGGACACCAGCGTATTGCCTGGCTGGGAGGGCAAAGTTCCTCTTTAACCCGGGCGGAACGAGTGGGTGGCTATTGCGCGACACTATTAAAATTCAGCCTGCCGTTTCACAGTGATTGGGTACTGGAGTGTGCCTCGAGTCAGAAGCAAGCTGCGGAAGCCATTACGGCGCTTTTGCGTCATAACCCGACCATCAGCGCCGTGGTTTGTTACAACGAAACCATTGCAATGGGGGCATGGTTTGGCTTGCTGAAAGCAGGACGACAAAGTGGTGAAAGTGGCGTCGATCGTTACTTTGAACAACAGGTTTCACTGGCGGCATTTACCGATGCGACGCCAACTGCACTTGATGATATACCCGTTACCTGGGCCAGCACGCCTGCGCGGGAACTTGGTACGACACTTGCGGATCGCATGATGCAAAAAATCACCCATGAAGAGACGCATTCACGTAATCTTATTATTCCCGCCCGGCTCATTGCGGCGAAATAATCCTCTCTTTATCTGCTATACCTGGTAGTGTCCTTTCCTCAAGGTTAATGATAAAAAATGTGGCACACAGGCGGTGCCTTTTATTTTTACTGAAGTTCACAGGAGGTTTATGTGTTTAATTCTGACAACCTGAGACTCGACGGAAAATGCGCCATCATTACAGGTGCGGGTGCAGGTATTGGTAAAGAAATCGCCATTACGTTCGCGACAGCTGGCGCATCTGTAGTGGTCAGTGATATTAACACCGATGCAGCTAATCATGTTGTAGATGAAATTCAACAGTTGGGTGGGCAGGCATTTGCCTGGCGCTGTGATATTACTTCCGAACAGGAGTTATCTGCTCTGGCAGGCTTTGCCATCAGTAAGCTGGGCAAAGTTGATATTCTGGTTAACAATGCTGGTGGTGGTGGTCCTAAACCGTTTGATATGCCAATGGCGGATTTCCGCCGCGCTTATGAACTGAATGTGTTTTCTTTTTTCCGTCTGTCACAACTCATTGCGCCTGAAATGGAAAAAAATGGCGGAGGCGTTATTTTGACCATCACATCTATGGCAGCAGAAAATAAAAATAAAAACATGACCTCCTATGCGTCATCTAAAGCGGCGGCCAGCCATCTGGTCAGGAATATGGCGTTTGACCTGGGTGAAAAAAATATTCGGGTGAATGGCATAGCGCCTGGGGCAATATTAACTGATGCCCTGAAATCCGTTATTACACCAGAAATTGAACAGAAAATGTTGCAGCACACGCCAATCAGGCGTCTGGGCCAACCGCAAGATATTGCCAACGCGGCGCTATTCCTCTGTTCACCAGCTGCCAGCTGGATAAGCGGGCAAATACTCACCGTCTCCGGCGGTGGGGTACAGGAACTTAATTAATATGCTAACAGGTCGGTAAACAACCGAGTGAGTGTTGTTTACCGACACCGCTTGTCGAGTAGGGAAAAGCCTCCACCAGACAACTGGTAGCCAAATTCCGCCTGCTGGTTGACCAATTATCGTGCAAATAGTAAACGAAACGGGTATTCCTTCGCACAATTCAACTGCAATGATAGGCGCTCTCCGGACAACGCGGTAAACTAGTTATTCATGCTAACTATATTGGTTTAACGATGGATAACATGCAAACTGAAGCACAACCGACACGGACCCGGATCCTCAATGCTGCCAGAGAGATTTTTTCAGAAAATGGATTTCACAGTGCCTCAATGAAAGCCATCTGTAAATCCTGCGCTATCAGTCCCGGGACGCTTTATCACCACTTCATTTCGAAAGAAGCCTTGATTCAGGCGATTATTCTCCAGGACCAGGAGAGGGCGTTGGCCCGCTTCAGGGAACCGATTGAAGGGATCCATTTCGTTGACTATATGGTCGAGTCGATAGTCTCTCTCACCCATGAAGCCTTTGGACAACGAGCGCTGGTGGTCGAAATTATGGCAGAAGGGATGCGCAATCCACAGGTTGCCACCATGCTTAAGAATAAACATCTGACCATCACGGAATGTATTGCCCAGCGCATGAGGGATGCCCAGCAAAAAGGCGAGATAAGCCCTGACATTAACACGGCAATGACCTCTCGTTTACTGCTGGATCTGACCTATGGCGTGCTGGCCGATATCGAAGCGGAAGACCTGGCGCGAGAAGCGTTATTTGCCCAGGGGCTGCGCGCGATGATTGGCGGTATCTTGACCGCATCCTGATCCTCACTTTCCGCGGGCCGGTGAAGAGAGTGCCCGCGTTCAATGCCTCAACACAGCTGAACAAAAAACGTTCTCACCTGGTCGAAAAATCCCACTAAAACATTCGTCGAAACCATATGTCATGGGAATTTATCGTTTTACAAGCAATCGAACGAGCGTTCGATTGCTTATTTTGTGTCTTCTGTCAACGCTGTCTTAAAGATTAATGCGATCCATATCACGCTGTGGGTATTGCAGTTTTTGGTTTTTTGATCGCGGTGTCAGTTCTTTTTATTTCCATTTCTCTTCCATGGGTTTCTCACAGATAACTGTGTTCAACACAGAATTGGTTAACTAATCAGATTAAAGGTTGACCAGTATTTTTATCTTAATGAGGAGTCCCTTATGTTACGTCCTGTAGAAACCCCAACTCGTGAAATCAAAAAACTCGACGGCCTGTGGGCATTCAGCCTGGATCGGGAAAACTGTGGAATCTCTCAGCGTTGGTGGGAAAGCGCGTTACAAGAAAGCCGGGCAATTGCTGTACCTGGCAGTTTTAACGATCAGTTCGCCGATGCAGATATTCGTAATTATGTGGGCAACGTCTGGTATCAGCGCGAAGTCTTTATACCGAAAGGCTGGACGGGGCAGCGTATCGTCCTGCGTTTCGATGCGGTCACTCATTACGGCAAAGTGTGGGTAAATAATCAGGAAGTGATGGAGCATCAGGGCGGCTATACGCCGTTTGAAGCCGATGTCACGCCGTATGTTATTGCCGGGAAAAGTGTACGTATTACCGTTTGTGTGAACAACGAACTGAACTGGCAGACTATCCCGCCGGGAATGGTGATTACCGACGAAAACGGCAAGAAAAAGCAGTCTTACTTCCATGATTTCTTTAACTACGCCGGGATCCATCGCAGCGTAATGCTCTACACCACACCGAACACCTGGGTGGGCGATATCACCGTGGTGACGCATGTCGCGCAAGACTGTAACCACGCGTCTATTGACTGGCAGGTGTTGGCAAATGGTGATGTCAGCGTTGAACTGCGTGATGCAGATCAACAGGTTGTTGCAACTGGACAAGGCACCAGCGGGACTTTGCAAGTGGTGAATCCGCACCTCTGGCAACCGGGTGAAGGCTATCTTTATGAACTGTGCGTCACAACCAAAAGCCAGACAGAGTGTGATATCTACCCGCTGCGCGTCGGCATCCGGTCAGTGGCAGTGAAGGGTGAACAGTTCCTGATCAACCACAAACCGTTCTACTTCACTGGTTTTGGTCGTCATGAAGATGCGGATTTACGCGGTAAAGGATTCGATAACGTGCTGATGGTGCACGATCACGCATTGATGGACTGGATTGGTGCCAACTCTTACCGTACCTCGCATTACCCTTACGCTGAAGAGATGCTCGACTGGGCTGATGAAAATGGCATTGTGGTGATTGATGAAACTGCTGCCGTCGGCTTTAACCTCTCTTTAGGCATTGGATTTGAAGCGGGTAACAAGCCAAAAGAACTCTACAGCGAAGAGGCCGTCAACGGGGAAACTCAGCAGGCGCACTTACAGGCGATTAAAGAGCTGATTGCGCGTGACAAAAACCACCCCAGCGTGGTGATGTGGAGTATTGCCAACGAACCGGATACCCGTCCGCAAGGTGCACGGGAATATTTCGCACCACTGGCGGAAGCAACGCGTAAACTCGACCCGATGCGACCGATCACCTGCGTCAATGTAATGTTCTGCGACGCTCACACCGATACCATCAGCGATCTCTTTGATGTGCTGTGCCTGAATCGTTATTACGGTTGGTATGTCCAAAGCGGCGATTTGGAAACGGCAGAGAAGGTGCTGGAAAAAGAACTGCTTGCCTGGCAAGAGAAACTGCATCAGCCGATTATCATCACCGAATACGGCGTGGATACGTTAGCGGGACTGCACTCGATGTACACCGACATGTGGAGTGAAGAGTATCAGTGTGCATGGCTGGATATGTATCACCGCGTCTTTGATCGCGTCAGCGCCGTCGTCGGTGAACAGGTATGGAACTTCGCTGATTTTGCGACCTCGCAGGGCATTATGCGCGTTGGCGGCAACAAGAAAGGGATCTTCACCCGCGACCGCAAACCGAAATCGGCGGCTTTCCTGCTACAAAAACGCTGGACTGGCATGAATTTCGGTGAAAAACCGCAGCAGGGAGGCAAACAATGAATCAACAACTCTCCTGGCGCACCATCGTCGGCTACAGCCTCGGTGACGTCGCCAATAACTTCGCCTTCGCAATGGGGGCGCTCTTCCTGTTGAGTTACTACACCGACGTCGCAGGCGTCGGTGCCGCTGCGGCGGGCACCATGCTGTTACTGGTGCGGGTATTCGATGCCTTTGCCGACGTCCTGGCCGGGCGAGTAGTGGACAGTGTGAATACCCGCTGGGGAAAATTCCGCCCATTTTTACTCTTCGGCACAGCGCCGTTAATGATCTTCAGCGTGCTGGTATTCTGGGTGCCGACCGACTGGAGCCATAGCAGCAAAGTGGTGTATGCATATTTGACCTACATGGGCCTCGGGCTTTGCTACAGCCTGGTGAATATTCCTTATGGTTCACTTGCTACCGCGATGACCCAACAACCACAATCCCGCGCCCGTCTGGGCGCGGCTCGCGGGATTGCCGCTTCATTGACCTTTGTCTGCCTGGCATTTCTGATAGGACCGAGCATTAAGAACTCCAGCCCGGAGGAGATGGTGTCGGTATACCATTTCTGGACGATTGTGCTGGCGATGGCCGGAATGGTGCTTTACTTCATCTGCTTTAAATCGACGCGCGAGAATGTGGTACGCATCGTGGCACAGCCGTCATTGAAGATCAGTCTGCAAACGCTGAAACGGAATCGTCCGCTGTTTATGTTGTGCATCGGAGCGCTGTGTGTGCTGATTTCGACCTTCGCTGTTAGCGCCTCGTTGTTGTTCTATGTGCGCTATGTGTTGAATGATACCGGCTTGTTCACCGTACTGGTGCTGGTGCAAAACCTGGTCGGTACCGTGGCATCGGCACCGCTGGTGCCGGGGATGGTCGCCAGAATCGGTAAAAAGAACACCTTCCTGATTGGCGCGCTGCTGGGAACCTGTGGTTATCTGCTGTTCTTCTGGGTTTCCGTCTGGTCGCTGCCGGTGGCACTGGTTGCGTTAGCCATTGCCTCAATTGGTCAGGGCGTTACCATGACCGTGATGTGGGCGCTGGAAGCCGATACCGTAGAATACGGTGAATACCTGACCGGTGTGCGGATTGAAGGACTTACCTATTCGCTATTCTCATTTACGCGCAAATGTGGACAAGCAATAGGAGGATCAATTCCCGCGTTTATTTTGGGATTAAGCGGATATATTGCCAATCAGGTGCAAACACCGGAAGTTATTATGGGGATCCGCACATCAATTGCCTTAGTACCCTGCGGGTTTATGCTACTGGCATTTATAATAATCTGGTTTTATCCGCTCACGGATAAAAAATTCAAAGAAATCGTAGTTGAAATTGATAATCGCAAACAAATGCAGCAGCAATTAATCAGCGATATCACTAATTAATATCCCATAAAAATAATCAGAACATCAAAGGTGCAACTATGAGAAAAATAGTGGCCATGGCCGTTATTTCCCTGACGGCTGCCTCTGGCCTTACCACTGCTTACGCGGCGCAACTGGCTGACGATGAATCAGGACTACGCATCAGACTGAAAAATGAATTGCGCAGGGCCGACAAGCCCAGTGCTGGCACGGGAAGAGACATTTACGCATGGGTACAGGGAGGATTACTCGATTTTAATAGTGGCTATTATTCTAATATTATTGGTGTCGAAGGTGGGGCGTATTATGTTTATAAATTAGGTGCTCGTGCTGATATGAGTACCCGGTGGTATCTTGATGGTGATGAAAGTTTTGGCTTTGCCCTGGGGGCAGTAAAAATAAAACCGAGTGAAAATAGCCTGCTTAAATTAGGTCGCTTCGGAACAGATTATAGTTATGGTAGCTTACCTTATCGCATTCCGTTAATTGCTGGTAGTTCGCAACGGACATTGCCGACTGTTTCCGAAGGGGCGTTAGGTTACTGGGCTTTAACGCCAAATATTGAATTGTGGGGAATGTGGCGTTCACGAGTATTTTTATGGACCGATTCAACAACCGGTATTCGTGATGAAGGGGTTTATAACAGCCAGACGGGAAAATACGATAAACATCGCGCACGTTCTTTTTTAGCCGCCAGTTGGCATGATGATACCAGTCGCTATTCTCTGGGGGCATCGGTACAGAAAGATGTTTCCAATCAGATACAAAGTATTCTCGAGAAAAGCATACCGCTCGACCCGAATTATACGTTGAAAGGGGAGTTGCTCGGCTTTTATGCGCAACTCGAAGGTTTAAGTCGTAATACCAGCCAGCCCAATGAAACGGCGTTGGTTAGTGGACAATTGACCTGGATCGCGCCGTGGGGAAGCGTATTTGGCAGTGGTGGTTATTTGCGTCATGCGATGAATGGAGCCGTAGTGGACACCGACATTGGCTATCCCTTTTCATTAAGTCTTGATCGTAACCGCGAAGGAATGCAGTCCTGGCAATTGGGCGTCAATTATCGTTTAACCCCGCAATTTACGCTGACATTTGCACCGATTGTGACCCGCGGCTATGAATCCAGTAAACGAGACGTGCGGATTGAAGGCGCGGGTATCTTAGGTGGCGTGAACTATCGGGTTAGTGAAGGGCCGCTACAAGGGATGAATTTCTTTCTTGCAGCCGATAAAGGGCGTGAAAAGCGCAACGGCAGCGCGCTGGGCGATCGCCTGAATTACTGGGATGTGAAAATGAGCATTCAGTATGACTTTATGCTGAAGTGAGAAAAAACGCCGGAGTGAAAATTCTCCGGCGTTTTGGCCGTGAATTACTGCTGCGGAATTGCCGGTACAGCCGGAACGTTAAGAGCTGGCATCGCAAACATGCCAACAAAATCTTCTAACGACATTTTCTGTCCGTTTAACGTGATCTGACCGTTAGCATATTGCAGGCTGGTGGTGATGGTATTGTCCTGCAAGGTGGTCAGACGGAACATCTGCCCCATTGCTGACGCACCTTCAACTTGCTGTTTCGCCAGTTTTTTCGCTTGATCTTCCTGATATCCTTCCAGCTTCGCTACCTGAGTCATCAGCTCAGTTGCCATATCGACGGGAATGGTCAGTTTCGCATCCAGAGATTTAACCGAGCGGTCCACTTCCTGCGCCAGCGTTTGCGGCGCTTCTTTAGTCGTTGCCGGATCTTTCAGGAACAGCGACAGATTCAGCGCACTTTCACCCTGACTGTTTTTCCAGCTCAGTGGTGCGATAGTAATCACCGGATCGCCTTTCAACATCAGCGGCAGGGCGCTAAAGAAGGCTTCCGTCACTTTCTCCTGATAAAGTTCGGGATTGTTGGCAATTTCTGGCTGTGACAGCAGCGCCTGAGTTTGCGCGTTATATTGCTGGCTAAACTGATGCCAGGCTTCGCCATCAATTTGGCCGACTTTTAAAGTCAGCTTGCCACTGCCCAGATCCTGATTCTGAACCTTCAGGCTATTTAGCGAGTAATCCAGTTGGCTATTGATCGTTTTCCCGTCATTGACCAGATCCGATTTACCGCTGATCTCCATGCCTTCCAGCAATGCCAGCTCTTTGCCTTCCACTGAAATGGTCATTTTTTCCAGCGAGACTTTTTGATTGCCCACGCGTTCACCAAAACTTGCCAGTGAGCTGGAACCGTCAGTTTTCAGATTATTAAAGGTCAACTGCACTTTCTGGTTGTATTCGTTAACCGCATCCACCCGACCGCTTTGTGCTTCCCCTGACAGGGAGATGGCTTTGCCGTCTCTGTCTGCATTTAACTGGAACTCGCCGCCGCTAAAGGCGACTTTTTCATCCTTTTGCTCGTAATTCAGTGGCTTGAGCGAAATATCGGAACTGGAATCACCGCTGTAACCAATGCGGGAGTTAATCTCAAAAGGCGTTTCACCTTTTGCCATATCAAACAGTGGTTTGCTTACTTCATTATTAACCAGCGTGGTTTGAATTGATGCCATCGACGGAATCAGGTTCAGTTTTTTAAGCTGGGCAAGGGGGAAGGGACCATGATCAACCGATTCGTTGAAGATGACGCTCTGACCGCTTTTAATCCACGGATTTTCTTTCCCGGCAATGGGTTTCACCACCAGTTGCAACTGGCTGCTGAATACGCCGCGATGATAGTTTTGATAACTCACTTCCAGGTTGGATTCAGGAGCTGTTAGTTTGAGTTGCGCGTTCGCCTGCGCGACCATGTCTTCGAGATGGGTTTCAATCTTCTTGCCTGTGTACCATGCGCCGCCTGTCCAGACTACGCCGAGCGCAACAATGACGCCTACCGCTACCAGCGATTTATTCATAATGATTATCCATAAAATAAAATCAGGCGGACTGGCCGCCTGAAGGTGTTATAAGCCTTTAATAAGCTTAGCAAGAGATGTTAATTTTTTCAGTAAGCTCTTACAGCTTGTTGTAAACACGGGCTAAACGGCCGTGGCCTTTGACAGTCACCGGTGACTCGTTGGCGGCAATAAACGCTGATTCACCCGGTTTAAGCTGTAACTGCTGAGAACCTTTACACAGCGTTGCATCGCCCTCGACGCAGAACAAAATGGCGGCACTTTGCTGGCTGATGGTGGTTTCTTCATCGCTAAGGTCATGCAGCGAGAAGGCAAAATCATCAACCGGAATCGGGAAGTCCAGCTCTGAGCCTTGTTTCACCGGCTCGGTCAACAACTGGTTGGCCGGTTTGGCTTCGAACTTCACGTTGGCAACCAGCTCTGGAATATCAATGTATTTAGGCGTCAGACCCGCACGCAGCACGTTATCGGAGTTCGCCATCACTTCTAGTGCCACGCCTTGCAGGTAAGCGTGCGGTGTTTCAGCGAACAGGAACATCGCTTCGCCAGGATTCAATTTGACCACATTCAGCAACAGCGGGGAGAACAGACCGCTGTCATCCGGGTAAAATTCAGAAATTAAACGGATCGTTTGCCATGGTTCGCCCTGCTGACTGTCGAGCGCCGATTTTAAAATCGCCAGCGCGCGGGATTTTTCTTCACCCTGCATATTTAACAGGCTGGCAAACAGTTCGCTTAAACGTTCGGCATTGGGCTGCTGCAAAAAGTGAGCAATGGCCGGATGTGCGCCCGCGACTGGCTGAAGCAGGGAGACAATGTCGGAAAACTCACGAAATGCGTTCATCGCGAGGAAAGGGGTCAGGGCGAAAACCAGCTCAGGCTTGTGATTAGGATCTTTATAATTACGCTCGGCGGCATTCATCGGAATACCGGCCGCATTTTCTTTGGCAAAACCGATTTCAGAATTGCGTTTGTTCGGATGCACCTGAATGGAGAGCGGCTGGGCTGCGCATAATACTTTGAACAGGAAAGGCAACTCGCCAAAGCGTTTGGCAACGGCATCTCCCAGCAGAGTCGCTTTATCACTCTCAATCACATCACGCAGTGAAACGATATCTCCTGCGGCATTCTGCACCCGTGAACTGCTCTTTGGATGCGCGCCCATCCACAACTCGGCCATCGGCTGGCTGGACGGATTTTCCATGCCATAAAGTTCAGTCAACGCCGTTTTGCTGCCCCAGGCATAGTTTTGCACTGAGTTAATGAGTTTTTGCATGATCAATCCCTGTTTAGATGTGGAAATTAATCCCGCTATTAAAGCAAGAATCCTACGGGAAGTAACCTGGAGCCGCAAAAAGTCGTACTAGTCTCAGTTTTTGTTAAAAAAGTGTGTAGGATATTGTTACTCGCTTTTAACAGGGCAACGGAACACCCGCCCAGAGCATAACCAAACCAGGCAGTAAGTGAGAGAACAATGTCAAACAAACCCTTTCATTATCAGGCTCCTTTCCCACTCAAAAAAGATGATACCGAGTACTACCTGCTGACCAGCGAACATGTCAGCGTATCTGAATTTGAAGGGCAGGAGATTTTGAAAGTTGCACCAGAAGCGTTAACTCTTCTGGCGCGTCAGGCGTTTCATGATGCGTCATTCATGCTGCGTCCGGCCCATCAACAGCAGGTAGCCGATATTTTGCGTGACCCGGAAGCCAGCGAAAACGACAAGTATGTGGCACTGCAATTCCTGCGAAACTCCGATATCGCCGCAAAAGGCGTTCTGCCAACCTGCCAGGACACCGGCACCGCGATTATCGTTGGTAAAAAAGGGCAGCGTGTATGGACCGGTGGTGGCGACGAAGCGGCGCTGGCGCGCGGTGTCTATAACACTTACATCGAAGATAACCTGCGCTACTCGCAAAACGCGCCGCTGGATATGTATAAAGAGGTGAATACCGGCACTAACTTGCCAGCGCAGATCGATCTTTATGCCGTTGATGGCGACGAGTACAAATTCCTCTGTATCGCCAAAGGTGGCGGTTCGGCAAACAAGACGTATCTCTATCAGGAAACCAAAGCGTTACTGACGCCGGGGAAACTGAAAAATTATTTGGTTGAGAAAATGCGCACACTGGGTACGGCGGCGTGTCCTCCGTATCATATTGCGTTCGTTATTGGCGGAACTTCTGCGGAAACTAACCTTAAAACGGTGAAACTGGCTTCCGCTAAATACTATGACGAACTGCCAACGGAAGGGAACGAGCACGGTCAGGCGTTCCGCGATGTGGAACTGGAAAACGAATTGCTGATTGAAGCGCAAAATCTCGGTCTGGGCGCGCAGTTTGGCGGGAAATATTTCGCCCATGACATTCGCGTTATTCGCCTGCCACGCCACGGCGCATCCTGCCCGATTGGTATGGGCGTCTCCTGTTCTGCTGACCGTAATATCAAAGCGAAGATTAACCGTCAGGGGATCTGGATCGAAAAACTGGAACATAATCCTGGCAAATACATCCCTGAAGAACTGCGTAAAGCGGGAGAAGGCGAAGCGGTACGCGTTGACCTTAACCGTCCAATGAAAGAGATCCTCGCACAGTTGTCGCAGTATCCCGTTTCTACACGCTTATCGCTTAACGGCACGATTATCGTCGGTCGTGATATCGCTCATGCCAAACTGAAAGAGCGGATGGATAACGGCGAAGGGCTGCCGCAGTATATTAAAGATCATCCAATTTACTACGCGGGTCCGGCCAAAACGCCGGAAGGTTATGCCTCCGGTTCTCTTGGCCCAACGACTGCCGGACGTATGGATTCTTACGTCGATCAACTGCAAGCGCAGGGCGGCAGCATGATCATGCTGGCGAAAGGTAACCGCAGCCAGCAGGTGACAGATGCCTGTAAAAAACATGGCGGTTTCTATCTCGGCAGTATCGGCGGTCCTGCGGCAGTGCTGGCGCAGGGGTGTATTAAAAGTCTGGAATGTGTTGAATATCCGGAACTGGGAATGGAAGCCATCTGGAAAATCGAAGTGGAAGATTTCCCGGCGTTTATCCTGGTGGATGATAAAGGAAATGACTTCTTCCAGCAGATACAACTCACGCAGTGTAGCCGCTGCGTGAAATAAGCAGAGCCGCCCTTCGGGGCGGCTTTTTTACATGGCACGAAATACCAAATATTTGTTATCAAATAGTAAATAATGAGTGAGCTAAAAGTTGCTTAACGTAAGCAAAGAAGAAAAAAATTAATCAGGTGAGGAGCAGGCCATGAAAACAGTACGCAGCGAAAAAGATTCGATGGGTGCGATCGATGTCCCGGCAGATAAGCTGTGGGGCGCACAAACTCAACGCTCGCTGGAGCATTTCCGCATTTCGACGGAGAAAATGCCAACCTCACTGATTCATGCGCTGGCGCTAACCAAGCGCGCAGCGGCAAAAGTTAATGAAGATTTAGGCTTGCTGTCTGAAGAGAAAGCGAGCGCCATTCGTCAGGCGGCGGATGAAGTGCTGGCGGGGCTGCATGATGATGAATTCCCACTGGCAATCTGGCAGACCGGTTCCGGCACGCAAAGTAATATGAACATGAACGAAGTGCTGGCCAATCGGGCGAGTGAACTGCTCGGCAGTGTGCGCGGGATGGAACGTAAAGTTCACCCTAACGACGATGTGAACAAAAGCCAGAGTTCCAATGATGTCTTTCCAACAGCAATGCACGTTGCGGCGCTGCTGGCGCTGCGTAAGCAACTCATTCCACAACTTAAAACCCTGACACAAACTCTGAATGAGAAATCCCGCGCGTATGCTGATATCGTCAAAATTGGTCGTACCCACTTGCAGGACGCTACGCCGCTGACCTTGGGGCAGGAGATTTCCGGCTGGGTAGCAATGCTTGAGCATAATCTCAAACATATCGAATACAGCCTGCCTCACGTAGCGGAACTGGCTCTGGGCGGTACAGCTGTGGGTACTGGACTAAACACCCATCCGGAATATGCCCGTCGCGTGGCGGACGAGCTTTCGGTCATTACCTGTGCGCCGTTTGTTACTGCACCGAACAAATTTGAAGCACTGGCGACCTGTGATGCGCTGGTTCAGGCGCACGGTGCGTTAAAAGGATTGGCGGCGTCACTGATGAAAATTGCCAATGACGTCCGCTGGCTGGCTTCTGGTCCACGTTGCGGCATTGGCGAAATCTCAATCCCGGAAAACGAGCCGGGCAGTTCAATCATGCCGGGAAAAGTGAACCCAACGCAGTGTGAAGCATTAACCATGCTTTGCTGCCAGGTGATGGGGAATGACGTGGCAATCAACATCGGCGGCGCTTCTGGTAACTTCGAACTGAACGTCTTCCGTCCGATGGTGATCCACAATTTCCTGCAATCGGTACGCTTGCTGGCAGATGGCATGGAAAGTTTTAACAAACACTGCGCGGTGGGAATAGAGCCGAATCGTGAGCGTATCAACCAATTACTCAATGAATCGCTGATGCTGGTGACCGCGCTAAACACCCATATTGGCTATGACAAAGCTGCGGAGATCGCCAAAAAAGCGCACAAAGAAGGGCTGACCTTAAAAGCTGCCGCCCTTGCGCTGGGCTATCTTAGCGAAGCCGAGTTTGATAGCTGGGTACGACCAGAACAGATGGTCGGCAGTATGAAAGCAGGGCGTTAATCTGCAACATACAGGTGCAGCCGGGGAATGATCAAACGAAGCGGCTGCGCCTGGGGTTTAAAACGATGCTGAACATTGTCGGCATCGTAATTTAACAGCTCACCAACGTCTGGCATGCCTGCGCCATTATCCCGATTAATCAGCGCGATAAGCGGTGTCGGGCAGGCGTGCTGAACTTGTTTTTGATCCCCCTTGTACCAGACACGGGCAATTGGCTGAACTTTCACCGGACGTTTGATTTTTAACTTCGCATCCTGTGGCAGGGCGGCAATATCCTGATACTCGCGTTCCAGTTTTCCCTGCCACTCCTCGCGCGTCCACGGTGCAACGCTACGTGGCGATTTCAGGCTCTTTTCCAACTGCGCCAGCACCTCATCACGATGCAAATTTTTAATGATATGTTTATTCGCCCAGCCAAAACGTAAAGTGGCGGGGTCGTGCAGAACGGTGAGCGTGCGATAAGCGTTAAGGGTAATCAGCCCCGGCAAATGACGATGTACCCATTCAAAACGCGCTGCCGTAGGCAGTTCTGACTCAACCGTGACGATATGCTCGAAAGTGGTTTTAAGTTGATTGATGCGCTGTATATGACTTGCCAGCGCCGTTTGTGAAAGGTTATCGACCTGATAGCACAACACGCCAGGCAGACGAACAGCCGCCTTGCTGCTGCGATTTTCGGACTGTTGTTGAATAAACAAATGGCGGAAATGACGCAGTGCCAGCGCCTGCGCTTCTTTCCCGAGATGTTGCTTAACCTCAATGCGATTAAGCGGATTATGCTCATCCTCCTTTTTGACCTCCGGTAACGAGAACACGCGGGCAACCAGCAACTTGTGTTGTTCAAGTTCAGCGGCAAACGCTGCCAGTTCTTGTTCCATCTGGCGAAAAGTCGTATTGAGTCGGTCAACAAGATCGTAACGGGCCATAAAATTACCACTTTAGTTACAACATACTTTATTTATAGCACATTGACGACAACTTAACCACCGTGCGTTTGGTGTCAGGCAGAAGTAAATTGCGGGATGTTGTGCCACAGTGGCCAGCTGAACGAGAAGCGGGCGCCCCCCAGTTCGCTGGTGTCACAATTGACCGTGCCGCCCATTGCCAGAGCGATGGAGTGGACAATCGCCAGCCCCAGCCCACAGCCGCCAGTTGCACGGTCTCGACTAGGATCGAGGCGAACAAAGGGTTCAAAGATATGCTCGCGATTTTCTGCCGCAATTCCCGGACCATCATCTTCAACAATCAATGTTGCTCTGTTTCCTGCCAGTAGCAGGCTGGTTTCAACGGTTGAATGGCAGTAGCGCAGGGCGTTGTTGAGTAAGTTATCCAGCACGCGCTCCATTAAGCGCATATCCAGTGCCGCGTAATTACCTGGCGTGATCGTTTTTATCCGTACCGTTTTGTCGGGGGTCACGGCCTGAATATCTTGCAGATGTGTTGACAGCCACAACGGCAGGTCTGGTTCGCTAAGATGCAGTTCATTTTGTGGGCGATCGAGCCGGGCATAAGTCAGCAGTTCTTCAATTAAGGCTTCCAGTTGACTGATATCGCGATTCAAGGCCTGGGACTCTATGGCGTTCAGGTTGTCGCTCATCTCCAGCCGATAACGCAGGCGCACTAATGGTGTTCGCAGTTCATGGGCAATGCCATCAATAAGCTGCTTTTTACTGGCAATCAACGCGTTGATATTGTCCGCCATCTGGTTAAACGCCACGCCAAGTCGTTCAAAGCTTGAACCATCATCAAAGTGAATACGCTCATTGAGATGCCCATCGCCGAATCGTTGCGCCGCCGCTTCCAGTTTTAACATGTCTTTCCAGTGCGGACGCATCCAGATAAACACCGGAAAGGCGAGGGAGATGGCAATAAAGGCGATCAGCACGATATCCAGCAAACGCATTTGATGGAGGAAATAAAGATAAGGAACGGGACCCACGGCGAGAACGTAGTGGCTGCGCGGGATACGCTGTAAAAAGGTGTACTGATCATCCAGAGCAACAATCTCTCCGCCACGCAATCGGTGCATGGCGTTATTATCGAGATGATATTTACTCAGCGGCTCGACGCGCAGATCGAAAGAGAGATTTAAATCCATCTCCTTCAACGTTTTTCCCCAGTCGTGTGGAGGGATCTCGCGTAATTCGCTACGCATCAGATACAGCGAACTGTTCATCAAATCATCCAGCGACTGTTTGCCTGCACGTTCGGCGGTAAATTTGTACACCAGGCCAACCAGTAGAGACATCACCAGAAAGCAGACAAACAGCAAAAGATAAAACTGGATAAACAGTTTTTTCATCGTTTATTCCCACGCATGAGGCGCAAAAAGATAGCCTTTGTTACGCACGGTTTTAATGCGGTAGGGTTCGGCAGCGTTATCGAGCAGTTTTTTTCGTAACCGCGAAATAGCTACATCCACGCTACGATCCAGCCCGTCATAACTGACGCCGCGTAAATTCTTCAGCAGCGCATCGCGGTCCATAATTTGTCCGGCATGGGTGGCTAGTTCCCATAACAATTCAAAATCAGCCGTCGAGAGTGAAATCTCATGGTTAGCAAGTGTCACTACGCGGTTGATGGGGTCGATAGTTAACGTACCGAAATGCAATGGTTTGTAAGGTGTCAGAGATGTTTCCTGAATACCTTTGGTCAGCGTCGCCTGTTCGTTCTGACGCAAATGTAAACGTAAACGCGCCAACAGAACAGCGGGGGGCGTTGTTTTGAGAATATAGTCGCAGGCGCCCATTTCCAGCGCCAGAATGTGGTTCATATCGCTATCGAGAGAGGTCAGCAGAACAATCGGCCCGGACCATTTTGCGCGTAAATCGCGGCAGATGGACATTCCGTCTTTGCCTGGCAGCATGATATCAAGCAGCACCAGATCCGGATTTTCCCGCAGAATTGTCTCTTCGGCATGGTCGCCGCGCGGTTCCACGGTAACCTGCATATCATGCTTTGCCAGGTACGCGGCAATCAGTGAACCAACTTCTGTGTCATCTTCCACAAAAACGATAGTGTTCATATTATTCACGGCAGATATAAAAACGTCACAATACACCGCGCTGATTTTACTTACTATCAATCGTTTCTAAACAAGGTTGCATCGGGTATTCTACAGATGACTTGTTATGGAAGTGTTAAGGTAAAACAATGGGGCTGGTAATCAAAGCCGCGCTTGGTGCGCTGGTGGTGGTGTTGATTGGTGTATTAGCAAGAACGAAAAATTACTATATCGCCGGGCTGATCCCGCTTTTTCCGACCTTTGCGCTCATCGCGCATTATATTGTTGTCAGTGAACGCGGCATTGAAGCTTTGCGCGCCACAATCGTTTTCAGTATGTGGTCGATTATTCCCTATTTTGTTTATCTGGCGTCGTTGTGGTATTTCACCGGAATCATGCGCTTGCCCGCTGCTTTTGTGGGTTCTGTTGCGTGCTGGGGGCTAAGCGCATGGGTGCTAATTATTTGCTGGATGAAACTGCATTAACGCAAATGACGACCGCCATCAAGCGGGAAACTGCGTCCGGTTACAAAGCAACTGGTGAGTAAGTAATCGACAAGATCGATAACTTCTTTCTCACCGGGCGCGGTTTTCATCAGTGATTTATTCAGCGCCTGTTGGCGATATTCGGCATCATCATGCTCGTTAAACAGGATCAGCGATGGTGCAATAGAATTCACTTTCACTTCCGGTGCCAGTTTGCGGGCAAACGAACGGGTCATATTATCCAGTGCCGCTTTACTTGCAGCATAGGCAATATGTTTGTCGCTTCCGCGCTCCACCACATAATCGGTGAAGTGAATGATATCGCTGGCAGCGTGTCCGTGACCGCGTAGTAATCTTTCCAGCGCATGGTTGAGCAGGTAAGGGGTATTAACATGGATCTGCATCATGCAGGCCAGAACATCAGTCAGTGGCATACCTGGTTTTTCTGCCATCCACGCACTGGCGTTATGCAAAATGGCACGCAGGCCGTGGGTGGTTTTTAACACTTCATCGGCAAACGCCATCACGCCGTCGTTCGTTGAAAAATCAGCCTGAATACACTGCGCACCTGCATTAACCAGTCCATCAATGGCAGGATAGTGCGTCCGATAGCTGACAATCACCGGTTGCTTTTGATTAATGAAATGCCAGGCGAGAGCGAGGCCGATACGACGGCCTCCGCCAGTGATTAATATTGGCAAGGGCTGGGTTTTCCCCATCGTTAATCTCCTTTGCAAGCAAACGATGGGACGAAAGTTATCCCACCAGCATCCAGGTGGCCGGAACTGCGGCAATTAACAACATGCCAATCAGCACCATTTCCTGACGATTCAATACATTATCATGTGTATGCGTTTTACGCGCGTACAGGAAGACCAGTAGCCCTGGCGCATACAAAACGACGGACAACAACAGGTGCATTGGGCCTGAAGCGTATAATAACCATAAGCCATAAATGCAGGCACCGACACCTACCGCTTTATGCAGTGGACGAGTAGCGATTTTCAACAAGAACGCGCCAACCAGGAAATAGGGCACCAGAATCATCTCTGAGGCGATGGTCAGCAACGTGTTGTAATCAGAGCCGGTCAGCCAGATCAGAACCAGACAAATTTGCACGCAGATGTTGGTCAGCCACAGCGAGGCAGACGGCGCTGCTTGTGCATTCTGGCGCGCAAAAATACGCGGGAATGCCTTATGCGTCGCTGCCAGGAAGGGGACTTCTGCCGCCATAATGGTCCAGCTTAGATACGCGCCACAAACAGAAACGATCAATCCGGCAGCGATAATAATCTCGCCCCACGGCCCCATCATTTTCACCATCAGACCGGCCATAGACGGGTTACGAATCTCAGCCAGTTCAGGACGAGCAACCACCCCCAGCGAAAGCAGCGTGACCAATAAATAAACGCCCAGTGCAGAAAGCACCGCCAGAAGCGTCGCTTTGCCAACATCATGTTTATTCCGCGCCCGTGAAGAAACAACCACCGCACCTTCCACACCAATGAATACCCACAGTGTGATCAGCATGGTGTTTTTCACCTGTTCCCATACCGGCACGCCAAGCGCAAGGCCAGTAAAGTCGAGCTTGAAGGTGTCCAGTTTGAACATCATCATCGCCAGCACAATAAACAAACCAAGCGGCAATAATTTTGCCAATGTCGCCACCAGGTTAATGCTGGCGGCGGTTTGTACGCCGCGCAGGATCAAAAAGTGAACAATCCACAATAATGCCGATGCACCGACGATCGATTGCCAGGTGTTACCATCGCCAAACAGGCGTAGTTCCGGCGTATCGGTGAAGAAACTTAATGCGGAAAAGACGATAACCAGATAAGAGACGTTGGCGATAACCGCACATAGCCAGTATCCCCACGCGGAGCAGAAGCCGATTAACTCACCAAACCCTTCCCGTGCATAGGTAAAAATACCGCCGTCAAGGTCGGGACGAATGCGTGTCAGGATCAGCATGGCAAAGGCCAGCAATAAGATGCCAGCGCCAGTAATACCCCAGCCGATGAGCAGTGCTGCCGGGCTGGCAACCGCCGCCATATTTTGCGGCAGACTGAAAACACCCGCGCCCAGCATTGAGCTTAATACCAGCGCGGTGAGTGCGCTCAGTCCCAGTTTCTTTTCCATCGATATCCAGTGTTTAAAACGTGTTCAGAAGAATAAATATTAGGGCAAAACGCATAAAAATGGTGAATGCCACTAAAGCGCGGGATTTTACGAAGAGAAGTGGCGGCATGCAATGGTTGCGGGAAAATTTGTAGCTAAAAATCTGAAAGGCGGCATAAAGCCGCCTTAATGTGATACTGAATAGTTATTTATTTATACAGGTCTGCACTGATGGTCAGGTTATTACCACGTTCCTGCCACTGGCGGGTGATGTGGTAATACTTAGCACCTTTCTTCGCGGCACGTTTAGCAACCTGGTAGGAGACTTCGGTCATGTTGCCGTAGTTACCCGAGAACTTAATGCTATCGAACGGAACCATCATTGCTGCGGTCGCTTTGTTCAGTTCTTCTACTTTGGTGCCGTCAGGAAGCGTGACGGTGTAACGTCCGCCTTTTGAGGACTGAGTTTCAAAGAAACGACCAACTTCAGCACTTGGTGATGCAGTAGTGGCAACGCCCGGGATTTCAACTTTCTTCGCGGCTTCGCCACCTGCGGCCAGTGCCGCGCGACCAGCATCAGAATCCGCAGGGATCACATCCGGGCTCTGGACGATGCGTTTTTTAGCATCTTGTTTGTAGATGAACGCAGTAATACGCTGGTTGCCGCCCTGGTTGGCATCTATCTGGCGAACGATGTAGTAAGAGTAGGCACCTTTCGCTTTTGCTGCTTTGGTGATGGCATCGTTCACTTCCGGTTGGCTGCGGAAGAAGCCCTGGACGGTCACGGTGTCATACGGTTCGATCAAAACAGCCTGGTCTTTAGGCAGTTCAATAACGCCATTAAAAACGCGATTCTTATCAGCTTCTGCTTTTTCAGCATCGGCTTTATAAAGATCGGCAACTACACGCCAGTTACCGCTGTTACCGAAATCTGAAGTGTCGACAACATAAAAAGAGGCGGCGCCTTCTTTATCAGCGCGACGGGAAACGGCTTTAACCGCTTCACCAATGGCATTAAAACGACCGGTAACCACTACACGGTCAAAAGGTTTAACCGCTGCCGCTTGCTCCGGTGTCAGTTCTGTTGCTGCGTTAACGGAAAATGCCGTAGCAGAAAGCAGTGCCGACGCCAGGAGGGTGTTCTTAAGCTTCATAAAAATAATCCTTCGCCTTGCGCAAACCAGGTACTGGTATTGTTATTAACGAGAAACGTGGCTGATTATTGCATTTAAAGTGTGTAACTGTCTGCGTGATTTTTTCATATCAGACTTCTTGATTTGATTTTAAATCTGATCGAATGAACATCGCGCTTAAAAAATAGCCACAATAACAGAAGAATGACTGAACTGGCTGAATTGTATAAGTTAATTTAATGTTAACTGGTGGCTGGCGTCGGTGAAATCTCATGTTTTACCTGATTATCAAAGACAATTATCGCCCATTATCCTGTGTTCTATGGTGTTTATCCCGCTATCAAGGCTGAATCGTTAATATTTTGCGAGTTCACGCCGAAATACTGATTTTTGACGCTAGATCACAGGCATTATTTTCAGTACGTTATAGGCGTTTGTTACTAATTTATTTTAACGGAGTAACATTTAGCTCGTACATGAGCGGCTTGTGTATCAAAAACACAGGCAAACCATCATCAATAAAACCGATGGAAGGGAATATCATGCGAATTGGCATACCAAGAGAACGGTTAACCAATGAAACCCGAGTTGCAGCAACGCCGAAAACAGTGGAGCAGTTGCTGAAACTAGGTTTTACCGTCGCGGTAGAGAGCGGCGCAGGTCAACTGGCTAGTTTTGACGATAAAGCGTTTGTGCAAGCGGGCGCCGAAATTGTAGAAGGGAATAACGTCTGGCAGTCAGAGATCATTCTGAAGGTCAATGCGCCGTTAGATGATGAAATTGCGTTACTAAATCCGGGAACCACGCTGGTGAGCTTCATCTGGCCCGCGCAGAATCCGGAGTTAATGCAAAAACTCGCGGAGCGTAACGTGACGGTGATGGCGATGGACTCTGTACCACGTATCTCACGTGCTCAATCGCTTGATGCGTTAAGTTCGATGGCGAACATCGCTGGTTATCGCGCCATTGTTGAAGCGGCTCATGAGTTTGGGCGTTTCTTTACCGGGCAAATCACAGCAGCAGGTAAAGTGCCTCCGGCAAAAGTGATGGTGATTGGTGCGGGCGTTGCGGGCCTGGCGGCCATTGGCGCAGCAAACAGCCTCGGCGCAATTGTGCGTGCATTCGATACCCGCCCGGAAGTGAAAGAACAGGTTCAAAGTATGGGGGCGGAATTCCTCGAGCTGGATTTTAAAGAGGAAGCCGGTAGCGGCGATGGTTACGCCAAAGTGATGTCGGAAGCGTTCATCAAAGCAGAAATGGAACTCTTTGCCGCCCAGGCAAAAGAGGTCGATATCATTGTGACCACCGCGCTTATTCCAGGCAAACCAGCACCGAAACTGATTACCCGTGAAATGGTTGATTCTATGAAGTCGGGTAGTGTGATTGTCGACCTGGCAGCCCAAAACGGTGGTAACTGTGAATACACCGTGCCGGGTGAAATCTTCACCACGGAGAATGGTGTCAAAGTGATTGGCTACACCGATCTTCCTGGTCGCCTGCCGACGCAATCCTCACAGCTTTACGGCACCAACCTTGTCAATCTGCTGAAACTGTTGTGCAAAGAGAAAGACGGCAATATCACGGTTGATTTTGATGATGTGGTGATTCGCGGCGTGACCGTGATCCGTTCTGGCGAAATTACCTGGCCGGCGCCGCCGATTCAGGTTTCAGTCCAACCGCAGGCAGCACAGAAAGCGGCACCTGATGTTAAAACCGAAGAAAAATGTGCCTGCTCACCGTGGCGTAAATATGCGCTGATGGCGCTGGCAATCATCCTTTTCGGCTGGTTGGCAAGCGTAGCACCGAAAGAATTCCTCGGGCACTTTACCGTTTTCGCGCTGGCCTGCGTCGTAGGTTATTACGTGGTGTGGAATGTCTCCCACGCGTTGCATACGCCGCTGATGTCGGTTACTAACGCGATTTCAGGGATTATTGTTGTCGGAGCTCTATTGCAGATTGGCCAGGGCGGCTGGGTTAGCTTCCTTAGTTTTATCGCGGTGCTTATCGCCAGCATTAATATTTTCGGTGGCTTTACCGTGACTCAGCGCATGCTGAAAATGTTTCGCAAAAACTAAGGGGTAACATATGTCTGGAGGATTAGTTACAGCTGCATACATTGTTGCCGCGATCCTGTTTATCTTCAGTCTGGCCGGGCTTTCTAAACATGAAACGTCTCGCCGTGGTAACAACTTCGGTATCGCCGGGATGGCGATTGCGTTAATTGCAACCATCTTCGGGCCGGATACTGGCAATGTTGGCTGGATCCTGGTTGCGATGGTCATTGGTGGCGCGATTGGTATCCGTCTGGCGAAGAAAGTCGAAATGACTGAAATGCCGGAACTGGTGGCGATCCTGCATAGCTTCGTGGGGCTGGCGGCGGTGCTGGTTGGCTTTAACAGCTATCTGCATCATGACGCGGGAATGGCACCGATTCTGGCCAACATTCACCTGACGGAAGTGTTCCTTGGCATCTTTATTGGTGCGGTAACCTTTACCGGTTCGGTTGTGGCGTTCGGTAAGCTGTGCGGAAAGATTTCGTCTAAACCGTTGATGCTGCCAAACCGCCATAAAATGAACCTGGCTGCATTGGTCGTTTCCTTCCTGCTGTTGATGGTGTTTGTTCGTACCGATAGTGTTGGCTTGCAGGTGCTGGCATTGCTGATAATGACCGCTATAGCGCTGGTCTTCGGTTGGCATTTAGTGGCTTCCATCGGTGGCGCTGATATGCCAGTGGTGGTGTCGATGCTGAACTCCTACTCCGGTTGGGCGGCGGCAGCGGCGGGCTTTATGCTCAGTAACGACCTGCTGATTGTGACCGGTGCGCTGGTCGGTTCGTCGGGCGCGATTCTTTCTTACATTATGTGTAAGGCGATGAACCGTTCCTTTATCAGCGTCATTGCGGGCGGTTTCGGCACTGATGGTTCCTCTACCGGCGATGATCAGGAAGTGGGCGAGCACCGCGAAATCACCGCAGAAGAGACGGCGGAGCTGCTGAAAAACTCGCATTCAGTAATCATTACTCCAGGGTATGGCATGGCGGTAGCGCAGGCACAGTATCCGGTCGCAGAAATCACCGAGAAACTGCGTGCGCGCGGTATCAATGTGCGCTTCGGGATTCACCCGGTTGCGGGGCGTTTGCCAGGGCATATGAACGTGTTGCTGGCGGAAGCGAAAGTACCGTATGACATCGTGCTGGAAATGGACGAAATCAACGATGACTTCGCTGATACCGATACCGTACTGGTGATTGGTGCCAACGATACGGTTAACCCGGCGGCACAGGACGATCCGAAGAGCCCGATTGCTGGCATGCCTGTTCTGGAAGTGTGGAAAGCGCAGAACGTGATTGTCTTTAAACGCTCGATGAACACCGGCTATGCTGGCGTGCAAAACCCGCTGTTCTTCAAGGAGAACACCCACATGCTGTTTGGTGACGCCAAAGCCAGCGTGGATGCAATCCTCAAAGCTCTGTAACCTCAACGGCCTCTACGGAGGCCGTCACTCTTTATTGAGATCGCTTAACAGAACGGCGATGCTTTGGCCTCCCGCCGTTTGCTCAAGTGCAATTTTGACAATAATCGTCAACGGCACAGAAAGCAGCATACCTACAGGTCCTAACAACCATCCCCAAAAAATTAATGACAAAAAAACCACCAGAGTGGAAAGTCCTAACCCGCGCCCCATAATGCGTGGTTCCAGAATATTGCCGAAGACCAAATTAATCAGCAGATATCCCGCCAGTACAAGTAACGCCTCGTAGAAACCATTAAACACCAGTACCTGAGCAATAGGGGGAATTGCTGCCAGAACTGAACCAATATTGGGTATGTAATTAAGCGCAAAGGCCAGCAATCCCCAGACAAAAGCAAAGCGAACATCCAGTGCAGCGAGCATCGCCCAGGCGACCAGTCCGGTGACGATGCTGATAGCCGTTTTTAGTACCAGGTAATGCGACACACTGTCAATCGCGCGCTGTATTGCCGCCATCCCTTCAACCGGACGCGCCATCATTTGCTGGAGTTTACCGGGTAGTTGTGGAACTTCGAGCAGCATAAACAACACCGTCAGCAACAATAAAAATATTGACGACATGGCATTAGATAACTGAGTCAGTAAGTTGGTGAGCAACGTCATTGCCGAGTTCGGATCAATGTAATGAGCCAGTTGGTCAACTGAGACATCAATACCCACGCGCTGTAATAAAGGTTCCAGAGCCTGCAGCGGTTTTATGATTGAGCTGCGATACTGTGGCAAAGTGCGGGTCAGTTCATTGAGTGTTGAACCGAGATAGGCCAGCATTAACACCATCGCCATCACGATAATGGTCATCAAAATTGACACCGCAAGTACGCGCGGCACTCGCCAGCGAACCATGCGTTGTACCAGAGGATTAAGTATTACCGCGATAAATAGCGAGAGGATAAAGGGGACGATGATATCGGCGGCAAACCGGATACCGCACAGAATAATGACCAGCATTCCCAACATTATGACGATTTTTAGACCATTGAGTGTGATGATCGGCTTTGCCATGCTTATCCCCGTATATTCTTCCTTCGCTAATAATATTTTATTTTTAGCGGCGGCATTATAACGAAAATCAAACCACTCAGGTAAAGAAATGAAAATGTTTTGAGTTAATTCTTAAGCTATGATACAAATCAGACGTGTTCAACTACCGAGGACAATTATCATCCGCGATGACGAGAAGCAACACTGCGGATAATTGTAATTTTATGGACAATTTGTTCAGGACGTTATTTTCTACATTTACCCATCTTCGTACCTCATCCACTATCTTGCTCGCAGGTGAGCAGCACTGGCGCAACGCGCTTTAGTCCTTTCTTCTGCCGAAGCTTGCGCTATGCGCTGGGCTTGACCTCTTTACTTTCGCTGAATTAAGCGAATATTAAAATAATTCTCTTGCAGGAGAAGGGTAATGTATTTTTATTGGATTTTATTAGGTCTGGCTATTGCCACAGAAATTACCGGCACGTTATCTATGAAATGGGCTAGTGTCAGTGATGGAAACAGCGGGTTTATTTTAATGCTGGTGATGATTTCTCTGTCATATATACTTCTCTCTTTCGCCGTTAAAAAAATTGCGTTAGGCGTAGCCTATGCGCTGTGGGAAGGTATCGGTATTTTATTTATTACGCTGTTTAGCGTTCTGTTATTTGATGAAAGTTTATCGCTGATGAAAATTGTCGGGTTAACAACTCTGGTTGCCGGGATTGTCTTGATCAAATCGGGTACACGTAAAGTGCGTAAATCTACGCTGGAGCAGAATCATGGCTCAGTTTGAATGGATTCACGCCGCCTGGTTGGCACTGGCGATAGTGCTGGAAATTATTGCTAACGTCTTTTTGAAATTTTCTGATGGCTTTCGCCGTAAAGTCTATGGCTTGTTGTCGCTGGCGGCGGTACTTGCTGCTTTTAGTGCACTATCCCAGGCAGTGAAAGGGATCGACTTGTCAGTGGCGTATGCGCTGTGGGGTGGGTTTGGTATTGTCGCCACATTAGCAGCCGGTTGGGTCCTGTTTGGTCAGCGGTTAAACCGCAAAGGCTGGGTTGGTCTGGTCCTGTTGTTAGCCGGAATGATCATGGTGAAACTCGCCTGATGTTTATGCTGCCCGTATTTTCGGGCAGCATTTAAACGCTATTGCCGGGATAACTCTTCCAGTTTGTCGCGAAAGCCGGTAACAGAGATAGCCCGGTTATCAGCCCGCCAGCGATCCTTAGCCGCAGGCGCCGAACTTTGCACGCCAATCAACTGCCAGCCGTCATCAGTATGCAGCATTAGCGGCGAACCGCTGTCACCCGGCAGGGTATCGCACTGATGCGACATCACCGACGTTTGCGCCCAGCCAGTCACTTCGCAATTTTTATGACTGTACAACGTATCCAGGTGATCCTCGGGATAGCCTGCCTGGGTCACTTTGCGACCTGCCGTTTTTAATGCGGCGGTGAGTGCTGCTTTGTCTCCCTCGAAAAGTGGTAAGGGTGTAATGCCAGAAGGCGGATTGCGCAGCACAATCAAACCAAAATCCCACGGCGCGGCAGCAGGCGGGACAATCCAGCCATCTCCATTAGCCTTTAACCGTTTACCTAGTGTCGGATCAACGCGGCCTTCAATGTTGTGGATCTCATAGCGCCATAGCCCCTTATTCGACACAAAACGCAGCGCAATTGCTTTGTCTGGTTTGCCTTTTGGCGGCGTTAATAAACAGTGCCCCGCCGTTAATGCGAGATTGGGCGCAATCAGGGTGGCCGTGCAGAGATTTCCACTGGCAGTCTCCAGTTGCCCAACCGCATCCCACGGAGATTGGGTCGTGTTAATTACTGGCACTCGATCGTCATGACCGAAAAAAAGGGTGCTGACTTCATCATTAGCCGATTCAGGACTGTCAGGTTTATCTGCAAATACCAATGCAGATGTCAAACTAATTGCACCCAGTACTACAGCAATGGTTGTACGCATATCACACTCTGGTGGGTAATTATGATTATTAAAAGCAAACCCTCATAAATACTATAGCCGGGACGGGATTAAAGTGGGAGTGAAATCAGATAACTACGATCAGAAAAGATAAAAGCGAGTGGCAATCAATGCACATAAAATAAGGATGATAAGAATGAACTCAAAGCGATAACGGCCCACCATAGTACCCTCCGCTTAAGGCGGCGCTAAACGTTATCCGTCTAGCGCCGTAATTTTCAGGCGCGAGGGGGCGCGCCATTATTGCTGCTGAAAACTTAAGCTGCTGGTTGGGCAGCTGGTTTTGCAGGTTGCTGATGGCTGTGTTTCTTGGTGTGCTTTTTCGCGGCTTGTGCTTTTTGTTCCGGAGCTTTCTGTTCGGTTTTCGCTTTTTTATGATGCTTTTTAGCCGCCTGCGCTTTTTGGGCAGGTGCTGCTTTATGCTGTTTTTTATGATGCATGGTTTTTGCAGGTGCAGCTTTGGTGGCAGTAGTTGCAGGGGCAGGTGTGGTCGCAGTCTCTGCGGCAAAAGCGGCAGAAGAGAGACTCATCGCAGCGGCAACAACCAGAGCTAATACTTTTTTCATTGTCATACCCTCAATTTGGTTTTTTTATGCAACCCCACTACGGGGCCGATGTAATGACTATATCTCGGGTAATGAGAGGCTTCCGTGAGTGGTTGGTTTCGGCATGTAACGATATGTACAAAGTAAATTGGTAAATAATAACGCGATGTGACTTAAGGTAAATTCCCTACTAATATCAGTAGTCTTGATCGAGTTTACTATTTCTCTGTTCCCAAAACGGTAGAATTACTTTGCATCATCAATAAATGACACACAGTAAATGAATCCGCTAATTTGGGTATTTATTATCCTGATGACATTAGATGCGCTGCGGGAATTGGCTGGCGCTTCGTCTATTTTAGGATGGTTATTAACGTTGAGTTGAGCAGACAATAAGCCCGGGTGGGTATTTTACTCAGCCCGGGCTTATTTTTTCAGGCGTGCAATCGATGGTGCAAACGTGTACCCACTATAATCGCGACCACCAGCATCGACGCAATAAAGGCGCCAACGCCGTTCCAGCCGTAGTTATGCCAGAAGACCCCACCTAATGTTCCAGCAATGCTTGACCCCAGGTAGTAACTGAACAGATACAGCGAGGAAGCCTGGCCTTTGGCGCGTTTAGCACGGGGGCCAATCCAGCTGCTGGCGACCGAGTGAGCAGCAAAGAATCCGGCGGAGAAGAGCAACATCCCGGCAAAAATCAGCCATATCGAACTGAACAATGTCATTAACAGGCCAACAAGCATGACACCTGTCGAAGACAGCATCACCGGACCGCGTCCGAAGCGGGTGGTCATGGTTCCAGCTTTTGGTGAACTCCAGGTACCGGTCAAATAGGCCAGCGATAATAAACCCACCACCGCCTGGCTGACATGCCACGGGGAAAGCATCAAGCGATAGCCAATATAATTAAACAGGGTGACGAATGAGCCCATCAGCAAAAAACCTTCTGCGAATAATAAAGGCAATCCCTGGTCGCGCCAGTGCAGACGGAAGTTGATAAACAATGTTTTAGGGCGCAGTGAGGAAGGGCGGAAATGGCGAGATTCTGGAAGAATTTTCCAGAACATTAACGCCGAGGCCAGTGCGAAACAGCCAATCGCTGCCAGTGCAATTCGCCAGTTGAAGAAATCGGTGAAGACACCGCTAATTAAGCGTCCGCTCATGCCGCCAATCGAGTTACCGCTGATGTACAACCCCATCGAAAAGGCGACAAAACTCGGGTGGATCTCTTCGCTAAGGTAGGTCATGCCCACCGCAGCCACGCCGCTTAATGAAAGGCCAATCAAGGCGCGCATCACCAAAATGCCGTGCCAGCTGGTCATCATCGTCGAAAGTAACGTGCAGATGGAGGCCAATAACAGTGCCGTAACCATCACTGGTTTGCGACCAATGGCATCGGAAAGCGGGCCAGTAAACAGCAATCCGATAGCCAACATTGCCGTTGAAATTGACAGTGAAATACTACTGTTTGCGGGTGTTAAGCCAAACTCCTGTGAAAGAACCGGAAGGATAGGTTGCACACAATAGAGAAGTGCGAAGGTTGCCAGTCCGGCAGAAAAAAGCGCCAAGGTCACGCGCATAAATTGCGGCGTACCGCGTTTAATGAACAGGTTTGGCTGGGAAACGTTTTGCTTGTCAGTGGCGCTTGCCGGAGCGCCATCAACAGTTGTGGTACGACTCACTTGAAATCCTTACTAAATATGCGCGTTGTGTTAGCTCAGGAATAGAGTAGGAAAATCGAATTGTTATGTCTAATATATTAATAGTCTCAAATAATATGTATGAAATATGAATATCGAATTGCGTCACCTACGTTACTTCATCGCTGTTGCAGAAGAATTGCATTTTGGTCGAGCTGCTGCGCGCCTGAATATTTCTCAACCGCCACTAAGCCAACAGATTCAGGCGTTGGAGCAACAAATTGGCGCGCGCCTGCTGGCCAGGACCAATCGAAGCGTCGCGCTCACCGCTGCAGGCAAACAATTTCTTGCCGATAGTCGTCAAATTCTTTCTCTGGTAGACGATGCCGCCGCGCGAGCAGAACGACTGCATCAGGGGGAGGCGGGAGAGTTACGCATTGGTTTTACCTCATCGGCGCCATTCATTCGCGCAGTGTCAGATACCTTATCGTTATTTCGCCGCGAATTTCCTGATGTCCATTTGCAGACGCGCGAGATGAATACCCGCGAGCAAATTGCGCCCCTTATCGAAGGGACGCTCGATATGGGACTGTTACGCAATACTTTGCTGCCGGAGACGTTGAACCATGCGGTAATTGTGCATGAACCGCTTATGGCGATGATTCCGCACGATCATCCGTTAGCCGGTAAATCTGTAGTTACGTTGGCGGAACTGGCAAAAGAGCCGTTTGTTTTCTTTGATCCTCACGTTGGGACAGGGCTTTATGATGACATTCTGGGCCTGATGCGACGCTACAATCTTACACCGGTTATTACCCAGGAAGTGGGCGAGGCGATGACCATCATTGGCCTTGTGTCTGCCGGTTTGGGCGTTTCGATTTTGCCCGCCTCATTTAAGCGTGTTCAGCTTAATGAAATGCGTTGGATACCTATTGCTGAAGAAGATGCGGTTTCTGAAATGTGGTTGGTCTGGCCGACGCATCATGAACAAAGTCCGGCAGCGCGAAACTTTCGTATTCAGCTGCTGAATGCTCTCAGGTGAGGTAAAATTCAGCTAAAAAACCCGAAAAGTGTGCTGTTAATCACATGGCTAAGTAAAAATTTGACGGCACGCATTGAAGTGTTTCACCATAGCCTACAGATTATTTCGGAGCGCGAAAATATAGGGAGTATAAGGTGGTTGCAGAAAACCAGCCTGGACATATTGATCAAATAAAGCAGACCAACGCGGGTGCTGTTTATCGCCTGATTGATCAGCTTGGTCCCATTTCGCGTATCGACCTTTCCCGCATGGCGCAACTGGCTCCCGCCAGTATCACCAAAATTGTCCGCGAAATGCTAGAAGCGCATCTGGTGCAAGAGTTAGAAATTAAAGAAGGGGGAAACCGTGGCCGCCCTGCGGTGGGGTTGGTGGTGGAAACAGAAGCCTGGCATTATCTTTCTCTGCGCATCAGTCGTGGTTTAATTTTTCTTGCCCTGCGTGATTTAAGCAGCAAGCTGGTGGTGGAAGAGACACAGGAACTGGCGCTTCAGGATGAATTGCCTTTGCTGGAACGTATCATTGCGCATATTGATCAGTTTTTTATCCGTCATCAGAAAAAACTCGAACGCCTGACATCCATCGCCATTACTTTGCCGGGAATTATTGATACGGAAAATGGTATTGTGCACCGGATGCCGTTTTACGAGGATGTGAAAGAGATGCCGCTCGGCGAAGCGCTGGAGCAGCACACAGGTGTACCGGTTTACATTCAGCATGATATTAGTGCATGGACGATGGCCGAGGCATTATTTGGAGCCTCTCGCGGGGCGCGCGATGTGATTCAGGTGGTAATTGATCACAATGTTGGCGCGGGCGTGATTACCGACGGTCACTTGTTACATGCCGGAAGCAGTAGCCTGGTAGAAATTGGTCATACCCAGGTGGATCCGTATGGTAAACGCTGTTATTGCGGTAACCACGGTTGTCTGGAAACCATCGCCAGTGTGGACAGCATCCTCGAACTGGCGCAATTACGTCTTAATCAGTCAATGAGTTCGATGTTGCACGGGCAGCCTTTGAGCATGGATTCATTATGCCATGCGGCGTTGCAGGGTGACTTGCTGGCAAAGGATATTATCACTGGCGTAGGCGCGCATGTTGGGCGTATTCTGGCCATCATGGTGAATTTATTTAACCCACAAAAAATACTGATTGGCTCGCCGTTAAGCAAAGCGGCAAATATTCTGTTCCCTGTGATTTCTGACAGCATCCGCCAGCAGGCGCTTCCTGCATACAGCCAGCATATTAGCGTTGAGAGCACTCAGTTCACCAATCAGGGGACAATGGCAGGGGCCGCGCTGGTAAAAGATGCGCTATATAATGGATCTTTGCTGATTCGTCTGTTGCAGGGTTAACATTTTTTAACTGTTCTACCAAAATTTGCGCTATCTCAAATTGAGTGCAGAAAGCATAACTTAGACTTTCCACGTTGAATTATTTTCCTGGCTTATATTAGTGAAGCATAACGGTGGAGTTAGTGATGCTGAAGCGTTTCTTTATAACAGGTACAGACACTTCTGTAGGGAAAACGGTGGTTTCCCGCGCATTGCTACAAGCGTTAGCCTCCCAGGGAAAAACAGTTGCGGGATACAAACCCGTAGCGAAGGGGAGCAAAGAGACACCTGAGGGGCTGCGTAACAAAGATGCCCTGGTGTTGCAGAGTGTTTCATCAATTGAACTGCCTTATGAAGCAGTCAATCCCATTGCGTTAAGCGAAGAAGAAAGTAGCGTGGCGCACAGTTGTCCAATCAATTACACGCTCATTTCAAATGGTCTGGCTAACCTGACTGACAAAGTTGATCATGTTGTCGTTGAGGGGACTGGCGGATGGCGTAGCCTGATGAATGATCTGCGTCCGCTCTCTGAATGGGTGGTCCAGGAGCAGCTACCAGTGTTGATGGTGGTGGGTATTCAGGAAGGCTGTATTAACCATGCGCTTCTGACCGCACAAGCGATTGCGAACGACGGTCTGCCTCTCATTGGCTGGGTGGCTAATCGTATTAACCCTGGGTTAGCGCATTATGCTGAAATCATTGATGTGCTGGGTAAAAAACTTCCGGCACCGCTCATTGGTGAACTGCCTTATCTGCCCCGAGCTGAACAGCGAGAACTGGGCCAATACATCCGCTTAGCCATGCTGCGTAGTGTGCTGTCGGTAGATAGAGTCAGGGTGTAAGGTCCGCGACATTACCGACGCGATCACGCAGGCAATCAATAAACCGGGGAGTAGCTGATACTCCCCGGTCATTTCACATATCATCAATGTCGACATAATTGGCGCATGCGTGGTCGCAGCCAGCAGTGTTGCCATCCCTGTTAGTCCGAGTAGAAGCGTCATTTCTTCGTCGCCTGGAAGCCATAACCCCAGGCTACGGCCATACAGCATGCCAATTGCAAGTCCGATAAATAGCGTTGGCGTAAACACGCCGCCAGGCGCGCCGGAACCGCTACTGGCCAGCACGGCAAAAAGTTTGCAGATGAAGATCGCAGCAATGACCGTAAACAGTGGTGGGGTGGTTAAAAAGGATTGCACCGTACTATAACCATTGCCCCATACGGCAGGCGTGAGCAGGGAAAGCAGGCCGACGATCACCCCCCCTAACGCCAACTGCCAGGGCGGCGTCAGTTTTAGGTGAACAAAACCTTGATGACTGGCGCTCATCATTTTCAACAGTAATGGTCCGCAAAGACCAGCCAGTACGCCGGTACTGATAATTAGCGCATAGTCCCGCACATGCAGCGTCACCTCGAGCTGAACGCTGTAGAGCAATGCATCGCTGTGATTAATAAGATTGCTGACAAGCAATGCCACCACGGCTGAAATCACCACAGGGCCAAGAGAGGCAAGCATCATGGTGCCAAACAGCACTTCGGCAATAAATAAACTCCCGGCAAGCGGTGCGCGATAGGCTGCAGCCATGCCTGCCGCAGCACCGCAGGCAATCCATAATTTCCACTCTTCACGCGGCGTAAAACGTTGGGCAAACCAGCATGCAGCAAGAGCCGCCAGCAGAATCATCGCCCCTTCACGGCCAATTGCGCTACCGCTTGTCACCACCAGCAGAGAGGCAAGTGATTTTACCAGGCTTGCTGCGTAATCGAACTGCCCCTCACTCTGCAACGCTTCCATATAATCGGTCGGCGCATGGGGTCGTTGCTGCGTAACTCTCTGCCAGCCCATGAGCAATAAACCTGCCGCCAGACCACCGAGCGCAGGAGTTAACAAGCGTCGCCACGGAGAAAGGTTTGTCGCAGCATTGACCAGACTCCCGGAATCATTGCTCAGGAACAACCACTCCAGCAACAGCATGGCATGACGGAATCCGGCAACGGCAAACGCCGCGAGAATACCGATTATCGTTGCGATAAGCAGACGACGAAACATGGTGCGCAGATCCGGGTAAAGGTGTAGATGATGCATGAGTAGAAATAGCAATTTAAACACGGGCATCTATTTTGAGGGAAAAGACGTCAGGCGCAAAAGCTGTGCGTGCTTTAAGTAGGGAAATGGTGTGACACTGTAACTTATTAAATATGGGATGGCGCGATATTGCCGCCATCCGGTAATGCTACGGGAACCTTAACGAAAAAGTGGCTTAACTGCGACGGGAATCAGCAATTGTGACTGCCACTCAGCCAGCGTTAAGCGAGCCAGTTCACCAAGCGAGCGGTAAAAAGGGTGTTCTGCTTTTTCGATAAACACCTCGAGAAAGCGCGTCGACCACGGTAAAAGATGCCACGCCAGCAACTCTTCGCACTCAGTCTGACGACCGCTCTCCGCCAGCCAGGCCGCCATCAGTAGCAAGGAGCCAAAATGATCTTCAGGTTCGTTTTGCTTCATCTCAAACTGAATGCCTTTTTCGCGCATCCATTGGCGAAGTGCCAACGTTGAATCGCCAAACAGTACCGATTCACGGTCCAACCAGACCGATCCCCACGGCGGGGACGGCAACGCCCACGGGCCAACGAATAAACGCTGCCAGGCCTGTGTACGCGACTCTTCACTCTGTTGCTGAAAAGCCGTTACCAGCGGCACTAAAGAAGTTTGCGGCAGAGGCCACTGAGTTTCCCAGCCATCGCTGGTCATTGCAGAAACCAGAGGCGCGGCTTCCTCGCTTTCTGGGGCGTAATAAAACAGCGCCCCCAGCACACGCGCCGCGACAGAAAAATTATCTTGTTGTGAAAAATGCGTCATTCTTATCATCCTGAAACGTGCGGCTTGCCCCGCACCAAGTTGTTAACCTGCGACGGCCATTCCTACCGTCATATGCAGGCCATAAAATCGCGCTCGCCCGATCATCTCACCGCCCGGTATGAGACACAAGCACGTTGCAGTATGTAGACCTGATAAGACGCGCCAGCGTCCATCATACTTTTTACTGCGGTTCGGCAGGCGCGCCATCTTGAGTCGGTTGTGCAGGGGCAGAATTGTTACCGCTGGTGGTGCGGTCATAGAGAATTTTATGAGTATCATTGGCACAATGGCCAACCACCCTGGTGTCAGGTTGATCGATCTGATCATTTGGCACAATACTTAAAGTAAAGCTACTTTCTGGCACACCGTTGTTGATAATACGCTGTGAAATATCGCTCTTTATCCGTTCACAAGAATCTGGCGCGGCCAGCACGGCGGGTGAGGCAATTGTGAGCAGTAGCGCGGCGCAATAAGTTGAGATTTTCATCATTGGCTCCTTAAATGAATATTACTCACTAAGCATAGCATTTCACGTGTAAAGCACTGTATTTACTACTATGATTGATAATAATCTCTACTGTCTGGTGACTAAAGTGAATTTCAAATTACTGCCATGTTTGCTCGCGATAATGCTTACAGGATGCGATCGCGCAGAAGTGACGTTTTCTTTTACGCCAGAGATGGCCAGCTTCTCTAATGAATTTGATTTCGATCCGCTGCGTGGTCCGGTTAAAGATTTCACCCAGACATTGATGAATGAACAAGGGGAAGTGACGAAACGTGTTTCAGGCAGCTTATCGGAAGAAGGTTGCTTCGATTCGCTTGAATTATTGGATCTGGAAAATAATACCGTGGTTGCCTTAGTGCTGGATGCGAATTATTACCGTGATGCGCAGACACTGGAGAAAAAAGTACGTTTACAGGGTAAATGCCAGTTAGCAGAATTACCTTCCGCCGGAGTGAGTTGGGAAACCGATGATAATGGCGTTGTAGTTAAAGCCAGCAGTAAACAGATGAAAGTGGATTATAGGTATGATGAACAGGGCTATCCGTTGGGTAAAACCACGGTAAGCAACGATAAAACGTTATCAGTCACGGCAACACCATCAACTGATCCGATCAAAAAACTCGATTACACGGCGGTTACTTTACTGAATAATCAACAAGTTGGTAATGTGAAGCAAAGCTGTGAATATGACAGTCACGCCAATCCGGTGGACTGCCAATTGATCATTGTTGATGAAGCGGAAAAACCCGCCGTCGAACGGGTTTACACTATCAAAAATACCATTGATTATTATTAACGCTATTGCGCGGTCGGCTTCAGCATCGCCTGACCCGGCGTTTTATGTTCCGCCAGATACTGATGCTGGAATATACACATGCGAATGGCATTGCGATATTGACCATTAATAAAGAATTCATGCATCAGTTCACCTTCGACCGTAAAACCGAGCTTACGGTAAATGTGAATCGCTTTTTCATTCTCTTTATCGACAATCAGATACAGTTTATAGAGATTAAGAACAGTGAAGCCATAATCCATTGCTAATTTTGCTGCGCGTGTTGCCAGACCTTTGCCCTGGTATTCCGGGGAGATGATTATCTGAAATTCTGCGCGGCGGTGGACATGGTTAATTTCAACCAGTTCCACCAGACCCGCTTTTTCACCATCGCACTCCACCACGAAACGGCGCTCACTCTGATCGTGAATATGTTTATCGTACAGATCAGAGAGTTCAACAAAGGCTTCGTAGGGTTCCTCAAACCAGTAACGCATCACGCTGGCGTTATTGTCGAGTTGATGCACATAGCGTAAATCTTCACGCTCCAGCGGACGTAGCTTAACACTGTGGGCGCTTGTCATAACGTGTCCTTACATTCCTTATATCAATAACAGGTTAGGGGGTAATTACGCGGCCAGTACGACGGTCCAGGCAACGTAAAGTATTCGGTTCCCAGTAGGCATTAATGTTGGCACTTTGTTCGCATTTATCGCGGCTATCGAAAGCGGAGTCAACTTTATCCCATTCTTTCTCGGCGCGTTTATTGACTTTTTGACGCAAATTGCGAGTTTCATTCCATTGTTCTTTTTCCATTGTCGCCTGTTGGCGACTCTGTGCGCTGTCGCCAGACTCAATCACCAGTTTATTGGTTTCTGCATGAGTAGTTGCGCTAAATGCCAGTGCGCAAGGTAGCAGAAAAGCGAGCAGTCCGAGCCGTTTGCTGGAAGTAATATTCATGATTCATTCCTTACATGAATGTTTAAAGGGGATTTTACACGATCCACTGCGAACGCAAAACGTACCAGAAGGATGTATAGGGTAATGATATTATGTCGAGCCATAAATATACATGATGTCAATGAGTGACAAAGATGATTAAAACAACGTTACTGTTTTTTGCTACCGCCTTGTGTGAAATTGTCGGATGCTTCCTGCCCTGGCTATGGCTTAAACGGAACGCCAGCGTATGGCTGCTGGTTCCGGCGGGGATTTCTCTGGCGCTTTTCGTCTGGCTGTTAACATTGCATCCGGCGGCCAGTGGGCGAGTGTATGCAGCTTATGGTGGCGTTTATGTTTGCACGGCGCTGCTGTGGCTGCGGGTTGTGGATGGCGTAAAACTCAGTCTCTACGACTGGACTGGAGCATTGGTCGCGCTATGCGGGATGTTGATTATTGTTGCTGGCTGGGGACGAGTTTGATTTTGCCTGGAATGATAAATCTCTTTTATTATTAATAAGATATGCCATACGTGGCGTCCAAAATAACAGCAAAATCTGGCTGTCTTTAGATCTATTCACGGCGCAAATACGCGCCTTTTTTTGTGATCATTCTGGCTTTTTTGTGTCTTCATACTTGTATGGCAGTGGTTCAACTGCGTAGATTTCATGCATCACGAAGATCGATGCAAGGAATAAAACATGAAGATCGTAGGGGCTGAAGTTTTTGTCACCTGTCCAGGACGTAATTTTGTCACCTTAAAAATCACCACCGAGGATGGTATTACCGGTCTTGGCGATGCCACGCTTAACGGACGCGAGCTTTCGGTAGCATCTTATCTGCAAGATCATCTTTGCCCACAACTCATTGGTCGCGATGCACACCGTATCGAAGATATCTGGCAGTTTTTCTATAAAGGGGCGTACTGGCGTCGCGGTCCAGTCACCATGTCGGCCATTTCAGCTGTTGATATGGCGCTGTGGGACATTAAAGCCAAAGCCGCCAACATGCCGCTTTATCAGCTACTGGGTGGCGCGTCTCGCGAAGGGGTTATGGTTTATTGTCACACGACCGGTCACTCCATTGATGAGGCACTGGATGATTATGCTCGTCATCAGGAACTGGGATTCAAAGCCATCCGCGTACAGTGCGGCATTCCAGGCATGAAGACCACCTATGGCATGTCCAAAGGCAAAGGGCTGGCTTATGAACCTGCGACAAAAGGGCAGTGGCCGGAGGAGCAGTGGTGGTCGACGGAAAAATATCTCGACTTCATGCCAAAACTGTTCGACTCGGTACGTAACAAGTTTGGTTTTGATGAACATCTGCTGCATGACATGCACCATCGCTTAACGCCTATTGAAGCGGCACGCTTTGGTAAAAGCATTGAAGATTATCGCATGTTCTGGATGGAAGACCCGACGCCTGCGGAAAACCAGGAGTGTTTCCGCCTCATTCGCCAACACACCGTCACGCCAATTGCGGTGGGTGAAGTCTTCAATAGCATTTGGGACTGCAAACAACTGATAGAAGAACAACTCATTGACTATATCCGCGCCACGCTGACTCATGCGGGCGGCATCACCGGTATGCGTCGGATCGCTGATTTCGCATCCCTGTATCAGGTACGCACTGGCTCACACGGTCCTTCTGATTTGTCACCTGTCTGCATGGCAGCGGCGCTGCACTTTGATCTGTGGGTACCAAATTTCGGCGTTCAGGAATATATGGGCTATTCCGAACAAATGCTCGAAGTCTTCCCGCATAACTGGACGTTTGATAACGGCTATATGCATCCGGGCGATAAACCGGGTCTTGGCATCGAGTTTGATGAAAAGCTGGCAGCGAAATATCCCTATGAACCTGCATATCTGCCAGTCGCACGCCTGGAAGATGGCACACTCTGGAACTGGTAAGGACGGAATATATGGTTAGTGTTGTGGTTGAAAAACCTGGACAAATGCATCTGATTGATAGCGTTTCTTCTGCGCCAAAAGCTGATGAAGTTTGTGTCAAAGTTGAGTATGCAGGGATATGTGGTTCCGACCTGCATATTTATCATGGCGCAAATCCTTTTGCGGTTTACCCTCGTATCGTAGGACATGAATTTGTCGGAACGATAACCAGCGTAGGGGACAATATCTCTCCGCAACGCATTGGTGAACGCGTCGTGGTTGATCCAGTCATTAGCTGCGGTCATTGTTATCCATGTTCAATTGGGCGCCCGAATGTGTGCGAAAGCTTAAACGTATTAGGCGTTCATCGCGATGGTGGCTTTACCGATTACACCTGTGTTCCAGCAACTAACATCTGGCGAGTGCCGGAATCTATACCAGCAAACCTTGCAGCGGCAATTGAACCGTATGCGGTAGCTGCCAATGTAACCAATCGTACGGGGGTTTTCCCAACGGATGTTGCACTGGTATATGGAGCAGGTCCGGCAGGTTTAACAATTATTGATGTTTTGTGTAACGTCTGGCAGATTCCAGTAATTGTGGTGGATCAACGCGAAGATCGCCTGCTTATGGCAGGACGTTGTGGTGCGACTCATACTTTTAATAACCGGAATGGTTCATTACGGGAATTTCTGCACAATAATAAACTAACACCTACGTTAATTTATGATGCGGTTTGCCATCCATCTATCCTGGAAGAAGCCGTGACGTTAATCTCTCCTGCCGGGCGAATTGGACTTTTAGGTTTTTCTGCGACACCGTCCGCAATAGCGCAACAAGAATTAACTCGTCGTGAGTTAACCCTCTATTCATCGCGTTTAAATTGTCGTATGTTCCCTACAGTTATTGAGTGGATGGTGATGGGATTAATTCATCCGGAGAATATTATAAGTCATGTTTTTGATATTCAACATGTACATGAAGCATTTAAACTCATCGAGTCTCAACAAGAAGGGCTGTGCAAAGTATTATTGAAATTCCCTGAGTCCTGAATGTCTTATATAAAAGTAACTGTACCTACAAAGGAACATTAATCATGGAAAAGAAAAAGCTATCTCTGGCACTTTGTACTCTGTTTGGTGGATTATTAAGTTTTTCAGCTATCGCCGCAGATGTTACCCTAAAATTAGGGCATCCTGTAAATGAAGAACATAGTTGGCATAAAGCCTCACTGAAGTTTGCTGAGTTGGTAAAGCAAAAAACAAATAATGCGGTAGAAGTTAAAATCTATCCTAATGAATCATTAGGTAAAGAAATGGATATTATTAACGCAATTCAGCTAGGAAGCGTTGATATGACCATTACAGGTGAGTCATTACAAAACTGGGCACCTTCTGCGGCATTGCTGGCAGTGCCTTATATGATTACTTCTTCAGAACAAATGGCAAAAATTGTTAATGGTGAAGTTGGCGCACAAATATCCAAAGATATTGAAGAGCGTGTGAAACTGAAAACCATCGCCTGGTTTGAACGCGGCCCCCGTAACCTGACGTCTAACCGTCCGATTACCAATCCGGAAGAACTTAAAGGGTTAACTCTACGTTTACCGAACGTACCAATGTTCATCAACGTTTGGAAAGATTTGGGCGCTCAACCGACACCAATGGCATTTTCTGAAGTCTTTACTGGTTTGCAGCAGGGAGTGATTGAAGGGCAGGAAAATCCACTTTCTATGATTATGAGTGGTAGTTTCTTTGAAGTACAGAAGTATCTTAACAGGACAGAACATGTTCGTAGCTGGATCTATCTGGTTATGGGGACGAAGAAGTTTAATAAGCTGAAGCCAGAATACCAGCAGGCTATTATTGATGCAGGCAAAGAGGCACAGGCCTATGAACACGAACTATATTTACAGGATGAAGCTAAATTAGTTGAAGCTCTGCAAGCGAAAGGGATGACGCTGGTTGATGTACATCAGAACGAGTTTGCTCGGATAGCAAATGAATCAGTTGAAAAATCAATTAATCCACAAATCAAACCTCTTTACGAAAAAGCTCGAGCAACAAAATAATATTAAACGGGGGAGATATTCCCCCTTTTTGAGCTACTGAGGGGAAAATATGTTTAATAAGTTATATGGATATATAGAAAAAATTTATTTAACTATTGGTACGGTTTTATTAGTTGCGCTCATTGGTGTAGTATTGCTCCAGGTTATATCTCGGCCATTACCAATAAGTTCGCCAGCATGGACAGAGGAGGTCGCTCGCTTTCTACTGGTTTACGTTGTCGCATTTGGTTGTGCACTGGCAACGGGTAAACGTGAATTGGTGAACGTTGATTTGGTAGTAAGTCTGCTGCCATCTGGTTTGAAAAAATATCTGGTGCTACTTATTGATTTGGTTATTCTTACCTGCTCAATTACTCTAATGATCAATTCCGTAGAATATGTAGAAAGCACAATGTGGCGTATGGCTACTACACTGCCTATTTCACAGGCATGGGTGACATCCTCGGTGATTATCATTACCGGAAACATATCGCTTTTTACTTTGTTTAATTTGATTCGGGATTTTACGCCGCAAGGGCGGAAATAGAATTATCTAATGTGAGAACAGCGCATGAATCCGACTATTGGTCTGTTTGTGATATTCTTTGTTTCACTTATGCTGGGAGTTCCGGTTATTTTCTCCCTTGCGTTATCGTCAATCTTCTATCTACTGGTTACTGATATGGGACTCGCCATTATGGCGAATCAGTTCTTTAGTGGTATGGACTCTTTTGTACTGCTTTGTATCCCCGGTTTTTTGCTGGCGGGAGGATTAATGAACGGCGGCGGCATTACTGACCGAATTGTATCTTTCAGTAACGCATGGCTGGGTCACATTCGTGGCGGTTTAGCAATGGCCAACGTTAGCGGTTCAATGATCTTTGCAGGTATTTCCGGCACGGCAGTTTCCGAAGCCGCCAGCATTGGATCAGTAATGATCCCCGCAATGAAACGCAGTGGTTACGATGCACCATTTTCTGGGGCAATAACTGCAGTGGCATCGACAGTCGGTCCAATTATTCCGCCCAGTGTACCAATGATCATTGTTGGTACGTTAACCGGTTTGTCAGTGGGTAAACTTTTTATCGCTGGGGCAGTTCCTGGTTTAATGATGGGCTTAACCATGGCCAGTATCGCATGGTACCTGGCGCATAAACGGGGTTATCCAAAAGGTGAGCGGGCTACATTTCGTCAACGGTTACATGCTACGCGTGGGGCGATCTGGGCAATTCTAATGCCGGTCATGATTATCGGCGGTTTGGTTACTGGTCTGTTTACTCCGACTGAAGCATCTGTATTTGCTGTTGTGTTTTCGTTGATCGTGGGCTTTTTTGTCTATGGTGACTTGACTGTGAGCAAATTCATGGGATGTATGATGGAAAGCATCAGCGGTACGGCTGGCATTTTGATGCTGGTTGGTTTCGCCAATGTTTTTGCCTGGATCCTGACATCTGAAGGGATCCCGCAGCAAATTGCTGATGGCATGTTATCTATTACAAGCAACAAATATTTGTTAATTCTAATGATTAACCTGCTGCTGTTGTTGGTTGGAATGTTCATGGAAACCATCGCAGCACTATTGATTCTCTTTACCCCATTACTATCAGTTGCGACAGCTATCGGTATGGATCCAATCCATTTTGCAGTAATGATGGTAATGAACCTTGTAATCGGCCTGACGACACCACCTGTTGGCGTGTGCCTCTTCGTTTCGCAGGGAATTGCCCGTGTTTCTTTAGGAGAGATCAGTAAAGCGGTAATTCCGTTTATTACAGGAAATATCATTTTGCTATTTATGGTTTCTTATATTCCGGGACTTTCGCTGTGGCTACCGGCATTGCTAGGTATGAAATAATCCATTTTTATTCGTTACCCGGTTATATTTTCCGATAGTGTGGCCGGGCTTTCGCTAATGATAAGAGAAAAAATATACCACTGGGATATTTGCAACAGATACATCGTAGTTTAATTGACAGAAACAGGTCTTCTTATGGAAAACAGACTTTTTAACGCCAGAGCGACACTCCCTGGTTATGATCGTAATAACCTGGCACCCAAAATTGTTCATTTAGGTTTTGGAGCATTTCATCGCGCGCATCAGGGTGTGTATGCCGACATCCTGGCTGCCGAGCATCACAGCGATTGGGGTTACTATGAAGTGAACCTGATCGGCGGTGAACAGCAAATAGCTGATCTAAAACAGCAAGATAATCTCTATACCGTTGCGGAAATGTCGGCCGATGCCTGGACCGCTCGTGTAGTGGGGGTAGTGAAAAAAGCGTTGCACGTGCAAATAGACGGTTTAGACGCTGTGCTTGCTGCCATGTGCGAACCGCAAATTGCAATTGTTTCTCTGACTATTACAGAGAAAGGCTATTTTCACTCTCCGGCGACCGGGCAGTTAATGCTGGATCACCCAATGATCGTTGACGATCTAAACAATCCCCACCAGCCGAAAACGGCACCAGGGGTTATTGTGGAGGCGCTGGCCCGGCGCAAGGCCGCAGGCTTACCGGCATTTACGGTAATGTCGTGCGACAATATGCCGGAAAATGGTCATGTAATGCGTGACGTTGTCACGTCTTATGCGCATTCTGTTGATGCGGAACTGGCGCAATGGATTGTCGAAAACGTGACTTTTCCTTCGACAATGGTCGATCGCATTGTCCCGGCGGTGACGGCTGAAACGCTGAATAAAATAGAGCAGCTCACCGGTGTGCGCGATCCAGCAGGTGTAGCCTGTGAACCGTTCCGTCAGTGGGTTATTGAAGATAACTTTGTTGCCGGACGTCCGGAATGGCAAAAAGCAGGTGCTGAACTGGTCAGCGATGTGCTGCCTTATGAAGAGATGAAACTGCGTATGCTCAACGGCAGTCATTCATTCCTGGCGTATCTGGGTTATCTGGCCGGATATCAGCATATTAATGACTGCATGGAAGATGAAAATTATCGCCGTGCGGCACATGCCTTGATGTTGCAGGAACAGGCGCCGACGCTGAAAGTGCAGGGCGTGGATCTGCAAAATTATGCGGATCGACTGATTGAACGCTACAGTAATCCAGCGTTACGCCATCGAACCTGGCAGATTGCGATGGATGGCAGTCAGAAACTCCCGCAGCGAATGCTGGATTCCATTCGCTGGCATCTGAAACAGGGCAGCGCGTTCGATCTGTTGGCGCTTGGCGTCGCCGGTTGGATGCGGTATGTCGGCGGTGTTGATGAGCAGGGTAATCCCATCGAAATTAGTGACCCGTTATTACCGGTCATTCAGGAGGCCGTGCAAAGTAGTGCAGAAGGGCAAGTGCGCGTGCAGTCCTTGATGGCGATTAATGCGATATTTGGTGATGATTTGCCGAACAATGCGTTGTTCACAGCAAAGGTGACGGAAGCGTATTTGTCTTTATTAGCGCATGGCGCGAAAGCGACCGTGGCGAAATATGCGGTGAAGTGATAAGTGACAGCAATGCCGCCATCGGCGGCATTCACACGCTTAGTTCATGCCGAGACGAATCAGGTCCAGAGGCGCGAGTTTTTCATCACAACCTTCAACTACTACGGTTTTACCGCGGCGGATTTGCTCTGCGGTCAGACCTTCAGTATCAATCGACAGGATCTTGCCAGTGTGACCGGTGCCGCTAACCATAACACGGCTGCCAGTAGTGATTGCGTTACGGTTACGATCGTAGGTCGTCATAGGTGTTTTCTCCTTTCTGATTTACAGTCGAAGCCCACGTAACGGGCGCAATATAAATACTCCTGTCGAGTGAATTTTTTTTTGTTTATGATCAAGTTCACATCTTTTTTGATGCTTGCATAAACCAGAAGAAGGGGGATGAACTCTCACCCCGAATGGGATGAGAGGTAAAGAATTACTCTTCGCTGAACCAGTCGCTATTTTCCTGGCGGATCTGGCGCACAGATTCGCTGATTTCATGCAAATGTTGCGACATTGCACGTTCTACGGCATCGCCATCACGTTTTTGCAGGGCAGAGAAAATATCGAGATGTTGGCGTAATAGCATTTCTGGTGGGGAGACGCGGTCGAAACTCATATAGCGCACCCGGTCAACGGTCGCTTTCAGGTTTTCAATGGTGTCCCAGGCGAGCTGACAGTCAGCAATATCGGTAAGGAGTTGATGGAAGTTGTCATCAAGTTCAAAAAAATCATCCAGTTGCTTGCGCTCAATGGCAATGCGTTGCTGGTGAAGATTTTGCTCAAGTTGGTAGCACTGGCTTTCAGTGATCATGCTCGCTGCCCGCCGTGCCACCGCGCACTCAATGGCCTGTCGAATAAAACTGCCATTGCGAACCTGGGTCATGGAGATTTTATTGACGTAGCTGCCACGCTGCGGGCGAATTTGAATCAGGCCGTTTTCAGCCAGTTTAATGAAGGCTTCGCGAACCGGCTGGCGTGACACATTGAAACGAACAGAAACTTCTTTTTCCGACAACGGCGTACCTGGTGCAATCAGGCAATGCACAATGTCGCGACGAAGAATACGATAAATTTGCTGATTGACAGGCTGTGTGGGATTAAGTTGTGTTTCGACGGTCATTCGTTCTTGCTTTTGAGTGGGTTAACCGCAAGAGTCTACCACTTTTTTGTGACAAGCAATAACCCGGCGGTGAGACCGGGTATAAAAATTAATGCCGATGGACATTCAGCCCGGCATAGCTTTGAGTAACCGGCATCATTTCCAGGGTATTGATGTTAACGTGAGCGGGGAGTGTGGCTACCCACCAGACGGCTTCGCTGACATCTTCTGGCGTCAGCGCAACGGTATTTTGATAGGTTTTTTCTGCTTTGCCGTCATCACCTTTAAAACGGACATTGGAAAATTCGGTGCCGCCTACCAGTCCCGGTTCGATGTCTGTGACACGTACTGCCGTACCGTGCAGATCTGTGCGTAGATTCAGGCTGAACTGACGAACAAACGCTTTTGTCGCGCCGTAGACATTGCCACCTGCATATGGCCAGCTACCCGCCGTTGAACCAATGTTAATAATGTGACCACGATTGCGCTCAACCATGCCCGGCAGGACTGCCCGCGTCATATACACGAGGCCCTTATTGTTGGTATCAATCATGGTTTCCCAGTCTTCAACGCTCGCTTTATGTGCAGGTTCCATACCCAGCGCCAGTCCAGCATTGTTCACCAGAATATCAATCTCACTCCATTCGGCAGGAAGTGATGCCAGCATTTCTTCAATGGCGGCGCGGTTACGGACGTCCAGTTGGGCGATATACAAATTATCTCCCAGCTCGTCTTTTAACTCCTGCAACCGCTCCTGACGGCGACCAGTAGCGATAACTTTATGCCCTTGTTGAATAAAACGACGAGTAATGCATTCACCAAAACCTGCCGTTGCTCCAGTTACTAATACGATCATCTCACTGTTCCTCAACGCTTTTGTGTGTCACTAACATAGCACGTGATGCTTAAGAGCGGGTAATACTGGTTTGCAACATTGCACTCCGTTATCAGTAAGCCTACGCTATGGAACACCTCGTTTTCAGGAGTAGAAAATGTCAACGACGAATCCTTTTCTTACGCAGAGCACGCTGCCTTATATGGCGCCCCATTTTGATCAGATTGCAAATCATCACTATCGCCCGGCATTCGACGAGGGGATGCGGCAAAAGCGGGCTGAGATAGAAGCGATAGCGTTAAACCCGCAGACGCCCGATTTTACTAACACTATTCTGGCTCTTGAAAAGAGCGGGGAATTACTCACACATGTAACCAGCGTCTTCTTCGCTATGACCTCGGCGCATACCAACGATGAATTACAGCGTCTTGATGAACAATTCTCGGCAGAACTTGCGGAACTGGCTAATGACATTTACCTGAACGGCGAATTGTTCGCTCGGGTCGATGCCATCTGGCAGCGCCGTGAATCTCTGAGTCTTGATAGCGAATCCATTCGACTGGTCGAGGTGATTCATCAACGTTTTGTTCTTGCCGGGGCCAGACTTGCAGAGGCCGATAAGGCAAAATTAAAAGTGCTGAATACAGAGGCTGCGACCCTCATCAGTCAGTTTAACCAGCGGTTATTAGCGGCGAACAAATCCGGTGGGCTGGTGGTTGACGATATTGAGCAACTGGCGGGGATGAGTGAGCAAGATATTGCCCTGGCGGCGGATGCAGCGCGCGAGAAAGGTCTGGATAACAAGTGGCTTATCCCACTACTGAATACCACCCAGCAACCGGCGCTTGCCGAACTGCGCGATCGCGCGACGCGTGAAAAACTGTTTACTGCGGGCTGGACGCGGGCAGAAAAAAATGACGCTAACGATACCCGTGCCATTATTCAACGGCTGGTGGAGATCCGCGCGCAGCAGGCGAAACTGCTTGGTTTCCCTCATTATGCTGCGTGGAAAATCGCCGACCAGATGGCAAAAACCCCCGAAGCAGCACTTAACTTCATGCGTGAAATTGTCCCGGCCGCGCGTAAGCGAGCAGACGATGAACTGTCGTCTATTCAGGCGGTTATCGAAAAGCAGCAAGGCGGATTTAGCGTCCAGCCGTGGGACTGGGCATTTTATGCCGAGCAGGTAAGACGCGAGAAATTCTGTCTCGATGAAGCGCAGCTCAAACCTTATTTCGAATTGAACACGGTGTTGAATGAGGGAGTATTCTGGACTGCCAACCAGCTTTTCGGCATTAAATTTGTCGAGCGCTTTGATATACCTGTCTATCACCCGGATGTGCGCGTATGGGAAATATTTGACCATAATGGAGTCGGGCTTGCGCTATTTTACGGTGATTTCTTTGCCCGTGATTCCAAAAGCGGCGGCGCGTGGATGGGGAATTTTGTTGAGCAATCCACGCTCAATGACACACGTCCCGTTATTTACAATGTTTGCAATTATCAGAAACCAGCGACAGGCGAACCTGCATTGTTATTGTGGGACGATGTTATAACCTTATTCCATGAATTTGGTCATACGCTGCACGGCCTGTTTGCCAGCCAACGTTATGCGACGCTTTCTGGCACCAACACGCCGCGTGATTTCGTCGAGTTCCCTTCACAAATAAACGAACACTGGGCGACAAATCCGCAGGTATTCTCTCGCTATGCGAGGCATTACCAAACCGGAGAAACCATGCCGGAAGAGTTACAACAGAAAATGCGCAATGCCAGCCTGTTTAATAAGGGCTACGAGATGAGCGAGTTACTTAGCGCAGCACTTCTTGATATGCGCTGGCATTGTCTGGAGGAGAATGAAGCACGCCACGACGTGGACGATTTCGAACTTCGGGCGCTGGCGGCGGAAAACATGGATCTTCCCGCTGTACCGCCGCGTTATCGCAGCAGTTATTTCGCTCACATTTTTGGTGGCGGATATGCGGCGGGTTACTACGCGTATCTGTGGACGCAAATGCTGGCAGACGATGGTTATCAATGGTTTGTCGAGGAGGGTGGTTTAACGCGTGAAAATGGGCAACGTTTTCGCGACGCTATCCTTTCCAAAGGTAATAGCGAAGATTTAGAACACCTGTATCGCCAATGGCGAGGTAAGGCACCACAGATTACACCGATGCTGCAACATCGCGGCTTGAACGTATAATTCCCCCATATAGCACCGGGCTACATCCAGTCCGGTGCTATATTATAATATGCTGTTCATTTCTTTTTTAGTTATCCGGGATCTGCGTACATTTGCAGAAATAATTGGATTTATAATACTGCCAAAAGCCCTAATCTTTCAGGCCATTACCTTCTTCCCTTTGGCATAATCGGTATTATATCTTCTGGCTTGAATTTAACGTGTTCTGACAGATTTAATCACTTTTTTCTGTTTATTTTGTTTTAAATCACGCCGTTATATTTTTATCCATTAATTAATGTTTTTTCTATGGAATTGTTGACATAAATTTTCTTTTCTCTCGTTATAATAGAGCGCACAAGGAATTGTGAAAAAGGAGTGGCAATGATCAAGAAGACAACGGAAATCGATGCTATCTTGTTAGATCTCAATAAGGCTATCGATGCCCATTACCAGTGGCTGGTGAGTATGTTTCATAGCGTGGTAGCGAGGGATACCAGTCAGCCAGAAATTACGGATAACCATTCTTATGAACTGTGCCAGTTTGGTCGGTGGCTTGATCATCATGGACCACTCGATAGTGATGAATTACCCTACGTTCGGATAATAGATTCTACCCATCAGCATATGCATAACTGTGGCCGGGAATTAATGCTGGCTATTGTCGAAAATCGCTGGCAGGAAGTTCATTTTGACGAATTTCAGGAAGGGTTGCTTTCTTTTACCGCAGCATTAACAGATTACAAAATTTATTTACTGACTATTCGTAGCAATATGGATGTATTGACGGGATTACCTGGCCGTCGGGTACTTGATGAATCCTTTGAGCATCAATTACGTAATGCTGAACCATTAAATCTTTATTTAATGCTGCTGGATATAGACCGATTTAAACTGGTTAATGATACCTACGGACATTTAATCGGTGATGTGGTATTACGAACCCTGGCGACTTACTTAGCCGGTTGGACGCGTGACTACGATACGGTTTATCGCTATGGTGGTGAAGAGTTTATTATTATCATCAAAGCGCAAAATGATGCTGAGGCGTGTCGTGCTGGGGTACGTATTTGTCAGTTAGTCGATAACCATGCCATAGCGCATCCTGGCGGACATATCCCAATAACAGTGACCGCTGGCGTGAGCCGCGCGTTTCCTGAAGAACCGTTGGATGTGGTTATTGGAAGGGCTGACAGAGCAATGTACGAAGGCAAGCAGACCGGAAGAAATCGCTGCATGTTTATTGACGAGCAGAGTGTGATAGCCCGAGTTTAAGCTCTGTTTAACATTCATTGAGAAAAATAATGCTACTGTGTCAAAGAACCGTTACCAGCGCAGAGAAATGCCTGATAGCGTAAAAGCAAAACACAAATCGATCCATGCAAGCATTCACCGCCGGTTTACTGGCGGTTTTTTTTGCCGTCAGAAAATCAGGCCCCTTGCACACAACTGTAACAAGGGGCCGGTTAGGTGAGGGATTATCTCCGTTCATTAGTCATCCCATTTGTAGCTGAAATATGCGGCCAGAAAGCCAGAAAATAAAATTATTCCCAGAACAGCTATAAAAACATTCATATTACCCAACATTATTTTCCTCCGTTTATTGTGTGGTGTGTTTCCTCGCTTACCTTAATTTTCATCTCAATGAGAAAGATATTAGCAGAGATTACCTAAACAAAGGCTGAATCAGGCGGTTATTGTGATGGGGAATGGATGTTTTTACGATATTGCGAAGGGGATAATAAAAAACGTTGGTGAAAGTGATGACGCAATAACGCTGAATTGCCAAAACCCGTCAGCTCGGCAATTTTATCGATGTTAAAAGCCGAATTTTGCAGATAATCCTGAACTCGTATTAAGCGCTCATTGAGCAGCCAGCGGGCGGGCGTCATGCCGGTTAAGGCCTCAAAACGTCTCAAAAAAGTGCGCGGACTCATATTTACCCGCTCGGCGAGGGAAGACACAGTATGTGTTTGTGCCAGATTCTGCTGCAAAAAGTCGAATAATGCACCTAACGTCTGACTTTCACGCGGTGAGGCCATTGGGCGCGTCAGATTTTGTGGTTGATCCCCCTGGCGATGTGGCTGTATGACCAGCCGTCGGGCGACATTATTAGCAATCTCATGGCCAAAATCTTTGCGCACGATATGTAAACACAGATCGATCCCCGCGGCGCTTCCGGCGGAGGTCATCACTTGTCCTTCATCCTGATATAACACATTGTCACTTACGCTGATTGAAGGGTAACGGTGCTGGAGTTGTTCAGTGTAGCGCCAGTGGGTGGTCGCTTTTCGCTGGTGAAGAAGGCCCGCAGCGGCAAGGACAAACACGCCAGAGCATATCGATACCAGGCGGGTACCGCGCTGGTGTGCTTCGCGCAATGACTGACATAGCATCTCTGGCACTTTTGCATCTATTCCACGCCAGCCAGGAATAATAACCATATCGGCGTTGGGCAATAATTCCAGCCCTCCATCTGCCACCACGTGGATCCCCCCGGTGGCTTGCATCGCACCAGGCTCTACCGCAGCAACGGCAAAACGATACCAGTTATCGCCCAGTTCCGGTCGTGGCAGGCCGAATATTTCAACGGCTACGCCAAATTCGAAAGTACATAGCCCGTCATAAGCCAGTGCAACGACCAGCGGGCGTTGTAACGTTGTCATCATTTTGCTCTTTTCTGGCATATCGGGAGGCGGTCAGTGAAAAGTAGATTGGTTACATTATTGTTAACACAACAAACCAAAAGGAAAAAGCACTATGCGTTATGTCACTGAATTTACCACAGCGAAGCCAGAAGTTGCTGAGGCGCATTTTCTCGCGCGCTTGAGTGTCGAAACAGATTGTGCCGATGTTCATGACTCTCTGGCTTATATTGGCGATGATTTCGTTTTACTTCATGTGGTTGGTCGTGAAGAGGACTTCGCTCGTCGGCATATCCCAGGCGCTCTCCATTTACCCCATAAGCAAATGACCGCAGAAAGAATGGCCGAATGGCCGGACGATACGCTATTTGTGGTGTATTGCGCGGGGCCACATTGTAATGGTGCAGACCGTGCGGCACTCAAACTGGCTCGACTCGGAAAGCCGGTTAAAATCATGCTCGGCGGGATAACCGGTTGGGAAGATGAAGGCTATGCCTTTGCCTCAGAATAATGATTAGCAAAGCCGTGCCAGTAGTGGCACGGCACGAATGTCAACAGAGTGCTGGCTGCCCCTGGGGTCTGGCGTTAATACCTTTTAACATCAGCGCCCACGCGGCAATGATGACTACCGCCAGGATGATAAACAGCGAGGAAGACGGGAGAGTGGTCAGCACAACACCACTCACTAATGGATTTACCGCTGCCCCCAACCAGCCTAATGACTGGGCGGAAAAATAGCTGGCTTTCATTCCAGGCGGCGCAATATGGTCAATCAACATATACTCACCGGGAGCATAAATAATTTCACCAACAGTAAATACCGCGGCTGAAATTCCCCACAATAGCAGGCTGTTTCCGGAAAAAATAAAACCGACCAGACCGACGACAAAACAGAGTGTGCCTACCGTCATCAGCGCGCGTATGTTGGTCGGGTTAATACGCCGCCCAACGGAATACTGCAACGTAACTACCATAGCGGCATTAACAGGCAGAACCACTGCGACCACTTTTTCTGCAAAACCACTATCCGCTATGACCATCACATATTGCGAGATACAAGAGGCAAAGGCACCGCTCACGAAAGATGCCAGGAAGGCAGAGCAGGTGAACCACAGCAGCGCTTTATCCCGTAACAAAACCTTTGGCGACCAGACGCTGCCTGTTTCTGTGGCGATGATTTTCTCACTGCGCTTTACCCAAATTTGAATGAATAACATGGGAAACGCAGAGCAGATAGCTGCCAGCCAAAAGGGCAGATTGATGCTCTGCATGACCAACAGCGTGCCGAGTGGCGGGCCGACGGTCCAGCCAATATTGAGCATGGTGTAGTTGATCGAGAAGATCTTCGTTTTGCTGGTGGATGAAAGATTGTCGGCAAACCAGGCTTTCAACACTGTGGCAAAAACGGAATAGGCGCAGTTGATGAGCGCGAAAAACAGTACCACCAGCGTGACGCTGTCCACCAGGGGAATGGCAATAAAACCGCTGGCGAAGGCCGTAATTGCCAGTAACATATAGCGTTTCTTGTCGAACTTATCCGCCAGGATACCAAAACCGAGGCTAAAAACGACACCAATAGTGAGCGCAATTGTCATCGCATAACCAATGAGATCGACACCCAGACTGTACTGGCGACTCAAGTAAATAGTCATAAATGGCAGCGTAGCGCCGCGTCCGATAGTTAATAACAACGACGAGGCGAGAAGGGCGCAAGTAGAGCGTCTCAGAGATAAGTTCATTTGGCTGTCCGACAATGCATTTCGTTATGTTTTGTTTTTGAGATGTAAAGAAATAGCATGGCAAAAATCTGAAGTATAGCGACTTATTTGCCATTAATGCCGTGGTAAACGGTGATTAACGAATGAACTGTTAAAGAAAAGTAAATTCAGCTAAGTTGATTGCTGACAAAAAATGAAAATTCAGAGGCGGAAAAATGTCGCGGAAAGATGGGTTGTTGGCGCTATTAGTCGTCGTTGTATGGGGGCTTAATTTTGTGGTCATCAAAGTGGGGCTCCATAACATGCCACCGCTAATGCTGGCCGGTTTACGCTTTATGCTGGTCGCCTTCCCGGCAATCTTTTTCGTGGCGCGACCAAAAGTACCGCTGAATTTACTGCTGGGGTATGGTTTAACCATCAGTTTTGCGCAGTTTGCCTTTCTCTTTTGCGCCATTAACTTCGGTATGCCGGCAGGGCTAGCCTCGCTGGTCTTACAGGCTCAGGCGTTTTTTACTATCGTGCTCGGTGCTTTTACTTTTGGCGAACGGCTGCACGGTAAGCAACTGGCGGGGATTGCGTTAGCGATTTTTGGTGTACTGGTGTTAATCGAAGATAGCTTTAACGGTCAGCATGTGGCGATGCTCGGTTTTATTTTGACCCTGGCGGCGGCATTTAGTTGGGCGAGTGGCAATATCTTCAATAAAAAGATCATGTCTCATTCATCCCGTCCGGCAGTGATGTCTCTGGTCGTCTGGAGCGCATTAATCCCGATAATCCCGTTTTTTGTCGCCTCGCTCATTCTCGATGGCGCCGAAAAAATGATTCACAGTCTGGTCACTATCGACATGACCACCATTCTGGCGTTGATGTATCTGGCATTTGTGGCGACGATAGTTGGTTACGGGATCTGGGGTACGCTGCTTGGACGCTATGAGACATGGCGTGTCGCCCCCTTATCATTACTGGTGCCGGTAGTTGGTCTGGCAAGTGCAGCGTTACTGCTGGATGAACGCCTAACAGGCCTGCAATTCTTAGGTGCCGTGCTTATTATGACCGGACTGTATATCAATGTGTTTGGTTTGCGGTGGCGTAAAGCGGTGAAGGTGAGAGGCTAACAAGCCCCGATATGCCGGGGCCTGAATAAACTACATGGCGTGTTGGTTATAATAGGGCACGCCCAGCGCATCCGATTTGTCACTGCCTGTACCCATGTGATTTAAATCGAACGGTGGTTGTTCCTGCGATGGGGGAACAATCACCACATCGCCACAGGAAGTAACGACCGGTTGCGAGGTTTGTTCCGCAAAGCTCTGCGCGGAAAACAGAATAAGCGCGGTTACCATTGCGGATAAAAGTGGTTTCATGATTGCCTCAGTGACGTTGTCACATTTTTATTAACTGTTGTAATGGTTCAATGGATGCAAATACCGCGACTCGCACTGCATATTGGTCATCCGATATTTATGTGGCGGAACATCAAAGTAATTTTTGAAGGTGCGAGTCAGCGTTTGCTGTGACTCGAAACCATAACGTTCTGCCAGATAGAGGATTGGCTCGTTGCTTTCTTTCAGCTTTTGCGCGATTTCTGTCATCTTACGGCTGCGGATGTATTGACCTAATGAATGGCCGGTTTCTTTTTTAAACATCCGTTGCAGGTGCCATTTGGAATAACCTGAACGCTCTGACACTTTTTCAAGTGACAGTGGTGATTCCAGGTTGTCCTCGATCCAGTCCAAAATGCTATGAATGGTAATAGCGTCAGTATTGCGTCTGGACATCGTCATACCTCTTTTTTTGTTTACGGCAGGACTTTCTTAAGCAAATGCTCAAGCGTTGCCACTTCATCCGCCGTCAGGTTTTTTGTTAATTCTTGATGCAGGTCCTGGCCAACTAATTGATGGCATTGTTCACATATTGCCGCGCCACTGCTGGTGAGTTTCACCAACACGCCGCGCTTGTCATTCGGGTTCGGCAGCCGCTCAATCCAGCCTTTGCAAACCAGGCGATCCAACATGCGGGTCAGCGCGCCAAGGTCAACCGAAAGGACTTTTTTCAGCTCAACGGGAGTAATGCATGCTGCGCAGCGGATAGAGCAGAGCACCTTAAACTGTGCCGCGGTGATATCGAGCGGTGACAGATAATCGTTAAGCAGACGGTCTTTCTTCTGATTAACCATATGGATTAAGCGACCTAATGGGATGATTTCATTGAACAGGTCGCTGGTACTTTTCACAATGGTTGCCCTGGCAAGTAATTAGTTGCAGGGGATAATATTGCCCAGGCAAGTATAAGTCAAACGAATGAATCCCTCGATGCCACGATTTGCTAAATCGGTTCAAGTATTGCGCAGTGTGCTGCAAGATTAGTTAAAGAGTGAAACTTTCTCCTTGTTTACCCTTTATACTTTTCGCAGGTAACTAGCGACACAGGATGACAACCACCAATGTTAGATTTGTTTAAAGCGATAGGCTTGGGGCTGGTGGTGTTATTGCCGTTAGCTAACCCGTTAACTACCGTAGCGTTGTTTCTCGGGCTTGCGGGTAACATGAACACCGCCGAACGTAATCGTCAGTCATTAATGGCCTCGGTATATGTTTTTGCCATCTTGATGGTGGCGTACTATGCCGGACAACTGGTGATGGACACATTCGGGATTTCGATTCCCGGTCTGCGTATTGCTGGCGGCTTAATTGTCGCTTTTATTGGTTTCCGTATGCTCTTCCCCCAGCAAAAAGCGATTGACTCACCGGAGGCGAAAAGCAAATCCGAAGAGCTGGAAGATGAACCCAGTGCCAACATCGCCTTTGTTCCACTGGCAATGCCAAGTACCGCTGGACCGGGGACCATTGCGATGATCATCAGTTCGGCGTCTACAGTACGTCAGAGTTCAACCTTCGCAGACTGGGTTCTGATGGTTGCGCCGCCGCTGATCTTTTTTCTGGTTGCGGTCATTTTGTGGGGAAGCCTACGTAGCTCTGGCGCAATTATGCGGCTGGTGGGCAAGGGGGGAATTGAAGCGATCTCCCGCCTGATGGGCTTCTTACTGGTGTGTATGGGAGTGCAGTTTATTATTAACGGCATCCTGGAAATCATTAAAACGTACCATTAAAAAAGGCCCGAATGGGCCTTTCAACTATTGTGTCTGTTCTTCGAGTTTCACTGGCCAGCGGCGGAATATGACGATTGACCATATTAACGCAGCGAGAGCAGGCACCGCGCCAACATAGCCAATCATCGACATCGACCAGTGAAGACTCACCTGATTACCCACCAGCGCCCCGGCGCCGATACCAATATTGAATATCCCCGAAAATAGCGCCATCGCAACGTCGGTAGCATCCGGTGCCAGCGCCAGCACTTTTACCTGCATCCCAAGGCCGATGATCATCATCGCAATCCCCCAGAAAACGCTCAGTACGCCGAGGTGCATCTCACTGTTCGCCGCAGGTAACAGTAGCGCCAGGCACACCAGCAATAACGCAATTGCCGCACTCACCAGCGTAGACGCATACTGATTGCCGAGTTTGCCGAAAATCACGCTACCAATAATGCCTGCGCCTCCGAGCATTAACAGCAATGCTGTAGCAAAATTGGCACTGAACCCAGCTACGTTTTGCACAAAAGGCTCGATATAGCTGTATGCCGTGTAATGCGCGGTAACCACCACTACCGTCAACAAATAAATGCTCATCAATGCCGGGCGGCGGAACAGTTGCGGAAGACTTTTCAACGACCCGGAATGCTCGCTGGGGAGTAATGGAAGTAACTTAATCAGGCATAGCAGAGTGATAAGCGCTCCAATACCAATGGCAAAAAACGTCGTTCGCCAGCCGAAATATTGCCCCACAATTCGACCAATGGGTAAACCTAATACCATTGCCAGTGCTGTACCGGTAGCGATTAAACTCAACGCCTGCGCTCGTTTACCTGCTGGCGCCATGCGAATCGCCAGAGACGCCGTTATCGACCAGAAAATAGCATGGGCGAAAGCAACGCCGATTCGACTGATCACCAGAACGGTAAAGCTCCACGATAAAAATGACAGCACATGGCTGGCAATAAACACCACAAACAGGCAGATCAGCAATTTGCGGCGTTCAACCTGACTGGTCATTAGCATAAAAGGCAATGACATTAGCGCTACTACCCATGCATAAATGGTCAACATGATGCCGACCTGAGCAGTTTGCATGTGAAAACTTTGCGCAATGTCAGAAAGCAGGCCAACAGGGACAAATTCGGTAGTATTGAAGATGAAGGCGGCTACTGCCAGCGTAACTACCCGTAGCCACGCCACTTTGCGGGAAACAGTGTTTGTTGTCATAACAGATTATCGGGTGAGTTGCGAAAAGGTGATGAAATGATCTTAAAACGGTTAATGATGTGAATACAATGACTTTGTGATCCACATCTCATTTTGCCGCTTCATGCTGTTCCAGCGATGTGTCAAGCAGTTCAATAAACGCCTCAAGCTGACGAGTCTTCGCGCCACGACGCCAGACCAGCCATGTCGTTAACCAACGCCATTGCTCACCTAATGGCCAGGCTTCAACCTGATGATGCCCCGGCATACTTTCCAGCATGGAACGAGGAATAAGCGCAATTCCCGCTCCGGCGATTACACAGGCCAGCATACCGTGATATGACTCCATCTCATGAATTGTCCCCGGCGCTGCGCCGTCGGCATGAAACCAGCTCTCAAAGTGGCGGCGATACGAGCAGTTAGCGCGGAAGGCATAGATATTACAACCATTAACCTGACTGGCGCGGGTAACGGGAGTATGTCCTTGCGGCGTAACGATCATCAACTCCTCGCGGTACACCGGCATCCCGTCAATGGCTGTATGGTTAATCGGACCATCAATAAATGCCGCATTCAGTTTTCCCTCAAGTACACCGTCCAGCATAGTTCCGGAAGGGCCAGTGGAAAGGGAAAACTGAATTTTAGGATAACGACGGTTAAATTCTGCCAGTGTAGCTGGGATGCGTACCGCTGCGGTGCTTTCCAGCGAACCGAGAGAAAACAAGCCTTGTGGCTCATCGCCAGCAACAACATTTCGCGCTTCGTCGACCAACGCGAGAATTTGTTGGCTATAGTGCAAAAAATTATGCCCGGCAGGAGAGAGACGTAAACGCTGATTCTCGCGAATAAACAGTTCCACGCCGAGTTCTGTTTCCAGCTGGCGGATACGGGTAGTCAGGTTAGATGGCACACGATGCACTTTTGCTGCCGCCTGGGTAATGCTGCCAGCCTCGGCAACGGCGTTAAACATCTCCAGCTGGGTCAGATCCATAGCATTCTCGATTCGTGAACAAGTGACTTAATATTATTCATTTTAACGAAAGAGTAAATCTGCGTATCTTCACACCATAACTCACGAAGGAGATACCCGGATGACCATTACTCCGCTTACCCATGCTATTTCAATAAATCCAGCCAATGGCGAACAACTTTCTGCACTGCCGTGGGCTGGCGCTGACGATATTGAACACGCACTTCGGCTCGCGGCGGCAGGCTTTCGCGACTGGCGCGTAACAAACGTAGATTATCGCGCAGAAAAACTGCGTGATCTCGGTAAGGCTTTGCGCGCCCGTAGCGAAGAGATGGCGCAAATGATCACTCGAGAAATGGGGAAACCGATCAAACAGGCGCGTGCCGAAGTGGCGAAATCAGCAAACTTGTGCGACTGGTATGCAGAGCATGGTCCGGCAATGCTGAAGAGCGAACCTACGCAGGTAGAAAATCAGCAAGCGGTTATTGAATATCGTCCTATGGGGACGATCCTGGCGATTATGCCGTGGAACTTTCCGTTATGGCAGGTGATGCGAGGGGCTGTTCCCATTATCCTGGCAGGTAACGGTTATTTGCTTAAGCATGCGCCAAATGTGATGGGCTGTGCACAGTTAATTGCTCAGGTCTTTAACGATGCAGGTATCCCACAAGGCGTATATGGCTGGTTGAATGCCGACAATGACGGTGTAAGCCAGATGATTAAAGACCCGCGCATTGCTGCGGTTACAGTCACCGGAAGTGTCCGTGCGGGAGCAGCCATTGGCGCGCAGGCTGGGGCGGCGCTGAAAAAATGTGTGCTTGAATTGGGCGGTTCCGACCCATTTATTGTGCTTAACGATGCCGATCTGGACCTGGCCGTGAAAGCCGCGGTTGCCGGACGTTATCAGAATACCGGGCAGGTTTGTGCAGCAGCAAAACGCTTTATCATCGAAGAGGGGATTGCCTCTGCATTTACCGAACGTTTTGTGGCGGCGGTATCGGCGTTGAAAATGGGCGATCCGAGTCATGAGGATAACGACCTCGGACCGATGGCGCGTTTCGATTTGCGTGATGAGCTACGTCATCAGGTTGAAAAATCACTGGCACAGGGCGCCCGTCTGTTACTCGGAGGGGAAAAGGTAGCAGGCGCAGGAAACTACTATCCGGCAACGGTTCTGGCAGACGTCACGCCAGAAATGACCGCGTTTCGTGAAGAGTTGTTTGGACCCGTCGCGGCAATCACCATTGCGAAAGATGCTGAACATGCGCTTAAACTGGCTAATGACAGCGAGTTTGGACTTTCTGCAACCATTATTACCTCTGATGAAGCACTGGCGAAACAAATGGCAGCACGTCTGGAATGTGGAGGGGTGTTTATCAATGGTTTCAGCGCCAGTGATGCACGGGTAGCGTTTGGCGGTGTGAAGAAGAGCGGCTTTGGTCGTGAACTTTCCCATTTTGGGTTACATGAGTTCTGTAATATCCAGACGGTATGGAAAGACCGGATCTGACGTCACATATTTAGCTCTGTTATACTCGCAGGTCTTTTCAGACCTGCGAGCAAGGAGCAGAGAGTGGCAGTCGCCATGGATAATGCAATCTTAGAAAACATCTTGCGGCAAGTACGACCGCTAATTGGTCGGGGGAAAGTCGCGGATTATATTCCGGCACTGGCAACGGTAGAGGGTTCCCGACTGGGCATTGCTATCTGTACCGTTGACGGGCAGCTTTTTCAGGCCGGAGACGCGCAAGAGCGTTTTTCAATTCAGTCTATTTCTAAAGTGCTCAGCCTCGTTGTTGCAATGCGTCATTACTCCGAAGAAGAGATTTGGCAACGTGTAGGCAAGGATCCGTCGGGATCGCCATTCAATTCTCTGGTCCAACTGGAAATGGAGCAGGGTATTCCACGAAATCCTTTTATTAATGCCGGTGCGTTGGTGGTCTGCGACATGTTGCAAGGGCGATTAAGCGCCCCACGGCAACGTATGCTGGAAGTGGTGCGTGGACTAAGCGGCGTGTCTGATATTGCCTACGATACGGTGGTAGCGCGTTCAGAGTTCGAGCATTCTGCGAGAAATGCGGCGATAGCCTGGCTGATGAAGTCGTTTGGCAATTTCCATCATGATGTGACAACAGTACTGCAAAACTACTTTCACTACTGTGCACTAAAAATGAGCTGCGTTGAGCTGGCCCGAACGTTTGTCTTTCTGGCAAATCAGGGGAAGGCTATTCATATCGATGAGCCGGTGGTAACGCCAATGCAGGCGCGACAAATTAACGCGCTGATGGCAACCAGTGGTATGTACCAGAACGCGGGCGAGTTTGCCTGGCGGGTGGGACTTCCGGCGAAATCTGGCGTTGGTGGCGGTATTGTGGCGATCGTCCCACATGAAATGGCCATTGCGGTCTGGAGTCCGGAACTGGATGACGCAGGTAACTCTCTTGCCGGTATTGCAGTACTTGAACAATTGACGAAACAATTAGGACGCTCGGTTTACTAATGCAGTCTCTTGATCCACTCTTCGCGCGTTTATCCCGTTCAAAATTTCGCTCCCGCTTTCGTTTAGGCGTGAAGGAGCGTCAGTATTGTCTGGAGAAGGGCGCGCCGGTTGTCGAACAACATGCGGCGGATTTTGTCGCTAAACGTCTTGCCCCGGCCTTACCGGCGAACGATGGCAAGCAAACTCCGATGCGCGGGCATCCGGTGTTTATTGCCCAGCATGCTACAGCAACATGTTGTCGCGGCTGTCTGGCTAAGTGGCACAACATTCCGCAGGGTGTTTCGTTAAGTGAGGAACAACAACGTTATATTGTGACGGTTATCTACCACTGGCTGGTTATTCAGATGAATCAGCCATAAGAATGTCAGATTTCGACAAAGCCGTATCGGATTAATATCTTTATTTGTCACCGCTGCCAGTGAACATGCTATCCTTTATGAGAATTTACTTATTGCGTTAAAATAATTGCAGCCTGCAATTGTATGGACAGATAATTAATGCGTGTACTCCCCATCTCAACTTTCCATTTGTTCCTGGAAGGCCATTTGCTACGTAATAGCATCGCGATTTTTGCGCTAACCACGCTGTTCTATTTTGTTGGTGCAGAGTTACGTCTGGTTCATGAACTCTCTCTCTTCTGGCCGCTGAATGGTGTGATGGCAGGGGTTTTTGCCCGGTATGTCTGGCTCAATCGGCTGCATTACTATGCAATCAGTTACGTGGCGATGATGGCTTATGATGCGATGACTACCGAATGGGGTTTAGTTTCACTGGTCATCAACTTGTCCAATATGATGTTTATTGTGACCGTGGCTCGGTTAGTGCTGAGGGATAAGCGACTGGGGAAAAATAAGTATGAGCCAGTAAGTGCCTTACGCTTGTTTAATTATTGCCTTATAGCCGCATTATTATGCGCAATTGTAGGGGCGGTTGGTTCAGTAAGTATTGATAGTCTGGATTTCTGGCCCTTACTTGCTGACTGGTTTAGCGAACAGTTTTCGACGGGCGTGTTAATTGTTCCGTGTATGTTGACGCTGGCGATCCCCAGGGCGTTGCCACGCTTTAAAGCAGAACAGATGATGCCGTTTATTGCGCTCATTGTATCGGTCATTGCCTCGGTAGTTATTGGCGGTGCGGGGAGTCTGGCGTTCCCATTGCCTGCATTGATCTGGTGTGCGGTACGCTATACCCCGCAGGTAACGTGTTTGCTGACTTTTTTGACGGGCGCGGTGGAGATCGTGCTGGTGGCAAATTCGGTGATAGATATCGCCGTCGGTTCGCCGTTCTCTATCCCACAAATGTTCTCCGCTCGTCTGGGGATTGCTACCATGGCAATTTGCCCAATCATGGTTTCCTTTAGCGTGGCGGCAATTAACTCGCTGGTTAAGCAAGTTTCTCTGCGTGCCGATTTTGATTTTCTCACCCAGGTTTACTCGCGCTCAGGTCTTTTTGAGGCATTAAAAAATCCGTCACTACAACAGACACAACATCTGACGGTGATGCTGCTTGATATCGACTATTTCAAAAGCATAAACGACAACTATGGTCATGAATGTGGCGATAAAGTTTTAAGCGTGTTTGCCCGGCATATACAGAAGATAGTTGGTGATAAAGGGCTGGTGGCGCGGATGGGCGGCGAAGAATTTGCTGTTGCAGTGCCTTCGGTGAATCCTGTGGATGGTCTGCTGATGGCGGAAAAAATCCGTAAAGGCGTAGAAATGCAACCGTTTATCTGGCAACAAAAAACGCTTTATTTGACGGTTAGCATTGGTGTCGGAAGTGGGAGTGCAACATTTCGTACGTTAATCGATGATTTCAATAAGCTGATGGTAGAAGCTGATACTTGCCTTTATCGCTCGAAAAAAGACGGGCGAAATCGTACCAGCACTATGCATTATGGCGAAGAAGTTGTCTGACAGGTTGTGATTTTTTGGCGGTGAACATCTAATTTGTTCTACCAATTTTGTCATTTCCCATTTTTACCGGAAATCATGATTACAAGATTTCACTTTCCGGAACCTTGACCAACAGCACATTTTTCGCCAAAAAACGTGAATTGTTCGCCGCGAGTTGATCAAAACAGGGGTTCATCGTATCAAAGTTTGCTAACCTGTCGTACCAATTCAAACAGGTTGTATGACTAATCAAAAGGGAACCCATTGTGAAAACACTAAATCGTCGCGATTTTCCCGGTGCACAGTATCCAGAACGTATCATTCAGTTTGGTGAAGGTAACTTCCTGCGTGCCTTTGTCGACTGGCAAATTGATCTCCTGAATGAGCACACCGATCTGAATTCTGGTGTGGTCGTAGTTCGTCCGATTGAAACTTCATTCCCGCCGTCACTGAGCACTCAGGATGGTCTGTACACCACCATCATTCGTGGTTTGAATGAGAAGGGCGAGGCGGTCAGCGATGCGCGTCTGATTCGTTCTGTTAATCGTGAAATCAGCGTCTACAGTGAATACGATGAATTCCTGAAACTGGCGCACAACCCGGAAATGCGCTTTGTTTTCTCTAACACCACCGAAGCAGGTATCAGCTACCATGCAGGCGACAAATTTGATGACGCGCCAGCGGTAAGCTATCCGGCAAAACTGACTCGCCTGTTGTTCGAACGTTTTAGCCATTTCAACGGTGCGCTGGATAAAGGTTGGATTATCATCCCGTGTGAACTGATCGACTATAACGGCGATGCGCTGCGTGAACTGGTTCTGCGCTACGCGCAGGAGTGGGCGCTACCAGAAGCATTTATTCAATGGCTGGATCAGGCTAATAGCTTCTGTTCAACGCTGGTGGACCGTATCGTTACCGGTTATCCGCGTGATGAAGTGGCGAAACTGGAAGAAGAACTGGGGTATCACGATGGTTTCCTCGATACCGCTGAACACTTTTACCTGTTTGTAATTCAGGGGCCGAAATCTTTAGCGACTGAACTGCGTCTGGACAAATATCCGCTCAACGTGCTGATTGTTGACGATATTAAACCGTATAAAGAGCGCAAAGTGGCAATTCTCAACGGTGCACACACCGCGTTGGTGCCAGTTGCGTTCCAGGCAGGGCTGGATACTGTAGGTGAAGCGATGAACGATGCTGAAATTTGCGCATTCGTTGAGAAAGCCATCTACGAAGAAATTATTCCAGTACTGGATTTGCCACGTGATGAACTGGAATCTTTCGCCAGTGCGGTAACCGGGCGTTTCCGTAACCCATATATTAAGCATCAGCTGCTTTCCATCGCGCTCAACGGTATGACCAAGTTCCGTACTCGAATTCTGCCTCAGTTGCTGGCAGGGCAGAAGGTGAACGGTAAACTTCCGGCCCGACTGACCTTCGCGCTAGCGGCATTGATTGCATTCTATCGTGGAGAACGTAACGGGGAAGCGTATCCGGTACAGGATGATGCCCACTGGCTGGAACGTTATCAGCAGCTCTGGAGTCAGCATCGTGACCGTATCATCGACACCCAAGAGCTGGTCGCTACTGTGCTGGCAGAAAAAGACCACTGGGAACAGGACCTGACGCAAGTGCCTGGCCTGGTCGAACTGGTTGCTAATGACCTGGATTCCATTCTGGAAAAAGGGATGCGCGAAGCTGTACGTCCGTTGTGCTAAAACTCTGAACCCGGTTTCGACCGGGTTTCTTATTTCACTATATTAGTTACAACATCCTATGTGCCTTTATCATTAACAGGTGCCACATGCAGCACCTGTTAATGTTGTAAGCTTGTAGGTAATTTGTAAGTAGCATCTTGAGAATGTGATCGTAATCACGTTTAATAGGGCGACTTTTCCACGCCTGAAGATAACCATGATTGTTCGTCCACAACAACACTGGCTGCGCCGTATTTTTGTCTGGCACGGTTCAGTATTATCCAAGATATCCTCGCGCTTACTACTCAATTTTCTCTTTTCTATCGCTGTTATTTTCATGCTGCCCTGGTACACGCATCTGGGCATCAAATTCACCCTTGCACCGTTCAGCATTCTCGGTGTCGCCATCGCCATCTTTTTGGGTTTTCGTAATAACGCGGGGTATGCCCGTTATGTTGAAGCGCGCAAACTTTGGGGGCAGTTGATGATTGCTTCACGGTCGTTACTGCGTGAGGTAAAAACGACATTGCCAGATTCGGCAAGTGTAAGGGAGTTTGCCCGACTGCAAATCGCCTTCGCCCACTGTTTACGCATGACGTTACGCAAACAACCACAGGCGGAAGTGCTGGCACATTATCTCAATGCCGAAGATCTTCAGCGTGTACTGGCTTCAAACACTCCAGCTAACCGTATCTTGTTGATAATGGGGGAGTGGTTGGCGGTTCAGCGACGCAATGGACAACTTTCAGATATCCTGTTTATTAGCCTCAACGATCGGCTTAATGATATTTCAGCGGTTCTGGCAGGCTGCGAGCGCATTGCCTATACGCCAATTCCCTTTGCCTACACCCTGATTTTGCATCGTACCGTTTATCTGTTTTGTATCATGCTGCCGTTCGCGCTGGTCGTGGATCTGCATTACATGACGCCTTTTATCTCTGTGCTGATTTCCTACACCTTTATTTCGCTGGATTGTCTGGCGGAAGAACTTGAAGATCCGTTCGGTACAGAAAACAACGATTTACCACTGGATGCCATCTGCAACGCTATTGAAATTGACCTGTTACAGATGAACGATGAAGCAGAAATTCCAGCGAAAATTCTTCCCGATCGCCATTACCAGCTGACGTGATAATTACTCGATACGTCGGGCAACAATAAACAGTCGCGGGAATGCCAGCAGTATCTGCCCGTTCTCCTGGAGGGGATACTGCTCTTCCAGCATCTGATGGTAGCGCGTAAGAAAATGCTGCTGTTCGCTCTCAGTCAGATCCTGCAACCACGGGCGTAATCCGGTTGCGGTCACCCAGTCAATAATCGCCTGGTGCGACGGCATCTGGTGATAGTAAGTGGTTCGCCAGATATCAATCTCGCATCCGGCTTCGCTCAAAATATCGTAATAAGCATGAACGCCAGCCAGCGGCTCACGCCCGCGATCTGGATAATTTTGTTCCCAGGCGACTTCGCGCATCAGCACATGGGTCGGCTCCAGCCAGTTATCTGGCATCTGTACTGCCAACACACCATGGAGATTAAGTAATGAAACCAGATGAGGAAACAATTCGTAGTGGTCGGGCAGCCATTGCAGCGAGGCATTAGCAAAAATCAGATCAAGTGCCTGTTTCGGTTGCCAGTTGCGGATGTCTGCTTCCACAAACTGACACTTTGGAAGAGCACTGCGCGCTTCGGCAATCATCGCCGGAGACGAGTCGATGCCCGTTATCCTGGCCGCAGGCCAACGTTGATGCAGCAGGGCGGTGCTGTTACCTGGGCCACAGCCAAGATCTGCAACGTATTCGACATTCTCCAGCGGCACTCTGGCAAGCAGCTCCATCGCCGGACGCGATCGTTCAGCGGCAAAGTGCAGATATAAAGAGGGGTTCCAGTCAGACATTTTTTTACTCCCGTCAGCGCGTTACCCCAATTGTAGATAAAACTGATGAATTCGCCTCACGGCATCAACCCATTGAACACACGTTTTTTACGCGGCCCGGTCATTAGCGCTTCCAGTTTCGCGACACAGGTTTTGTAGTGGGGCGTGGTTTTATGGAACGCCACTGCGTCTTCATCTTTATAGGCTTCGTAAATATAAAAGCGCGAATTCACTTCCGGGTCCTGTAAGACATCGAAGCGCAAATTACCTTCTTCCTGTACCGAGCCCAGGTGGTTCTGGCGAAAGACCTCGATAAACTCGTCAACCTTGTCTTCATGAACGTTAATTTCAACCAGTGTGACGTGCATGATTCTTCTCCTTAAATCCGCAGTTACTGTTTTTCACTCAGATAGAGTTCATATGCCCGATCAGCCGTTTCGTTATGGTGAACCACCGCCTGTACGGCTTTCATCATCGCCACCGGATGGTCTGACTGGAAAATATTTCGCCCCATATCCACACCAGAAGCGCCCTGATCGATAGCCTGCCAGCACATTTCCAGCGCTTCGCGCTCCGGTAATTTTTTACCGCCAGCAATAACAATAGGTACCGGACATCCGGCAACAATCCGTTCAAAACCTTTATCGACATAATAGGTTTTGATAATTTGCGCCCCCATTTCAGCGGCGATTCGAGTCGCGAGCGAGAAATAACGCTGATCGCGCACCATATCTTTGCCCACGCCAGTGACTGCCATGGTCGGCATTCCCACTTTCATTCCAGCATCGACCAGCTGAATAATATTTTTGATCGACTGATGTTCATATTCGCTGCCGATATAAACCTGCGCCGCCACCGCACAACTGTTCAGGCGCACGGCGTCATCCATCGATAACGCCACTGCTTCATTACTTAATTCCGCAAGGATAGAGTTCGCACCTGACGCCCGCAGTACCACTGGCTTATTGGTCACGGGTGGCACCACGCTGCGTAAAATACCGCGTGTACACATTAATACATCGGCATGTTCAAACAGCGGGGCGATATTTATATCAATGCGTTCAAGTCCGGTAGTCGGCCCCTGAAAATAACCATGATCAAAGGCCAGCATCACGGTTTTACCCGTTTTCAGATTAAATATCCGCGATAAGCGTGACTGCATTCCCCAGTCCAGTGCACCGCAACCCTTGAGGGTAAAAGGGATATTTTGTTGCGGTTGATCGGTGCGAAAATCTTTACCATCTTTAATATCGTCTAAATCTGCCATAACTTACTCCGGTTAAGTAATGCACATCAGAAATCGTATTTGCCGATATTTTCTTTATTGAAAACCACGCGCTCCGGTAACAGTACAATGCCATTACCGTCCGCTTCGTAGTCATAGCCCTGAACGCTGTTTGGCGAGACTTCCACCTGACCTACGCCCTCGATATCCAGCTTGTCGCCCGTTTTCATTGCACCTTTTTTCAATAATGCATCTGCGACATAGACCGAAATTTTGCCTTGCTGAACCACATCCCACAGGCCAAACTCTTTCACCATGCCGCGCTCAACATACGGACGCATCACATTTGGCGTACTGAATCCGACAATCGCAACTTTGTCATTTTTCAGGTTTTCTGCGGCTTGTGCGGCAGCAGGCAGGGCGTTGGCGTCGGGGGCGATAATGACATCGAGATCGCTATAGGCTTTTAATATGCCTTCCGCAGTTTGTAACGATTTAGTGGCATCGTTATAGCCAAACTGCGTAGTGACAATTTCCCAGCCTGGATGTTCTTTGGCGATTTTCGCTTTCGCTTCTTTCACCCATTGGTTTTGGTCGGTAACCGTGGGGCTGGAGTAGAAAAACGCGACTTTGGCTTTGTCTTTATTTACCTGGCGCGCCGCCATATCCACCAACATACCTCCCAACTGGGCGGGCGTTCCCTGGTTAATGTAGTAAGAACGGCACTCCGGTTTGGTGTCAGAATCCCAGGTAAGTACTTTCACCCCACGTTGCATGGCGCGTTTCAGTGCCGGGCATAAACCATCTGGCGAAACCGCAGAAACGATAATGGCGTTATATCCCTGATTGACGAAGTTATTAATCAACTGTACCTGACCAGAAACACTGGGTTCTGTCGGCCCGTCGTAGGTCACATCAACGCCCAACTCTTTACCAGCTTGTTGTGCGCCGTTGCCACCGCTGGTAAAAAATCCCACGCCAACCAGTTTGGGAATAAATGCAATACGCTCTGCGGCCTGCACATTCATAGAGATTGCGGCAATGCCAAGGGCGCTAAGTAAGGCGATTTTCTTAAAGCGATGAAGTGTCATGAAGATATCCTTTATGGCAATGGGTTATTGGCCCGACGCGCCAGCCACTCTTTAATTTGCTGGCTATGCAGGCTAACGGAACGACCAACGACAACGACGATAAGTAGCGCACCGGAAAGGGCGCTGGACACCTGATTTGGCACTCCTGCCATTTGCAAACCTTGTTGCAAATATCCCACTAATAAAACCGCAATGGCGGTGCCGATAATGGAACCGGAACCACCATAAATATTGGCACCGCCAAGCACCACGGCGGTGATGGCGGGCATCAGAAACGACGCACCGAGATCGGAACGAGCAGAACCAAAATACGACACCAGCAACACAGCGGCGATCGCAGACGCCAGCCCCGTCATGGCATAGAGCGCACATAAGGTACGGTTAACTGGAATCGCGCTATAAACCGCCACGCGCGGGCTTTGCCCAATCAAAAACACGTTACGTCCGGCATGGGTTTTATGCAGCCAGAGCCAGAAAACGAGGAGATATATCAGGAAGATAATCAGCGGAACGGGGAGTCCCAGCACATCCAGGTTAGCGAAATCAGTAAACGCCATCGGGAATCCACCAATACCTTCGTACCCTGTCGCTCCGGCCATCCCGGAAAGCAGCAGAGCGCTTCCGGCAAACAGATACAGTGTGCCAAGCGTAATCACCAGCGGGTTAACTTTGGTATAGATGATTAATCCGGCGTTGATCAGCCCGCACAATGCGCCGAGCAGTAATGTCAGAAGAATCGCCAGTGGCATCGGCACACCACTTTGAAATAGTACGCCCAATGCAATGGCGCAAAGGCCGATGGTCGAACCAAACGAAATATCGATCCCGCCACTGACAATCACCATCGTCAGCGGTAGGGCGACAATGCCAATGCAGATAAAGTCACTGGTGCTGAACAGCAACATATTGAGATCTAACATCCGCGAGTTAATTGCACCAAATGCGACGATCTCAATAACCAGCAGTGCGGCAAGGGCCAGTTCCCAACCGTAGCGAATACGCATTACGCGGCCTCCCGTTTTTTACCTGACGAAGCGGGTTTAACGGATGGCGGTTGCGTCATAAAGCGGGCATATTTTTGCCGCCGCAGATTACGTTCCAGCGCGCAACGCAGGCGTCCATCAAACACCAGCACCGCCAGCAGAACCAGGCCCGCGATAAAATCATTCCACCATGCCGGAATTCGCAACAGCACCAGTACGCTATCGATCTGCGTCAGGAACCAGGCGCCGAGCACCGCTCCGATAATCGCGCCGGAACCGCCGAGCAAACTAATGCCGCCCAGCACGCAGGCTGCAATCGCTTTCATCTCCAACCCGGTACCGGTCTGGTTGGGGATAAACCCAATCTGCGAAGCAAACACAATTCCCGCCAACGCAGCCATGCAGCCGTTCAACGAAAATGCCACAATCCGAATGGCTTCTGTACGAACGCCCAGTTGACGAGCGCCCTGTAAATTATCGCCCGTGGCATAAAAACTGCGTCCAAACGCCGTCTTCGCCAGCAGCCAGGCCATAAATGCCACCAGAATTATCGTCAACCAACCAATCGCGGAAACGCCAAACAGTAGCGGGGCGGAGAGTTGTTTCAGTTCGGCGGGTAACCCTTCAATCCATTTACCGCCAGTCCACAGCAGCATGATGCCTCTGTACAATCCTAATGTACCGAGCGTAGCGACAATGGCAGGGATCTTTAGCCACGCGACCAGTACACCGTTGAAAAATCCCGCGAGCAAGCCGAGCAGTAACGTCGCGACACAAGCAACAGGCAGTGAATACCCCGCGTTCAGTAATATCCCCAACAGCACCGCGCACATACCCGTAATTGAGCCTACCGAAACATCAATATTGCGCGTCAGCATCACCAGCGTCGCGCCCATCGCCAGCAGGATCAAGATTTGTGCGCTGCTATAAACCATGGTCAGCGTTTGCAGACTTAAATACTGACGGTCGAGAAAACCTGGCAACAAAAACAGCAGCACCACCGCCAGCAGTGCCGTGATTTCACGGTTGTTCTGAATAAACTTCAGCATGACGCCTCCTGACGCTGACTATCGCCGAAGGCAACGCGCATAATGGTCTCGACATTAATATCGCGCCCGGTCAGTGCCGAGTGGGTAATTTCACCCTGATGCATCACATACACGCGGTCAGCCATCAGTTCGATCTCTTCCAGATCGGAGGAAATAAGCAGCACGGCCACATTTTGTGCGGCGATGCTGCGCAACAGCTGGTAGATATCATTACGCGCCGAGACATCCACGCCGCGCGTCGGCTCATCAACAATCAATACTTGCGGCGAAGCTTCCAGACATTTGGCAATCAGGATTTTTTGCTGGTTGCCACCGGATAAAGTTCGTGCAGCTTGTTCCGATTCGTTAAATTTAATATTCAGCGCGCGACGATATCGTTCCAGTGTGGCGTTATCTTTCGCGGTTTTTGCCCAGAATCCGCGTTGATTATGGGTGAGGGCGCAGACGTTCCACGCCAGCGAAGCATCGAGATTCAATCCTGAGGACTGACGATCTTCTGGTAGATAAACCAGACCGCAATGCAAACGTTCTCCGGTAGATAATTTATTGATCTCTTTACCATTCAACATGATGCACCCGCCACGCAAAGGCCGCAGACCATATAACGTTTCTGCCAGTTCAGTGCGCCCGGCCCCCACTAGCCCAGCCAGGCCAAGAATTTCTCCGGCATTCAGCGTAAAACTGACATTCATAAAACCTTCGCCAGTCAGATTTTCCAGCGCCAGTACCGATGTTCCAGCTGCATGTTGTTGGCGATTACCGGGCAACTCCAGCCATAACTTTTGACTGGCTGAGAGAGATTTTTCCCGCGTTGCTGGCGTAATGGCCTGAATGATGTCGTCGGTAGACAGCTCACTGGTTTTGCCACTTAACGCGATAGTTCCGTCGCGCATCACGCTAATCCGATCGGCAATCTGGCGAATTTCCGGCAGCTTATGTGAGATAAAAACAATACCCACGCCAGTGGCGAGTAGTTCCCGCAAACGGCCAAACAAGCGTTCGGTTTCCGCAGGGGTAAGCGACGCTGTAGGTTCATCGAGAATAAGAATTTGCGAATCGCGCATCAGACCGCGCAGGATTTCCACCATTTGGCGGTCGGCAACATCCAGTGAGCCCGCCAGACTATGCAGATCAAACTGGCAGCCCAGCGCCGCCAGCAAGTTCTTCATTTTCTGCATAGAAAGCTGTTTTTTTGCCAGCCCATACAGGATGTTTTCTTTTATCGACAGACTTGGGAAAAGCAGCGGTTCCTGGGGAACCAGATAAATACCCAACTGATGAGCATGAACTGGCGTTAATCTGGTGTAGTTGTTGCCCCCAATCTCCAGCGTACCGCTATCAGCGGGGGTAATACCGGCGATGATTTTCATTAGCGTCGATTTACCCGCGCCGTTACCGCCGAGCAGGGCGTGGACTTCCCCCTGATGCAACGTAAAATCGATGCCTTTCAGGACATTAACCCCTGAATACTGTTTATAAACCGAGCGGGCGTAAAGTAGCGGTAACGCGCGGGTATCACTCGTTTGCATATTTTCCCCCGTTCAGTTTTGCAGGTGAGTTTTGAACAAATGTAATTCTGCTTTTAATTTGTTCATAACCTTAGGTGGCTATTGCGCATAATTCCGACGAATAGATCACAATTTATGCTATTTTGATTTTTATAGTTGCGTTTGTTCATTGCTGTTTGACCAAACTGTGGTGGTTATCACAGATATAAGCGCGCAATAACTGAACAATTGCATTAAAGATTTAAATATGTTCAAAGTGAAGAATGAATTATGACAATCAACGATTCGGCAATTTCAGAACAGGGAATGTGTGAAGAAGAACAGGTCGCGCGGATCGCGTGGTTTTACTATCACGACGGGCTGACCCAGAGCGAGATTAGCGATCGCCTCGGGCTAACGCGTTTGAAAGTGTCGCGGTTACTGGAGAAAGGGCATCAGTCCGGCATTATTCGCGTGCAGATTAATTCTCGCTTTGAAGGCTGTCTGGAATATGAAACGCAATTACGTCGCCAGTTTTCATTACAGCATGTGCGGGTGATCCCTGGACTTGCAGATGCAGATGTCGGCGGGCGCTTAGGAATCGGCGCAGCGCATATGTTGATGGGATTGCTCCAGCCACAGCAAATGCTGGCGATTGGCTTTGGCGAGGCAACGATGAACACGCTGCAACGCTTAAGTGGGTTTATTTCGTCACAGCAAATCCGCCTGGTCACGCTCTCCGGTGGTGTCGGCTCTTATATGACAGGCATCGGGCAACTTAACGCAGCGTGCAGCGTCAACATCATTCCGGCGCCATTACGGGCATCTTCGGCTGAAATTGCCCGAACGCTGAAAAATGAAAACTGCGTCAAAGATGTCCTGTTAGCCGCACAAGCTGCGGATGTGGCCATTGTCGGCATTGGCGCAGTGAATCAAAAAGAGAATGCGACGATTATTCGCTCCGGTTATATCAGCCAGGGCGAACAGTTAATGATTGGTCGAAAAGGGGCCATTGGCGATATTTTAGGTTACTTTTTTGACGCTAAAGGTGACGTTGTCACGGATATCAAAATACATAACGAACTGATTGGCTTACCTTTAACCGCGATGACAACTATTCCAACTAGAGTAGGTGTCGCAGGGGGCGAAAATAAAGCCGAAGCGATCGCCGCTGCGATGAAAGGCGGCTACATTAACGCGCTGGTTACCGACCAGGATACTGCCGCTGCGATTTTACGTGGTTAATTTAGCATCACCTTATTACCGGGAACGATGGAGAACGTATAGAGGAACAGACAGAACGCTTAAGCCGAGGATAATCTAATGGCTCGACTCTTTACCCCTTCAGAATCAAAGCATTACCTGATGGCGCTGGACGCAGGCACCGGAAGTATTCGGGCTGTGATTTTCGACCTGGAAGGCAATCAAATCGCAGTAGGACAGGCGGAGTGGCGGCATCTGGCAGTACCTGACGTTCCCGGTTCAATGGAATTTGATCTGAATAAGAACTGGCAACTGGCGTGCGAATGTATGCGCCAGGCGTTACATAATTCTGGTATCGCGCCGGAATATATTGCTGCCGTTTCGGCATGTTCGATGCGCGAAGGTATTGTTTTATATAACAATGAAGGAACACCGATCTGGGCCTGCGCCAATGTGGATGCCAGAGCGGCGCGGGAAGTCAGCGAACTTAAAGAACTGCATAACAATACCTTTGAAAACGAAGTTTATCGCGCGACCGGACAAACGTTGGCTTTAAGCGCCATTCCCAGATTACTTTGGCTGGCGCATCATCGTTCTGATATCTACCGACAAGCGTCGACCATCACCATGATCAGCGACTGGCTGGCCTATATGTTAAGTGGGGAACTGGCGGTCGATCCGTCTAACGCAGGCACCACGGGACTTCTCGATCTAACCACCCGTGACTGGAAACCTGCATTGCTGGATATGGCCGGACTGCGGGCTGATATTCTTTCTCCTGTCAAAGAAACCGGCACATTGCTGGGCGTGGTAAGTTCACAAGCTGCGGAACTTTGCGGCCTGAAGGCTGGCACTCCGGTGGTCGTGGGAGGAGGGGACGTGCAACTCGGTTGCCTTGGATTAGGCGTTGTGCGTCCGGCACAAACCGCTGTTCTTGGCGGCACATTCTGGCAGCAAGTTGTCAACTTAGCCGCGCCGATGACAGACCCAGAAATGAACGTGCGCGTTAATCCCCATGTTGTTCCTGGCATGGTACAAGCTGAATCTATTAGCTTTTTTACCGGACTCACCATGCGCTGGTTCCGCGATGCCTTTTGTGCCGAAGAAAAACTGATTGCCGAACGTTTAGGTATCGACACCTATACGCTGCTGGAAGAGATGGCCAGTCGGGTGCCGCCTGGGTCGTGGGGCGTGATGCCGATATTCTCCGACAGAATGCGCTTTAAAACCTGGTATCACGCTGCGCCTTCTTTTATTAACTTATCCATTGACCCGGATAAATGTAACAAAGCGACGTTGTTCCGTGCGCTGGAAGAAAATGCGGCGATTGTATCAGCGTGTAACTTGCAGCAAATTGCTGATTTTTCGAATATTCGTCCCACATCGCTGGTCTTTGCAGGCGGAGGGGCGAAGGGAAAATTATGGAGTCAAATTCTCGCTGATGTCGCGGGATTACCCGTTAATATTCCGGTGGTCAAAGAAGCCACTGCATTAGGATGTGCCATTGCAGCTGGCGTCGGTGCCGGGATTTATTCATCAATGGCAGAAACTGGAGAACGTCTTGTACGCTGGGAACGGACGCATACACCAGACCCGGAAAAGCATGAACTTTATCAAGATTCACGCGATAAGTGGCAGGCTGTATATCAGGATCAACTGGGGCTGGTTGATCACGGACTGACGACATCGTTATGGAAAGCGCCTGGGTTATAGTTTTATTGACAGCCACATCCTGATAACCGTGGCTGTTAATTTTTGAGTATCGGTATTCCTATTTCTTTTCTTTATTAGGATTAGGTGATAACGGCTGGGCATGCCGGGAGTGAAATATATCTGCTAAACCGTATCAAGCCGCATGCCGAAGATGGTATGCGGTTTAGCATTGACGACTTTAGTCAGCAACCTCAAATGGCACATCAGCGCCGTTTTTTAATCCTCCATTTTATCCGCGATCGCGGATATCGCAGCGTTTATCCCGTAGAGCGGATAAAATGCGTTTACAGATTGACTTTATCCTCACTAAGGGATAAAACTGACAATATCCCCTTGAGCGGATAAACTTCTTGTGGACGTATGGCATGATGAGCTTTCCGATGATCTATAGCCCAACGCAATTAGCGAATGCAATGAAACTGGTTCGTCAGCAAAATGGCTGGACGCAGAGCGAGCTGGCGAAAAAAATCGGCATTAAGCAGGCGACGATTTCGAATTTCGAGAATAATCCCGATAACACTACGCTGACGACATTTTTTAAGATATTACAGTCACTTGAACTCTCAATGACGCTATGCGACACGAAAAACGCTGCGCCAGAATCAACACAACAGCAAGATCTGGAGTGGTAATGCCTAAACTTGTCACTTGGATGAACAACCAGCGGGTAGGCGAGTTAACGAAGTTGGCCAATGGCGCGCACACTTTTAGGTATGCGCCGGAGTGGTTAGCCAACCGTTATGCCAGGCCGTTGTCGCTATCGCTGCCATTGCAGAGGGGGAATATCACCTCTGATGCCGTGTTTAACTTCTTCGATAACCTGTTACCCGATAGCCCGGTTGTACGCGACCGGATCGTTAAACGTTATCATGCTAAATCCAGACAACCGTTTGATTTATTGTCAGAAATAGGGCGAGACAGCGTTGGCGCCGTGACGTTATTACCAGAAGATGAAACCGTAACGCACCCGATAATGGCATGGGAAAAGCTTACTGACGCCAGACTTGAAGAAGTATTAACGGCTTATAAAGCAGATATTCCGCTAGGCATGATAAGAGAAGAAAATGACTTTCGCATCTCAGTTGCTGGCGCGCAGGAAAAGACCGCGCTGCTCAGAATGGGCAATGACTGGTGCATTCCGAAAGGAATAACGCCGACGACGCATATCATTAAATTACCGATTGGTGAAATCAGGCAGCCCAACGCGACGCTCGATCTCAGTCAAAGCGTGGATAATGAATATTACTGTCTGCTGCTGGCGAAAGAACTCGGGTTGAATGTTCCGGACGCAGAAATCATAAAAGCGGGTAGAGTGCGCGCGTTAGCGGTCGAACGCTTTGACAGGCGCTGGAATACTGAACGAACGATTTTACTTCGCTTGCCACAGGAGGATATGTGTCAGACATTCGGTTTACCTTCATCGGTGAAATATGAATCTGACGGAGGCCCGGGCATTGCGCGGATCATGGCGTTTTTAATGGGGTCCAGCGAGGCGCTTCGCGATCGTTATGATTTTATGAAATTCCAGGTATTCCAGTGGTTGATTGGCGCGACGGACGGCCATGCGAAAAATTTTTCGGTTTTTATCCAGGCCGGTGGCAGTTATCGACTCACGCCATTTTACGACATCATTTCAGCATTTCCGGTATTGGGTGGCGCGGGAATACACATCAGCGATCTCAAACTGGCAATGGGGCTTAACGCATCCAAAGGCAGAAAAACGGCAATCGATAAAATTTATCCGCGACATTTTTTGGCGACAGCAAAGGCGCTGAAATTCCCGGAAGTGCAGATGCATGAAATCCTGAGTGACTTTGCCAGAATGATTCCCGCAGCACTGGATAACGTGAAGACTTCATTACCGGCAGATTTTCCGGAGAATGTTGTGACGGCAATTGAAACCAATGTGTTGAGGTTGCACGGTCGGTTAAGCCGAGAATACGGAATTAAGTGAGATGTGGGGTTTGGTCGTTGCTAATGAGCAGGACAATCATGACCGCTAAAGACTGGATTTTCCCTTTGTTTATGTTGGTGCGCATAATGTATATTTAGGTTAAAGAAATCAACCACTTACATAATTATATTAGATCGATACGATCGAAGATGTCAATCAAAGACGAATGCCACCACGCATCGAACGAGCTTTAAAGTTTCGCTTATGCGTCTTTGCGTACTTGCGGAACGAACGGCGGGAAGAACGCTTGGACATACGACGGCGAGAACGAGCCATATTACCTCCGATAGTTGTTAATCAATTGCTGTTGGAACTGATTAGGGGGGAGGCGTCCCCCCTTGTTTACTTTCTTCGCAGAGTTCGAGTCAGACGGGTAATCACGTTGCAAAGAACGCAGAAAAGTATTAACGCCGCCAACGATACCACCGCGAGAAGCATCCATATTGACACGTGCACTTTCAGCTCCAGTTGGTGTATTCAAATAATCAGCCAGAACCTTGTCCTGTACAGTCTGATACTGTGTTCTAATCCGCTGCGCAGAACTGAGGCCTGTCTGTGCTTCAATATTGGCACGGCGGGAGGCCTCGGTCAAAACCTGCTGATTAATCAGATTCGACTGCGATCGCATGTTATCGGCACTCTGAATGGCTTGCGCAGCCTGAGCCTCTTTGAGCTTCACATCAGCCGCGCTATTCGCAATCTGGTTACGTTGTAACGCAATCTGAGACTCAATACCTTCACGGGCTGCTTCTTGCTGCTCACGCTTCGTTAAGGCGTCAAATACGCTGACCGCAGAATTAACCACACCGGAAAAATCGGCAGGCTGGGCGGCCTGAATACCTGACGAACTGACGGAACCAAGACCACCGGAACCAGTAACGGCCAGAATGGGGTTAAGGCCAGCTTTCCGTAAATCCTGCACACGGTACTGGATGCCGTTTTTGGCCAAATCCATCGTTAATTTATTGGCACGGTTAGCGGAATCCTTCGCAGAGTTCGCGCCAAGCAGGGAACCAGCAATGGAACCAGCGGCACCAACGGCAGATGATAAAAAGCCCATAATTTCACCTCATGAAAAAAAGGCCTCCGCAGAGGCCAAAAGTGACAATGTAACTTAGAAATGGTCGATAAGACCTGGTACTGAGTAAACAGGCATAGGCCGCACACACTTCAAGTCGAAGAACGCATCCATGATGAACTGGGGTTCGTCCTGTACGGCGAGGACGCGCTTCATCGGTGGATTCTCCTCGATAAACTCCTGATTCAGTGCGGGCAGAGAGTCGAACCGCTGGGCTAAATGCCACACGTCGAGGGATTGCGGGTCGGTAGAACGCAATTTACCAGTAATCTGGGACGGTCGGTAGCGGTACTCCGCGTAACGTTCCTGGTAGCCAAAGACTTCATCATCCTTGGCGTTGCCTTGCGCGTAAATCTCCTTGTTAAGAATAGCCTGTTCGCCCAGGTGAGCCAGTGCAGGCCAGTAGAAATCAAAGCGGGTCTGGCGGGAGAACATGCGCGGGATGCCTTGCTGGTAGGTCAGGTCAGCACGAACGCTGACGAGGCCAATCACAAAGCAATGCTCAACGAACGAATGCGAGAAACCACGGTTCACACCACCGGAAACGCCATAAGCAGCCAAGTTACCTTGCGGGCTGGCGTCGGTCGTCGCGGAGTTCTGAAGCACGGGATTAATATTTATATCGAACGAACCAGAGCCAAGATACTCAGGACGCTGAACACGGGCATCAGGAGAAATAACGCCAAAATGACTGCGAATAATCTCAATGTATCGCGTACCACCGCGAGCATCACGCTCAAGCAGCCGCTGGAGCTGGAACGCCTGACGCAGCGAGTTAATCGTGAGGTTATCAACAACTTCACCACCTTCCTTATTCAACGTAACCGGAGGCTGATTGCGGCTAAATCCACCAATAACATCAATGCGACCAGTGGAGGGCGACATAGGAGGCCATTCCAGCGGATTGCTGGGATTCCTGCCGTCACTCATATAAACCGCATTACCATAAGAATTAGATGATGCACTTTCATTGCCAACGTTATTACGGGCAAGATAAGTCGGATTGTGCGGAGTCATATCCCCATCAACACCAACGCCATAAGAAACAAACGGCAGGCCATCAGGATAAGTAGGGAAATCGAGCGTATACGACGGCGGAACGCCTAAACCAATCTCAACGCCTTCACCTTTCTGAGGCCACGGCAGGGCACTTGTGAAGTAATCGTGACGCTTGGCACGCTTACGCAGCGGGAAATTGGCGAGCCCTGTTTCTTCCTCATCGCCAAGCGGAAGCGGGGCGGAATTAATCAGGTTTTCATCACGATACCACTCGTTATAAATCAGGTTATAAGCGCGGAACGGCAGGGCGCTTACGCTGATACCTTCAACACCTGTGGGAACGCCAAAGTAATCGGCAAGGGAGCCAACAGGGAAACCGCCTGCAGGGGCTTTAATCTGCGGGATTAAATAATCCGTAGAATCACCAGGGTTCTTCTGTTCTCCGTTGAATTTCTGCCAGTTATCCCAGACGAGGCGATAAGGTACAGAAAAATACTGAATATCCAGACGTAGATTATCCATGAAAGGAACCACGGGCGTGGAAAGACGCGCGAGAACACTCGTTTTAAGGTGGAACGTATCACCCGGCAAAGCCTCATCCAGAAACACGGGAATCAAATAACCAGCGTCAAAAGTGGTTTTATAACCAGAGCTACGGTTAAAGACCGAACGCTGAATATTGGCACTCGGGATTACTGAAAAATTATGCTGACTTTTTGCATTACTAGGTACTTTACGACCGAATTTACTCATAAACCCCCCTCGGGAATTTCGAACAAATACTATACAAACTACTGTATAAACTGACACCTTTTTCAAGGCTTCGTGGGAGCCGCCTGTGAATTTCGGTGTCACCTGGCACAGTTACATCAAGTAGGGCGCTGTGCCAGGCTGAAGGGCCGGAGCCGTCTTCAGGTTTTGGCAGGTTCGGAACCTGCATCTGGTGCTTTATTCATTTCAGCACCGGAACGCTCCCGCGGGGACGCCGGAGCAGGTTCCGACTCGCGAACCTTCGGTTCGGTCGCCGAAACCTCTCCGCCGCTCAACAATCCAAGCTCACGCGCTTGATTCCAGTTTGCTGGATTACTCATCCACTCAACGTACTGTTTAACGTTATTACCAAACATCGAGCGAATCGTGGACGGCAGGCTCTTAAAGTCGTCGTGAACGTCGTCAATTAAAGCCATTGCGTCCACGTAATCAGTAATCGCGGATGCATCGTAGAATTCAGCACGTTGAGCACTGGTAAAGACTGTCGTGTCTCCCGTTCTTATCGCACGCTCAACAATCTTGTTAATGTCGCACTCGTCGCGGAAATGCTGCTGGGTCATCGTCGGTTCTTTGAACTCGATGCCGGGCGACGGTGGCGGGTTATAGCGGGTATGAAACTTAGGCTTCGATGTACGCATCTTCAGAATCCTTCAGGAACGCCGGAGTAGCTTCACAAACATAAACACGGTCAATATCGACCGGAACCAGCTGCTGGTCAGCAAAATCATAAGCAGTCACACGGTGCAACGAAAAATCAGTGCGCTGCATACGGTTACAGAACGCGTGCAAATGTCCTTTCGCAATACCGTCATGCTGGGCCATAAACATAAAAACATCAGCATTAATCAGCTTGTCGTGAATTACATAAACTGCATCAGAGTGAGCCATTTTCTAATTTCCTCATCATTCGCTGGAATTTAACCAGATTAAATTTATCCAAATCCTGCAAACGCCACGGGTCTAATACCTGGGCATTTAACTGTCGTCGTTCTTTATTTTGCTGCAACTTCTCAAAATCACAGCCTGATAATAACTTGTCATAATAGCGGGGCGGTTTTATCTGACGACCGCCGCGACCAATACAAGCATCTGAATTAACTATGTCATCGTAATATTCCATAAAAAAATCATAGCCAATACCAGGCCTGTTGCTCATAGCCGAAAACTCGGGTATGCGATGTCCATAATGCTCATCTGCACGGGAACCGGTGACTTTTTTAACACAGTATCGCGCCACGTAAGCAGCCGACTCAAAACTAAAAGCAGCAACAACAGACCAACCAAAAGTCCAACATCTTTCAAGAAGCGAAGACCTATATAAATTAAATCTTCCAGCCTTGTGTAATGTCTTATCCGGAAAGTCATATCCAAAAATAATCGCATGATAATGCGGACGCTCTAATTTAGAGCCATATTCACCACAGCCGAAAAAACGAATCGAAATATCATCAACAGCCAAAGCCTTACGTAAACGCTTCATAAAATCGGTGAAATGTTTACGAACGAGAGTACCGCCTTCAGGTAAATTCTCAGGCGAATAAGTCAGAGTAATAAAACAATTGTGATCGTGCATGTGGGCTTCATGAACGCAGCGGGTCGCCCAGTCACGAGAGTGAGCAAGACGGCAACCGATGCACTGACCGCAGGGCAACTGAATGAATTTAGCGCCACGTGACGGCGTGAAAAAAATCTTCCCCGATGGCATCTGGTACGCGTTCAAAGGACGGGTACAAGCCATGACACACCTCCATAATTTACGTATGCGCACCTTAGTGCGCATAATGTATATTATGTTAAATGATGAATTGGATTGGATAAGCAACGTCTTACACCCACGTCTCGCCTCGTGGAGTCAGCAAATGACTACCCTATTGTCGGAATCTTGATTCCCCAGGATGCTGGAGCTCTCTTTCAATTTTCTAACTACCCCGCCAACTTGTTTTTTAAAGTGGACAGTGGCTACAGTTGATGGATATCCCCCAGCCTGTACGGCTGGGGATCCCCTGGAGGGTAACTAGATATTCTTATGGAAGAAAACGTCTAACTTTTGCGTCGCCTGGTCAACGTATTCTGGCACCCAATATGTCTCAATGTGGGTAGCACCATCGATCAGGAAGAGCTCTTTGTCCTTCGTACCGGTAGCTTTAGCGAACGCATCTTTAGTCATATAGAGCGTATCCGCTTTGGAACCGGCAATCATTAGCAGAGGTTTATTGATCAGGTTGATATGGTCCGTCACGTCAAAGTTCATCAAGTCTAACAGACTGCTCGTGGTGTATTTAAACGTTGAGTTTGGATGTGCGTGGGTTTTCCAGTAGTACTCGTAGCCCTGGCGATATAACGCAAAAGGTAATTTAGCGATCTGTTCATCAGTCAGGTTGGCATCACCGGAGTAAAGCACTTCGCCACCGGCCACTTCCTGAGCTCGTGCATCTGAAGCCTGCTGAAGACGTTGTTGAATAGTATCCAGCTGTGAATCCTGCATACCATTGCGCCGTACAAGTCCTGAATTAAACATGCTAATGGTTGCAATCGATTTGAATCGTTTGTCCGTCTCGGCGGCAGCAAGTGAATACCCTCCTCCCCCGCAAATCCCCAACAAACCAATACGGGTGCTATCAACACCGGGATACTGGCTGATGAAATCAGCCATACCGTGGATATCTTCAATACGATTCGCAGGTTTGTCTACGTTACGTGGCAGCCCTCCGCTGGCCCCTTGATAAGCAGCATCGGCGGCGATGGTAATATATCCGTGTTCAGCCAGGCGTTGGGCATATAATCCGGCGACCTGCTCTTTTACACCGCCATTAGGGTGAGCCACCACTATTGCCGGATATTTTTTCGCAGGGTCATAGTTAGCAGGTGTATACACATTCGCTGCAATCTGAATGCCATGCAGATCATATTTCACAGGATGGATATTGACCTTACCTGCGACATTTTCGGTGATAGCCCCGTCATAGACGAGAGTAAACGGATTCTTTTTGTAATCTGCTGCATTTGCTGAAGTGATACCGACGACTGCCGTCATCAGCATTGCACTTAAAAGTGTCAATTTCATGGTTTCTCCCGATAAAAATGCGTGTTCATAAGGCAACCGAGATGGAACATTCAGACACAGAGTAGAGAGAAAAAACTGTCAGTATCATGACCGCTAAATAACATTTTTGTCAGGAAGTCCCCAGCTCATCGTGTTTTCCGTTGAGGACGGTTGAAATACGCTTTCCCGGGTCTGATTTATGAATCAGGCTGATTAACCCTATCGGTAAAGCTCTCTCAAATGAACATAAATATGTTGCTATACTCTAAATAATTCGAGTTGCAGGAAGGCGACAAGCGAGTGAATCCCCAGGAGCTTACATAAGTAAGTGACTGGGGTGATCGAACGCAGACGCAGCACATGCAACTTGAAGTATGACGAGTATATACTCATTCTGACTTAAGCGGCCGTGATATACCCCGTATAAAATAAGTCACTCATAACATTTCGACGAATAAAATTCGCAGCGTCCTGGTTGATAACTATTATATATACCATGGCAAGGATATTAATATGGCGACACTTGAGCAACTTATTATTTTCTTTCTTCTTATTGGTATTGGCGTTATAGCACGTAAAGTGGGCGTTATTACACCGGGAAACACGCCCCAACTCACATCTCTTGTTTTTAATTTTGCGATGCCAGCTATTATACTTTCCGGGGTTACGACTGATCAGCCACATATTTCCGGAAAGGAACTTTCCATCGTACTTGCATCCGCATTCACTACACTTATTTTACTGATTATTTGCAGTCGTATGCTGGCAAGAGTTTTACGCTATGAAAGAGAATACTATGGTGTGATTACTGTCATGACAACATTTACTAATGTTTCCATGATGGGGATCCCAATGATATATTCTTTATATGGCGCCAACGCCATGATTTATATCACTGTCTTTTTACTCCCATATAACTTATTGTTCTTTTCATATGGTTATCACTGCATGAAAGACCAGAGTGGTAATGCTGAAACACTTAGCTTGAAAAATATGTTAAACGTTATCAATCCGGGGATCGTTGCCTGTATTCTTGCTTTGCTTTTATATATTTCAAATGTGCATATTCCTTACATCATTGCACAACCAATAAAAATGCTGGGCGCAATAACTGGCCCGGTTTCAATGCTACTGATAGGCTCATTCCTGTTAGACATCGAATGGAAATCTGTTTTTAAAGATGTGAAAGTATGGATATTCACTTTTTTTAAAATGGTCATCATTCCGCTTGTTATTATATTAATAATGAAGTTATTCATTAACGATGGGCTACTGTTGGGTGTCCTGCTTGCTGCGGTAGCAACGCCAGCTGGTGCAGGAACGCCCTTATTGGCTCAGATGTTAAATAAAAAAGTTTATCCGTTAGCTCTTAAAGGTGCGACATTAACCACACTGGTGTCACTTATTACGATGCCTCTCGTGGCAATGATGACGGGTATTGGATAAACCAGGAGCGCTATTTTAAACCATAATAAAACATCAGAGATAATATATGAACCATAACACTCCATTCAAAAAAACGGTCGGTAATATCTTGTTGTCCGGACTAATATTTGCCGTTTCTGGTTGCACAACGCACAGCATTCAGAGCCAAAGTACAGAACCGCATATTGTATTACAAACTCAGGGAAGCTTTGCTGTGGGAGGCACAACAGTCAAGCATTCAGGAACATTTTCAGAACAAAATTTTCTCTCCCCTGATGGTCAAACCGCTTATGGCGATCATGCTTATGTCTTCTACCAAATTCCGGTAAATGCACATAAATATCCGCTGGTCTTCCAGCATGGCGGTGCTCAAACAAAAAGAACATGGGAAAGTACACCAGATGGACGCGATGGATTTCAGAATATTTTTCTGAAAAAAAATTATAGTGTTTATCTCGTTGATCAACCACGCATGGGTGAAGCCGGTTTATCGACCAAAGATGATACGGGTAAAAATCCCTGGGCGGGCAATCCTATGTATGCCGACAAGACGTTTTTTCTGTTGTCCCGTGTTGGCAATGAACAGGGTGTTTTTAAAAATTCGCAGTTCCCTGACAATCCTGCAAGTATTGAAGCATTCCAGCGTTCCTGGAATCCCTATTCAGGAGAACTTGATAATGACCTGAATGCGAAAACACTTGCACAGTTATTTGAAAAAATTGGTCAGGGTATTTTAATCACTCACTCGATGGGCGGCACTATTGGCTGGAGAACGCCCTTTTATACCGACAAGGTAAAAGCCATTGTTGCTTATGAGCCAGGCGGAACACCATTTATCTTCCCGGAAAATGAGATGCCAGCACCGGTGAAGACGACATTTGCACCATTGAGCGCTTCCGCGATGGGAGTTCCCATGAACGAGTTTCTCAAACTCACGCGAATCCCAATCGTTATCTATTATGGCGATTTTATTGCTGAAAAACCGGATGCTGCCGTTGGCCCGGATAAATGGAGAAGTGAATATGAAATGGCAAAGCAATTTGTCAAGACAGTTAATCGTCACGGTGGAGACGCCACCCTTGTCCATCTTCCTGATATTGGCATCAAAGGCAATTCTCATTTCCTGATGGCGGAAAAGAATAATCAGGAGATTGCCGGAATACTGGCATCGTGGTTACACGATAAAGGACTCGATAAATAAATCAGCACCCTAAAGCCATAGGTGTAGAGGGATGAATATTATGCGCCTTTTAATTATAGAAGATGAAGAGAAAACATCGACGTATATCAGTCGTGCATTAAAAGAATCGGGGTTCATCGTTGATATTTCAGCCGATGGCGCTGAAGGGCTTCATTACGCGCTGGAATTAGACTACGACGCGATAATTCTTGATGTGATGCTACCGGGAATGGATGGTTATCAAGTGCTGGAAGGCGTCCGGGCCAGAAAACAGACACCCGTGCTGATGCTGTCAGCTCGGGGCTCGGTCGACGAACGCGTCAAAGGGCTTCGTATGGGCGCGGATGATTATCTCCCTAAACCCTTTTCACTCATTGAATTGGTGGCGCGTATTCAGGCGTTGGTACGTCGCCGCCCTACCGATGGCGCAGACATCACTCAACTTCACATTCAGGATTTGCATCTCGACTTACTGGCGCGCAGGGTATTTCGCGGTGGAACGAGACTGGAACTAACCGCAAAAGAATTTTCCCTGCTGAGTCTGCTCGCTCGTCATCAGGGAGAGATTTTGTCAAAGATGATGATTGCCGAACAAATCTGGGACATGAATTTTGATAGTGATGCCAATGTAGTTGAAGTCGCCATTAAACGTTTACGCGCCAAAGTTGATGCCCCATTCGACGTTAAGCTACTTCATACCGTGCGCGGCATGGGGTATGTCCTCGAAGTCCGGCCTGAGTAAATAAAGAGGATAAGCATGGTTAAGCGTTCTATCTCTGTCCACCTGGCGCTGATGTTTGCTTTATCTGCGCTGCTGATTGTTTCCGTAATTGGCATCCTGCTCAGAAGCTCTTTGCATGATTCCTTGCAAAAACAGATGCACAACGAACTGTTGTTCAGGGAATCATTGATGAGCCCGTGGATCACCGCGCGAACCACGGCCGATGGTTGGTCTACGCTTGCCAATAAATTCACCGTATTAGCCAACTCCGAAGGTGAGCGTGTTCGCTACTGGATTGTCAGCGATAACCCGCGTTTTAGCGTGGGAGGAATGCCGCCGGTGGGAGTTCAGTGGTCTTCTTTACGGGAGGGATTTAATAAAGTACCCGGCACATCAGAGAGCGCATGTTCACTGTTTTTGTTAGTGAAAACGATCCCGGCAAACGGTGAAAGACCTGAGTTACGTTATGTGGTCGCCATTGATTCCACGCCGTACATGGGAACGCTCAATGCCTTTACGCGGACACTGCTGATCATTGCGGCTCTGGGCGTAGCGATCGTTGCCCTGCTGGGCTACGTTGTTTCAAAGATTGGCCTGCGTCCGGTGGGTATGCTCAGTAAGCAGGCGCAACATCTCGCCCCTGGGGACCATAGACAGCGACTGGACGCCAGAGCCTTACCCGAAGAGTTACAACAACTGGCCTCATCATTTAATGGCGTGCTGGAGCGCCAGGAAATCGCCTGGCGGCAACTCGAAAGTTTTAATGCCGATGTTGCTCATGAACTCCGCACGCCGCTGACTAACCTGATTGGCCAGACGCAACTGGGGCTATCACGACGACGCTCTCATGAGGAACTGGAAGAATTACTGGGCTCGAATCTGGAAGAACTTGAACGTATGACGTCCATCGTCAATGACATGCTGTTCCTGTCTCATGCCCACGCAGGAGAACATGCTTCTCAGCTTACACAAGTCTCCTTGCGAGAAGAAACCCTTAAGACAGCACTATTTTCCAGTAAATTGGCCAGTGAGCGGTGGAACAGCCGCCGATCGATAAACGCAGTAACATCGCCTTCAACATCCAACAAAAGCTGTTTTTCAGTAAATGAGGGCTCGACATATTCTGCTAGACATTCCCTTTCCAATAGCACTATTACTGTGCGCTTAAGCGAAAGGGATAATCAGGCCTGTGTTGAAGTTTCCAATCCAGGCAATCCGATAGCACCAGAACACTTACATCGGCTTTTTGAGCGGTTTTATCGCATCGACACTTCACGAGCAAGGAGTGATGCCCATCATGGGTTGGGCCTGTCGATCGTGCGTGCCGTCGCTATTATGCACCAGGGTGATGTCTTTGCCCGTAGTGAAGGTGGCATCAATACATTTGGCCTCACTTTTGCGCTGAAAGCGGATAAAACGGTGAGCAATGCACCTTCAGGCACTGAGTCTGGAGCAACGTTAACTGACAAAATTGTCAGCGAGGCGTCAGCCTGACGACATGTCCGTCTGAATAGAATCATTGTCTCCCCTCCTGTCACCGTAGATAAGGACGCGTTGTATGATCAGACAGTTACATTATCTTGGGCTACTACTGCCTCTCTTCACAACTTCATCATGGGCTGCGGAGCAAAATTCCACTGTCCATATCGCCCCCGCCGGAAGCCAGACTGCGGTGTATGGCTCGGCGGAGAATTTTACCGGTCGTGTCCGGGTTGATCCTCTGTTCAACGCTGACAACGACATCCGTGTTTCCGCGGCTTATGTCACCTTTGAACCTGGTGCCCGCTCCGCCTGGCATACGCATCCAGCAGGTCAGCGACTGATTGTGACCTCTGGTGTTGGACTCACCCAACAAGAAGGCAAGCCGGTGCAGGTGATCCGTGCTGGCGATGTTGTCTCTTGTCCGGCGGACGTTAAACACTGGCATGGGGCGGCCCCCGGTAGTGCGATGACACATCTGGCAATAACCGGCGTGGTGGATGGCAAAAGCGTTAACTGGAAGGAGTTAGTGACAGATGAACAATACCACGCCCATTAAGATATTAACGGCAGCGGTACTGCTCACCTTTGGTTTTGCGCTTACCGCAAATGCTGCGCTCATCAATAAAGGAGTTACCGAAATGAATCATGAATATACGGTTTCAGATACGCTGTCAGCTCGCCAGCAGGCCATTCCGTTGATTGCCGCATCAATGGCCAGCAGTCAGATGGATAAGCTGAATGCAGCGCTTAATCAAGGACTTGATACAGGACTCACGATAAACGAAGCTAAAGAAATTCTCATCCAGCTCTATGCCTATACGGGATTCCCCCGCAGCCTGAATGCACTGAATGAGCTGATGAAAGTCGTCGAAACACGTAAACAACGTGGCATCGAAGACATTGAAGGTAAAGCGCCGATCGCCCCGATTCCCGTCGGGGATGAGCTTCGCCGTGTCGGTACCGCAAACCAGACGAAAATCTCAGGAGCGCCTGTTCAGGGGCCACTGTTTGATTTTGCGCCAACAATAAATCAATTCCTGCAAACACATCTGTTCGGCGATATTTTCGCTCGCGATAACCTCGACTGGCAAAGCCGTGAACTGGCAACAGTTGGCGCATTAGCCGCTACGCCAGGCGTTGAAGCCCAGTTACTGTCACATACGCGAGCAAGTATGCGAGTCGGTCTGACGGCAGCGCAGTTACGACAGTTAGCACAGGTTCTGCGTGAACATGGCGACAATGATGCAGCCACAAGAGCTGAAGAGGCACTGCGAAAAGCGCTTGAGAACAAATAGAGACGGTCGTCATGCAGACTCTCCCCTGGGCAGTGCACATACGTGATTCATCCTCTGCATTTATGAATCCGCCAAATAAAGGCAATCAAGGGGGAGAAATAATTAACGCTGGCAACTCAGATATGATTAAACGGCAACCATAACAGAGGATGTGATTTTGAAAACGGTCTTAAAAATGCTGGCCATCTGCATGATGGCCGGAGGCCTGGGGGCGCAGTCTGTATACGCCGAACCATTGGTCATTCAGGAGCAAGGAAGTTTTTCTGCCGGAGGCACCATCATCACCGCCCCGGGAACATTTGATGCGAAAAAGCCGCTGGACTCTGCAGGTCAAACTTATCATGGCGATCATGCGTCGGTGTTCTATCAAATACCGGAGAATCCGCATAAATATCCCATAGTTATGCTGCATGGCGCGGGCCAGTCTTCTCGTACCTGGGAAAGTACGCCGGATGGTCGAGAAGGGTTCCAGAACATATTCCTGCGCCGCGGATTCTCCACGTATATTGTCGATCAGCCGCGTCGGGGTGATGCCGGACGTACCACTGTAGAAGGTACGGTTACACCAAAACCTGATGAGCAGATGTGGTTTAACCAGTTCCGTGTTGGCGTGTGGCCAGAGTATTTTAAAGGCGTCCAGTTTTCCCACGACAAAGAGGCACTAAATCAGTATTTCCGCCAGATGACTCCGAATACAGGGCCATTTGATGTCAATGTCATCTCTGATGCGATGTCTGCCGTAGTGGATAAATCAGGCCCGGCAATCCTCTTTACCCACTCTCAGGGTGGTGGACCAGGCTGGTATACCGCGATGAAAAACAACAAGGTCAAAGCCATTGTCGCCTTCGAGCCAGGCAGCGGTTTTGTGTTCCCGGAAAAAGAACTCCCTGCCCCTATGCCTAGTGCGTTCGACACGCTGAAGGGTGAATCCGTGCCAATGGAACAGTTTATGGCGCTGACTAAAATCCCGATTTTGATTATTTACGGCGATAACATACCGGATAAACCTGTAGCTATGCCCGCACAGGACAGCTGGCGAGTACGGCTGGCAATGGCGCGTAAGTGGCGTGACGTGGTTAACAAGCATGGTGGGGATGTGACGGTGACGCATCTGCCTGAGGCTGGAATCAGAGGTAATACCCACTTCCCGTTTTCCGACCTGAATAATGTGCAGATCGCTGATTTGGTGAGTCGGTTTTTGAAAGAGAAAAATCTGCAATAGCCATTTTAGAAGATCACCTTAAACGTTTAATAGAGCGCCTAACCTTCAGTGGGCGCTCATCGTATTGTGTAGCTTTTTCTGATGGAGATTCACAGCCTCGAAGATGTTTGCTCTGTTCACTGCTGTATCAAGCTTTCAACGTTACTGAAGCGCTGGCCTTCGCCGTATTAAAGCGCACTGACCTACAGGCGTGCAGTGAAAAAGGTCATTATGCCCGCGCAAGGCCCACAGCAAAATGTGGACCCGTTATTCCGCGTAGCGAAGTGCATCAATCAACAGCGCAAAAGCAGGCGGATGCTGCTTACGGCTGGGATAGTAAAGGTAATATCCGGGAAAAGTTGGACACCACTCCTGTAAAACCTGAATAAGCTCGCCTGACGTTACATAATCCTGAATCGCGTCTTCGGGAACACAGGCGATACCAAATCCTGATAATGCGGCATCAATTCTTTCTGGCAGCAAATTAAACGTCAGTTGCCCATCAACTCTGACCCGTAACGGTTTCCCTTCGCGTTCAAACTCCCAGTGATAAAGTCCACCGGCCGTTGGCAGACGCATATTGATGCAGCGATGATTTTGTAGTTCGTGAGGCGTTTCAGGCGCAGGGTTTGCAGCAAAATACGCCGGCGATCCCACCATGGCCATCCGCATATCCGGCCCAATTCGCACTGCAATCATATCCTTATCCACACTTTCACCCAGCCGGATCCCGGCATCAAAACGACCTTCAACAATATCGACAAAACCGTTATCCACCACCAGTTCGACATTGATTTCGGGATACTCTCTAAGGAACGGTTTTAGCTTCGGCCAGACCAGACTGCGCGCAGCATGTTCCCCGGCGGATAAACGAATATTCCCGGAGGGCTTGCCATTCAGTTGGATAAGTGATTCCAGCTCGCGCTCAAGCTCATCTATACGTGGCTCAAGACAGGCAATTATTCTCTCCCCTGCTTCCGTGGGAGCCACGCTACGGGTAGTTCGGGTTAAGAGACGGATATTTAACCTTTCCTCCAGTGCCTTCATTGCATGGCTAAGTGCAGACTGAGAGACGCCGAGTTTGCTCGCTGCTTTGGTAAAACTTCGCTCTCTTGCCACCACAAGAAAGATTTGCAGTTCGTTGAAGTTTTCTTTAAGCATTGACGATTTCCTTGTAGAAGCATTCCCTTCAAAGCGCATTCATGAAGGGCGTTCATAGACACAATCATTTTAGCCTCATTACTGGCAATAATGATAATTGATATTCTGGCTGTATCAAAAATAAGGCTGAATTATCAGAAGGTTTATCATGAAAATACTCGTTGCTGGCGCAACAGGAAGCATTGGTATTCATGTTGTGAATACTGCTATTGCAATGGGCCATCAGCCAGTGGCTCTGATCAGGAATCGGCGGAAAATCAAGTTACTCCCTCCTGGAACAGATATTTTCTATGGCGATGTTTCAATACCTGAAACACTCACCGATTTACCGAAAGATATTGATGCCATCATTTTTACACTCGGCTCCGATGGTCAGGGACGTATTGGTGCCAGAGCGATAGATTACGGCGGTGTACGTAACATTTTGCGAATATTCATGGATACACCTGTTCGCATCGCCCTGATGACAACGATTGGCGTTACTGAGCGGCTCAGTAGCTGGAATCAACGTACTGAAGTTCATGACTGGAAGAGACGAGCTGAACGCCTGGTCAGAGCCAGCGGACATATCTACACTATCGTCAGACCCGGCTGGTTTGATTACAACAATGATGATGAGCACAGAATCGTCATGCTTCAGGGGGATAGGCGCCATGCGGGAACGCCAGAAGATGGTGTTATCTCCCGGGAACAAATCGCCCGGGTACTGGTAACGGCCTTGAGCAATGATGCGGCTAAAAATAAAACGTTCGAACTGGTCGCAGAGCGAGGAGAAGCACAGCAGGATCTCACCCCTCTGTTTGCAGAGCTGCAGAGTGATAATCCCCAAAAAAATGATGGGGTTTTCGATGTAGACAATATGCCCCTTACTGAAGAACCTGAGTGCGTTATTAACGACCTGAATCTGTATTCGAAAAATTCAAAAATCTGACAACGCTGTCATATGACAGTCAGTCTTATGATAGCTTAGAACTGTATATTTACAGATCAAGAAGGAGGAAGCTCCTTCTGATATTCGTCAACTTCCAAATATATCGTTTAAAACAGGTATCAGATATGAAAGCACTACTAATTACTGCATTATTCATGGGATTCATTTCGGTAAATACTGCATCTGCTGCTGAGGAGATTCGTCATGCAGATGGCAAAGAAAAGATTGGTGTAGTCTCAGCCAGTAATGCCCTGACGCTTGATGAATTATCGAATGCACTTTCTCGTAAAACTGATGAGCAAGGAGCAACATCATTCAAAATTCTGTCAACCACGGGGAATAACCGGTTGCACGGGGTTGCTGAAATCTATAAGTAAGTAATTAGCATTTTGAACAATATATGTCACAGCCCTCTTATAGTTAGCGTCGTCTTATGTCCAGAACAGAAGATATTATCGATGAGGTAACTCAATGGATTGATTCAAACATACATAAACCGCTGAAGATAGACGATGTTGCTACGCGGGCTGGATATTCTAAGTGGCATCTTCAGCGGATTTTTGTACAGATAAAAAAAGTTAGCCTTGGGAAATATATCAAAGATAAAAAACTTAGTCTTGCAGCTAAAGATCTTGTCGGGACTAATGAGTCTGTGATGAGCATCGCCTATAAATATGGGTTCGATTCACAACAGACCTTTACTCGGATTTTCTCTAAAAAATACAAATTGTCACCATTAAAATATAGAAACACCGAAAGGATAAAAAACATTAACATTTTAAATAATTTCACACTTACGTAGTATCACTTAAATAGTAATTTGTTCTGCATAAAGCCGTGGGCGGCAGCGGTGTTGGCGAACTCTCCTCTTCCAGCCTGAAACGCTGGAGCGCAGCTATTACGGTAAAAGAACAAAACGAACCTGTAGCACAAGTTTCACAGTGGAAGCGTTATGATTCCCGGACATCCACCAACCGACAGTAGAAAACGTTAACACTAATGTTAAACAACATCTTACCCATCCGGTGAATACTTATACCGGAGTATTACTGCCGAAATAACAACTTACCCCACGAACAATGTTGGCGGGGATTCTGGTAATTATATTTTTTTATTCGATAATCTTTAAAAACGTTCAAAAAATTAACCACTAACTAATAATGATATTTTATTGGCTAATTTTTACGTGATAATAACGGCAGGTAAAAAAACACATTAAAATAACACTAAAAAGATCGAAATTATCATTAGTATATTGCTCATCCTTTTGTTTTTACTTAAAAAAACATAATGCAATTATTGTCAAAAACCAAACAAGATTAGGATTTTGTTATTTAAAACCCAGACCATTGAGCTTGCTTACTTTATCGATAAATCCTACTTTTTTATTGCGATCCAATCATTTTAAGGAGTTTGAAATGGATAAGAAGCAAGTAACGGATTTAAGGTCGGAACTACTCGATTCACGTTTTGGTACAAAATCTATTTCCACCATCGCTGAATCTAAACATTTTCCGCTGCATGAAATGC
>NZ_RHJM01000023.1:0-140668 GCF_004212315.1 Escherichia sp. E10V5
CTTATATCAGGACTAGTCATTATTCTGGTCGAGGCTTCAGTGGGAAGCGACGACGCACCAGCACAAAGAATAGCGGCACGAAGTAAATCGCCAGAATGGTGGCAGAAATCATCCCGCCCATTACGCCAGTACCGACGGCGTGTTGCCCACCAGAACCGGCACCACTGCTGATCGCCATCGGCAATACGCCGAAGATAAACGCTAGCGAGGTCATCAGAATCGGACGTAAACGCTGACGGCAGGCGTGGAGTGTCGCTTCAAACAGGTCGTGGCCTTTTTGATTCATCTCGTTGGCAAACTCAACAATCAGGATGGCGTTTTTCGCCGACAAACCAATGACTGTTAGCAGGCCAACCTGAAAGTACACATCGTTTTCCAGCCCACGCATCCAGGTTGCCAGCAGTGCGCCGATAACTCCCAGCGGTACAACCAGCATTACCGAGAACGGTACTGACCAACTTTCATAAAGTGCAGCCAGACACAGGAATACCACCAGCAATGAAATGGCGTACAGCGCCGGAGCTTGTGCTCCGGAAAGTCGTTCCTGGTACGACATCGCTGTCCACTCCAGTCCAAAGCCGTTCGGCAACTGCTTCACCAACGATTCCATAATATCCATCGCGGTACCCGTACTGACGCCCGGGGCGGCTTCCCCGACAATCTCTACCGCAGAATAGCCGTTATAGCGTTCCAGACGCGGCGAGCCTGTTTCCCAGCGAGAGGTCGCGAAGGCGGAGAAAGGCACCATGCCGCCGTCTTTGTTACGCACATACCACAGGTTAATGTCATCTGGCAGCATGCGATACGGCGCGGCAGCCTGCACATAGACTTTCTTCACGCGACCGCGATCCATAAAGTCATTCACATAGCTCGAGCCCCACGCGGTTTGCAGCGTGTCGTTAATATCGTCAATGGCAACGCCCAGTGCCTGCGCTTTGCGCTGGTCGATATCAATCTGCAATTGCGGGCTGTCGTCCAGACCGTTATGGCGCACACGAGTAAGTTCTGGGTTTTCCGCCGCGAGCGCCAGCAGCTGATTACGCGCGGCCATCAGCGCATCGTGACCAGCCCCGGCGTGGTCCTGCAACTCCATATCAAATCCAGCGGAACTGCCAAGACCGCTGATAGCAGGCGGGCTACTGGCGATAACGCGAGCTTCTTTGATTTTATTAAATTCTTTTGTTGCACGTTCGATAATGGCAAACGAGGTGCCTGTTTTACTGTCGCGTTCGCTCCAGTCTTTCAGGCGGACAAACATTCGTGCCACGTTTTGCCCGTTCCCCCCTGGGCCAGAGCCGACAGTGGCAAACACCGACATGATGTTGTCTTTCTCATGGGTGAAGTAATACTTCTCGATCTGTTCCACCACTTTCAGAGTCTGTTGCTGAGTCGAACCGCTGGGTAACTGTACCGAGGTGGTAAACATGCCACGGTCTTCCAGAGGCAGGAACGACGTCGGCAGACGCAGAAACAGGAACACCATGCCGCCTAACAGCAGGACGTAAATCAAAATCCAGCGCAGGCTGCGGTGGAGAATTTTCGCCACCCCTTTTTCGTAGCGTTCGGCGTTGCGGTTGAACATCTGGTTAAACCAGGCAAAAAAGCCTTTCTGCCCGTGATGTTCACCTTTTTTCAGTGGCTTAAGTAGCGTAGCGCACAATGCCGGAGTCAGGATCATCGCCACCAGAACCGACAGCACCATTGCCGCAACAATGGTTATAGAGAACTGGCGATAGATAGCCCCGGTGGTGCCGCCAAAGAAGGCCATTGGCACAAATACAGCAGAAAGCACCATTGCAATCCCGACCAGTGCGCCCTGGATTTGCCCCATCGATTTACGTGTGGCTTCGCGAGGAGTGAGTCCTTCCTCACTCATAATACGTTCGACGTTTTCCACCACCACGATGGCGTCATCCACCAGCAGGCCGATAGCCAGCACCATCGCGAACATGGTTAAGGTGTTGACGCTATAGCCGAAGGCATAAAGCACCGAGAAGGTTCCCATCAACACTACCGGCACGGCGATAGTTGGAATCAGCGTAGCGCGGAAGTTTTGCAGGAACAGATACATGACGAGGAAAACCAGCGCGATAGCTTCTAACAGAGTTTTCACTACGTCTTCAATGGAGGCCTTAACAAACGAGGTGGTTTCATACGCCACCTTGTACTCCAGTCCGGGCGGGAAATACTGCGCCAGTTCATCCAGACGGTTGATCACCAGTTCTGCCGTTGCCATTTCGTTCGCACCGGAGGCCAGTTTTACCCCCAGCCCCGAGGCTGGTTTACCGTTGAAACGGCTAAGATAATCGTATTTCTCCGCTCCCATTTCGACGGTGGCGACATCACCCAGTTTCACTTCCGAACCGTCCTGATTTACCCGCAGAGTGATATCACGAAACTGTTCTGGCGTTTGCAACAGTGATTGGGCGTTAATGGTGGCGTTGAGTGCCTGGTTATCGACAGACGGCGTACCGCCAAGCTGCCCAACCGCAATCTGTGCGTTCTGCGACTCAATGGCGTCAGTGACATCTTTGGCGGTCATCTGGAAACTGTTCAGTTTTGCCGGATCCAGCCAGATACGCATCGAATATTGCGAACCGTAAGCGTCGATATCACCAACGCCGTTCACGCGGCTTAACGGGTCCTGAATATTACTGGCAACGTAATCGGCAATATCCTGTTTATCCATCGAACCATCGGTTGAGACGAAGGCAATGGTCAGAATGTTGGTATCGCCGGTTTTACGCACCGTTACGCCCTGATTTTGCACCGCCTGCGGTAGTTTACGCATGGCCGACTGCAACTGGTTCTGCACCTGTTGCACTGCTTCGTCCGGATCTGTACCAGCTTTAAAACTGAGCGTTACTGACGCCTGTCCAGTACCGCTGCTTTGTGATGACATATACATCAGGTTATCGAGACCAGTCATATTCTGCTCGATAACCTGGGTCACGGTGTTTTCCAGCGTCTGGGCTGACGCGCCAGGATAGTTAGCGGTCACTCGCACGTTGGGGGGCGCGAGATCCGGGTACTGTTCAACGGGCAATGAGAAAATGGCCAGGGTTCCTGTCAGACACAACAGAATTGCCAGCACCCAGGCAAAAATGGGGCGATCAATAAAGAAATTCGCCATTAAAAGAGGACCTCGTAGTTCTGCGTATCGTTATGGGCATGCCTTGCTTCACTGTAGCGGCAAGGTACGAGCCAATCGTGGAGAAAAAAAGGAGATAATGTAAATTATCATGCCCTTTTATACTGAACCTAAAATGCCAGTATTTAATGAATAGTAGGCAGCATCATATCTGCTGGCTTTCCTCGCTCTCCGCAGAGCGAAAGCTAATACTCACTAACGTGCCGCCGCCGGAAGGTTGCGAAAAAGTCAGCGTCCCACCCAATCTTTCCGCGCGCTCGCGCATGATATTCAGACCATAATGGCCTTCGGGTTCCTCCGGTTCACCGATGCCAATACCGTTGTCGCGAATATAAACTGTGTGATTGCCATCCGGCGCGGTGACGCAGCTAACGGCAATTTCGCTGGCGTTGGCGTGCTTCATGGCGTTCAGCACCGCTTCGCGAATAATTTGCAACAAATGCACCTGCATCTGCGCATCCAGCGCCAGGGTTGGCAGACGGCAGTCGAGCGTCAGTTTGGCGCTGGTTTGGTTTTGTAATGTATCCAGCATTTCACGCAGCGCAGAGGGAAGATCCGCTTGCTGTAGCGTCAGTCGGAAAGTGGTTAACAGCTCGCGTAACTGCCGATAAGCATCATTCAGCGCCTGGGAGAAGTCGGCCATGATACTTTGTGCAGTGGCGTTATTTTCGGGTATCGAACGCTTCAGTAACGTCAACTGGATACGTAAATAAGAAAGCACCTGGGCCAGCGAGTCGTGCAGTTCGCGGGCGATGGTCGCGCGTTCTTCCATCAACAGCAACTGCTGAAAATGCTTCTGCGCCTGATTAAAGTACAAACCGCGTCCCAGCATCGATGAAACGCTGTTAAGTAGCGGTTCTGATGATGACACGTGGCTATTTTGCCAGTGCAACTCGCCGTAAACCGTCTCTTGCATGGTGACCGGTAAAATCTGCATTGGCAGCTCAGGGTTTGGCTTCCCTTCGCTAATCCGCCAGTTATCCCCAACGTTCAGCTCCAGATATTCAGCAGCCTCATTGTCGCGAACAATCTGCAAAATATGGCGGAAACAATGCACATCAATCTGGCTGGTGTTCAGTGCCTGCGAACACTGATACAACACCTCCAGGCGACGCTTGGCCTCGTGGAGATCGCGAGTTTTTTCTTCTACTGACGCTTCCAGCGAGCGGTACAACTTATGCAGCTCGCTCGACATCTGGTTAAAGGTTTTTGCAAGCAGGCCCAGTTCATTGGGCAGGCTGGTATCCAGCGGCGGCGAGTCGAACTGCCCGTGTTCAATACGCTGACTGGCGGTAACCAGTTGATTCAGCGGGGCTACCACCTGATGGCGTATGCGGCGCAAAGTAAAAAAGACCAGCGTGAAAATGCCAATACCGCCAGCTAGCGAAATCGCCACCACCAGCAGCATTTTGCGTTCAGCGTAGTGTTGCAAAGCCAGCACGAACAGGTCTATCTGATTGACATAATTATTAATATTGGCCTGATACCACGGCAAATCACCCTTGATGAGCCGATTATTCATCTCCAGCCAGTTGGCATTCAGATGCGCATAGCGGGCTTTTACTGCCTCTGGCACATACCAGACGTTGAGATTGGTTAATACCGGTGAATGCAGTGCCTGCTGGAACAGTTGGCGGTGTGCGTTAAGCTGTGGACTGCCACTTTGCAGATCGTAACCCAGACGATAACTCTGCATACGCAGCGATCCGGCAATATTGATAGCCTCAGCGTCGCGCAAACTGCTCGCCAGAGTTAGCAGAGCGATACCCGTGGAAAGAATCGACAGCAGCACAATGTAAAAAAAGGCCCGGGCCAGACTGGCCGAGACGGGGCGTTTGACAATCACACGCGTCTTCTCCACATAAAATAATGAATGTTACAGCTCGCTGAAACGCAATTTGATAAGCGATGAGATTATTTGATCTGCCACAGTTTATAGCGAAATAGTTACTTGTTCTGGGCACATGAACATTGCCGATCCCCGTCTAAGTCGGGTAATAACAACACTCATATAAAGAATAAGGTTTTTACAACCAAAAAAGAAGGTCGTTATGAATCGTTTTATTATGGCCAACAGTCAGCAATGTCTGGGGTGCCATGCTTGTGAAGTGGCCTGTGTGATGGCTCACAATGATGAGCAACACGTGTTGAGTCAGCACCATTTCCACCCCCGAATTACGGTTATTAAACATCAGCAGCAACGTAGCGCAGTGACTTGTCACCATTGTGAAGATGCGCCCTGCGCCCGTAGCTGCCCTAATGGCGCGATCAGCCACGTTGATGACAGCATTCAGGTCAATCAGCAAAAGTGTATTGGCTGTAAATCCTGCGTGGTGGCCTGTCCATTTGGTACGATGCAAATCGTCCTGACGCCCGTCGCGGAGGGTAAAGTTAAAGCCACCGCGCATAAATGCGACCTGTGTGCAGGGCGCGAAAACGGCCCTGCCTGTGTCGAGAATTGCCCGGCGGACGCGCTGCAACTGGTCACTGACGCTGCACTCTCCGGCATGGCGAAATCCCGCCGCCTGCGCACCGCGCGCCAGGAACATCAACCGTGGCATGCCAGTACCGCGGCACAAGAAATGCCGGTAATGAGTAAAGTCGAGCAAATGCAGGCAACGCCCGCGCGTGGCGAGCCGGATAAACTGGCGATTGAAGCGCGCAAAACTGGTTTTGATGAAATTTATCTGCCGTTTCGTGCCGACCAGGCACAACGGGAAGCCTCGCGCTGCCTGAAGTGCGGCGAGCATAGCGTCTGTGAATGGACCTGCCCGTTGCATAACCACATTCCACAATGGATTGAACTGGTGAAATCTGGAAACATCGACGCCGCCGTTGAGCTTTCTCACCAGACCAACACCCTGCCGGAAATTACCGGACGCGTCTGCCCGCAAGACCGTCTGTGCGAAGGTGCCTGTACTATTCGCGATGAGCACGGTGCGGTGACTATCGGCAATATTGAACGCTACATTTCGGATCAGGCGCTGGCGAAAGGCTGGCGTCCAGACTTAAGTCATGTCACCAAAGTCGACAAGCGAGTGGCGATTATTGGCGCGGGGCCGGCAGGGCTGGCCTGTGCGGATGTTCTGACCCGCAATGGCGTGGCGGTGACGGTGTACGATCGCCATCCCGAAATCGGTGGCTTGCTCACTTTCGGCATTCCTTCTTTCAAACTGGATAAATCCCTGCTGGCACGCCGTCGGGAAATCTTCAGCGCGATGGGGATTCACTTCGAACTCAATTGTGAAGTGGGTAAAGATGTCTCTTTGGGTTCGCTTTTGGAACAATACGATGCGGTCTTCGTTGGCGTCGGCACTTACCGTTCCATGAAAGCGGGTTTACCTAATGAAGATGCGCCGGGCGTTTATGACGCGCTGCCGTTCCTCATTGCCAACACCAAACAGGTGATGGGACTAGAAGAGCTACCGGAAGAGCCGTTTATTAATACCGCCGGGATGAATGTGGTAGTACTGGGCGGTGGGGATACCGCGATGGACTGTGTGCGTACCGCGCTGCGCCACGGCGCGAGCAACGTCACCTGTGCCTACCGTCGTGATGAAGCCAACATGCCAGGTTCGAAAAAAGAGGTGAAGAACGCCCGCGAAGAGGGGGCGAACTTCGAGTTTAATGTTCAGCCAGTGGCGATTGAGCTGAATGAACAAGGTCACGTCTGCGGGATTCGTTTCCTGCGCACGCGTCTTGGCGAAGCGGATGCACAAGGGCGTCGGCGTCCGGTACCGATTGAGGGCAGTGAATTTGTGATGCCAGCCGACGCGGTGATCATGGCATTTGGCTTCAACCCGCACGGGATGCCGTGGCTGGAGTCGCACGGTGTAACGGTGGATAAGTGGGGCCGCATCGTGGCGGACGTTGAAAGCCAGTACCGTTACCAGACCACCAATCCGAAAATCTTCGCCGGTGGCGACGCCGTGCGTGGCGCGGATCTGGTGGTTACCGCAATGGCAGAAGGACGTCATGCGGCACAGGGGATCATTGACTGGCTAGGCATAAAATCAGTTAAATCTCACTGATAGCCTACGCAGACAAACCCGACTTCACAGCGTAAGATAATTGTTCATTTCGCGCTGTGGAGTCGGTATGACGCAACAAATCACCCTCATTAAAGACAAAATTCTCTCCGATAACTATTTCACCCTGCACAACATTACTTACGATCTCACGCGCAAAGATGGCGAAGTTATCCGCCATAAACGTGAAGTTTACGATCGCGGTAATGGTGCGACGATCCTCCTCTACAACGCGAAGAAAAAGACCGTAGTTCTGATTCGTCAGTTCCGCGTCGCTACCTGGGTTAATGGCAATGAAAGCGGGCAGCTGATTGAAACCTGCGCCGGGCTGCTGGATAACGACGAACCGGAAGTCTGTATTCGCAAAGAAGCGATTGAAGAGACGGGCTATGAAGTGGGCGAAGTGCGCAAATTATTTGAACTGTATATGTCGCCAGGCGGTGTGACTGAGCTAATCCACTTTTTTATCGCCGAATACAGTGACAATCAGCGCGCTAACGCCGGTGGCGGTGTCGAAGATGAAGATATTGAAGTGCTCGAGCTGCCGTTCAGCCAGGCGCTGGAGATGATCAAAACCGGCGAGATACGTGACGGTAAGACGGTGTTATTGCTTAACTATTTGCAAACGTCACATTTAATGGACTGAAAAATAACAATAATATTTCGTTGTTTATTATTGGCTCAATCCGATAAATCCGATTGAGCCGCGCTACCTGCGCAACGAAGATACGACTTGTGCTGTTTGTTTGAACTTCTGGGGTCGTACCGTCCATGCGCTATCGCATTTTTCTTCTCTTTTTTTTCGCTTTGTTGCCGACGTCTTTGGCGTGGGCGGCACCAGCGCAACGGGCGTTTTCCGACTGGCAGGTCACCTGTAATAACCAAAACTTCTGTGTGGCACGCAATATTGGCGATCATAATGGACTGGTGATGACCCTGAGCCGCAGCGCCGGGGCGCATACCGACGCCGTTTTACGTATTGAGCGCGGCGGGTTGAAATCACCGGATGTGTCGGAAGGGGAAATAGCGCCACGGCTGCTGTTAGATGGTGAGCCGTTGGCGTTAAGTGGTGACAAGTGGCGGATTTCACCATGGTTATTAGTAACCGATGATACGGCAACCATCACCGCGTTTTTGCAGATGATTCAGGAAGGGAAGGCAATCACCTTACGCGATGGCGATCAGACCATTTCTTTAAATGGCTTAAAAGCGGCGTTGTTGTTTATTGATGCCCAGCAAAAGCGCGTTGGCAGTGAAACCGCGTGGATAAAGAAAGGGGACGAACCGCCGCTCAGCGTACCGCCCGCGCCTGCGCTGAAAGAGGTCGCGGTGGTTAACCCAACGCCGACACCACTCTCACTCGAAGAACGTAACGATTTGCTGGATTATGGTAACTGGCGGATGAATGGTCTGCGCTGCTCGCTTGATCCGTTGCGTCGTGAAGTGAGCGTTACGGCACTGACCGATGATAAAGCATTAATGATGATTAGCTGTGAGGCAGGTGCTTATAACACCATTGATTTGGCATGGATTGTATCGCGTAAAAAGCCACTGGCCTCGCGGCCGGTACGGTTACGTTTGCCGTTCAACAACGGTCAGGAGACGAATGAACTGGAGTTGATGAACGCAACATTTGATGAAAAAACGCGTGAACTGGTGACCTTAGCGAAAGGTCGCGGATTAAGCGATTGTGGCATTCAGGCGCGCTGGCGTTTTGACGGCCAGCGTTTTCGCCTGGTGCGTTACGCCGCAGAACCGACCTGCGATAACTGGCATGGGCCAGACGCCTGGCCCACGTTGTGGATCACCCGTTAAACATCATGGCGTGGACATGTAGGCCGGATAAGACGCATCCGGCAATCAGCATCAGGCACCTTTCACTCCCAGCACCTTATGCGCTTTTGCCACAATATTCTCGGCGGTAAAGCCAAAGAACGGGAACAGCTTATCCGCCGGAGCAGACTCCCCGTAACCCGTCATTCCGACAATCGCCCCTTTCAAACCAACATATTTGTACCAGTAATCGGCTATACCCGCTTCTACCGCCACGCGGGCCGCAACGTTAGAAGGCAACACCGACTCGCGATATTCCTCATCCTGGGCGTCGAAAATATCGGTCGAGGGCAGGGAAACCACGCGAACATTGCGACCTTCTCCCGCCAGTTTCTCTGCGGCCTGTAGGGTGATTTCCATCTCTGAACCGGTAGCAATCAAAATGATATCCGGCTTGCCGCCGCTGTCTTTCAACACATAACCACCACGAGCAATCTCTTTTACCTGATCCGGTGTTCGTTCTACCTGTGCCAGATTCTGCCTTGAGAGGATCAGCGCTGTCGGCCCGTTGTGACGCTCGACCGCCAGCTTCCAGCCCACCGCCGCTTCCACCTGATCGCACGGTCGCCAGGTGCTGAAATTCGGCGTTAAGCGCAGACTTGCCAGTTGCTCCACCGCCTGGTGCGTCGGACCATCTTCGCCCAGACCAATTGAGTCGTGGGTATAAACCATAATCTGCCGCGCTTTCATCAGTGCCGCCATCCGCGCGGCGTTACGGGCGTATTCAACAAACATCAGAAACGTTGCGGTATACGGCACAAAGCCACCGTGGTGTGCAATGCCGTTGGCAATAGCAGTCATACCAAATTCGCGTACCCCGTAGTGAATATAATTCCCTGCGGGATCTTCCTTCAGCGACACAGACCCTTTCCAGATGGTGAGATTACTTGGGGCCAGATCCGCCGAACCGCCAAGCAGCTCCGGCAGCATAGGGCCGTAGGCGTTAAGCGTATTTTGCGACGCTTTACGGGTAGCGATTTTCGCCGGATTCGCCTGCAACTCATTGATATATTTCTGAGTGGTTTTCTCCCAGTCCTTCGGCAGACCACCGCTCATTCGGCGAGTAAACTCTTCTGCAAGTTGTGGATGGGCCTTTTTATAAGCGGCAAACTTCTCATTCCAGCTCTGCTGGGCTTTTTCACCTTTTTCGCGGGCATCCCAGGCGTGATAAATCTCTTTGGAGATCTCAAATGGTGGATGATGCCAGCCCAGTTTTTGCCGTGCCAGCGCGACTTCTTCTTCGCCCAGCGGAGCACCGTGGGCCTCTTCCTTACCCGCTTTATTAGGCGAACCAAAGCCAATCACCGTGCGGCAGATAATCAGCGATGGTTTATCTTTCACGCTTTGCGCTTCAAGAATCGCTTCCTTCACCGCTTGCGGATCGTGGCCGTCGATCTCGTGGACAACATGCCAGTGGTAGGCTTCAAACCGTTTTGCCGTATCGTCGGTAAACCAGCCTTCGGTTTCACCATCAATCGAAATACCGTTGTGGTCGTAAAAGCCGATCAGCTTGCCGAGTCCCAACGTTCCTGCCAGTGAACAGACTTCGTGAGAGATACCTTCCATCAGACAGCCGTCGCCCATAAACACATAGGTGAAGTGATCGACAATCTCATGATCCGGCTGGTTAAACTGCGCTGCCAGCGTGCGCTCCGCTATCGCCAGTCCAACCGCGTTCGCCAAACCTTGTCCAAGTGGACCGGTGGTGGTTTCAACACCTGGCGTATAGCCAATCTCCGGGTGACCTGGGGTTTTCGAATGCAACTGACGGAAGTTCTTCAGCTCTTCCAGCGGCAGGTCATAACCAGTCAGATGTAGCAAACTGTAGAGCAACATCGAGGCGTGACCGTTGGAAAGAATAAAGCGGTCGCGGTCATACCAGGTCGGATCGGTGGGGTTATGTTTGAGAAAGTCGTTCCACAGCACTTCGGCAATATCGGCCATGCCCATCGGCGCGCCGGGATGACCGGAATTGGCTTTTTGCACCGCATCCATACTGAGCGCGCGAATCGCATTGGCAAGGTCTTTTCGGGACATAAAACACTCCGTGGCTGGTTTTAGAATTTGGCGGCAAGAAGATCTTCCAGTTTGCGTTGATCAACGGCGAACAGGCGGATGCCTTCAGACAGTTTTTCTACCGCCATCGGATCCTGATTGTGCTCCCAACGAAATTCCGCTTCGCTCATCGGGGAGGGGCGAGGGAAGGATTGCGATGCCGGGATCAGTTTGCGAACCACTGGCGAAACCTTTTCCTGCAACTCCTTCAGCAAATTCGGCGCGATGGTCAGACGGTCACATCCGGTTAAGGCGAGGATTTGTTCGGTACGACGGAAGCTGGCACCCATCACAATGGTTTCGTAGCGATGCTGCTTATAGTAGTCGTAGATGTTGCGCACAGATTTGACACCCGGATCTTCCTCTACCACATACGGGTCCATCGGTTTGCGCGCCTGATACCAGTCATAAATACGACCTACAAACGGCGAAATCAGAAAAACGCCCGCTTCTGCACAGGCCCGTGCCTGAGCAAAGGAAAACAGCAGCGTCAGGTTGCAGTTAATGCCTTCTTTTTCCAGTTTTTCTGCTGCGCGAATTCCTTCCCAGGTGGAGGCCAGCTTGATCAGAATGCGAGATCTCTCAATGCCCTGTTGTTGGTACAACTCCACGAGATGGCGTGCTTTTTCGATACTTTTTTCTTTGTCAAAAGAGAGGCGTGCGTCAACTTCTGTCGACACGCGACCGGGTACGATTTTGAGAATTTCTGTACCGAAATTGACTGCCAGTTTGTCGCAGGCCGCGATGACTTGTTGTTCCTGGGTCTTGCCATTTTTTTTACCCCAGGCAATAGCATCGTCTATTAAATGTTCATATTGTGATAAACCGGCAGCCTTGAGTAACAGCGAAGGATTGGTGGTGGCATCCTGGGGATGATAATGGCGAATGGACTCAATATCACCGCTGTCTGCCACGACAGTGGTGAACTGTTTGATGCCGTCTAACTCGTTCATAGGAAATACTCCTTGAAAAGTAAAGTGTTAGATGAGTGCGTTAATTCACACTTCTGAGAAATTTCGCTAAACGCATCAAAAAAGCATAGCAGACAGGCATGGTATTGCTGGATGAAGCAGGTAACATCAGTGTTATGGGATTATTACCAAAACATTATTTGATGGGGGAGAGTTTGGGCTTGCTCAGAGTCTCGAAGCTCCGGCAAGGTAATAATGTGCGCCACGTTGTGGGCTGAGGCAGTTGCCCACACCTATTTTTGTGAACGTTACGTGAAAGGAACAACCAAATGGATGAGCAGTTAAAACAAAGTGCACTTGATTTCCATGAATTTCCTGTACCAGGAAAAATCCAGGTTTCTCCGACCAAACCTCTGGCAACCCAGCGCGATCTGGCGCTGGCCTATTCACCGGGTGTCGCCGCGCCTTGTCTTGAAATCGAAAAAGATCCGTTAAACGCCTACAAATATACCGCGCGCGGTAACCTGGTGGCAGTTATCTCTAACGGTACGGCGGTGCTGGGGTTGGGTAATATTGGCGCGCTGGCAGGCAAACCGGTGATGGAAGGTAAGGGCGTTCTGTTTAAGAAATTCGCCGGGATAGATGTGTTTGACATCGAAGTTGATGAACTCGACCCGGACAAATTTATCGAAGTGGTCGCCGCGCTTGAGCCAACCTTCGGCGGTATCAACCTCGAAGATATTAAAGCGCCAGAATGTTTCTATATTGAACAGAAACTGCGCCAGCGGATGAACATTCCGGTATTCCACGACGATCAGCACGGGACGGCAATCATCAGCACCGCCGCCATTCTCAACGGATTACGCGTAGTAGAGAAAAATATCTCCGACGTACGGATGGTAGTTTCTGGTGCGGGCGCAGCGGCAATTGCCTGTATGAACCTGCTGGTGGCGCTGGGTCTGCAAAAACATAACATCGTGGTGTGCGACTCAAAAGGTGTTATTTATCAGGGCCGTGAGCCGAACATGGCGGAAACCAAAGCGGCTTACGCGGTGGTGGATGACGGCAAACGTACCCTCGACGATGTGATTGAAGGCGCGGATATTTTCCTTGGTTGTTCCGGCCCGAAAGTGCTGACTCAGGAAATGGTGAAGAAAATGGCCCGCGCGCCGATGATCCTGGCGTTGGCGAACCCGGAACCGGAAATTCTGCCGCCGCTGGCGAAAGAAGTGCGTCCGGATGCCATCATCTGTACCGGTCGTTCCGACTATCCGAACCAGGTTAACAACGTGCTTTGCTTCCCGTTCATCTTCCGAGGCGCGCTGGATGTTGGCGCAACGGCTATCAATGAAGAGATGAAACTGGCGGCAGTCCGCGCGATTGCGGAACTGGCCCATGCCGAACAGAGTGAAGTGGTGGCTTCTGCGTATGGCGATCAGGATCTGAGCTTTGGCCCTGAATACATCATTCCAAAACCGTTTGATCCGCGCCTGATCGTTAAGATCGCCCCAGCGGTCGCCAAAGCGGCAATGGAGTCCGGCGTGGCGACGCGCCCGATTGCCGATTTTGACGTCTACATCGACAAGCTGACCGAGTTCGTTTACAAAACCAACCTGTTTATGAAGCCGATATTCTCCCAGGCTCGCAAAGCGCCGAAGCGCGTCGTTCTGCCGGAAGGGGAAGAGGCGCGCGTTCTGCATGCGACGCAGGAACTGGTAACCCTGGGACTGGCAAAACCGATCCTTATTGGCCGTCCGAACGTGATCGAAATGCGTATTCAGAAACTGGGCTTGCAGATCAAAGCGGGCGTTGATTTTGAGATCGTCAATAACGAATCCGATCCACGCTTTAAAGAGTACTGGAGCGAATACTTCCAGATCATGAAGCGTCGTGGTGTCACTCAGGAACAGGCACAACGTGCGCTGATCAGTAACCCGACGGTGATCGGTGCGATCATGGTTCAGCGTGGTGAAGCCGATGCGATGATCTGCGGAACGGTGGGCGATTATCACGAACACTTTAGCGTAGTGAAAAATGTCTTTGGTTATCGCGATGGCGTTCACACCGCAGGCGCAATGAACGCGCTGTTGCTGCCGAGTGGTAACACCTTTATTGCTGATACCTATGTTAATGATGACCCAGACGCAGAAGAGCTGGCGGAGATCACGCTGATGGCGGCAGAAACTGTCCGTCGTTTCGGTATTGAGCCGCGTGTTGCTCTGTTGTCGCATTCCAACTTCGGTTCTTCCAACTGCCCGTCGTCGAGCAAAATGCGTAAAGCGCTGGAGCTGGTCAGGGAACGTGCGCCTGAGCTGATGATTGATGGCGAAATGCACGGTGATGCGGCGCTGGTAGAAGCGATTCGCAACGACCGTATGCCGGACAGCACCCTGAAAGGTTCCGCTAATATTCTGGTGATGCCGAACATGGAAGCTGCTCGTATTAGTTACAACTTACTGCGCGTTTCCAGCTCGGAAGGTGTCACTGTCGGCCCGGTGCTGATGGGCGTGGCGAAACCGGTTCACGTGTTAACACCGATCGCGTCAGTGCGTCGTATCGTCAACATGGTGGCGCTTGCCGTGGTTGAAGCGCAAACCCAACCGCTGTAATTCTTGCTTAACTATCACGCTTACCCTGAGTAATTCGGGGTAAGCGATTTTTATATTATTAATACGTCTTACTGCTTTTACTAATAGCAAATAAATTACCCGACATAAAATAAAGCAATATCTTTATATTTATTCATGCTCTGCATATGAAAGTTTATGTATCACGGTAAATATCTCTCCATTCTTAGTGATCTACCTCACCTTTTAAACACGCTTGCCGAATTTTGTTATTTACTCTGACGAAAAATTGTCACGATACACGCACGTTTTTTACAGGCGGCGACTCATGGACAAAGAACGCATCATTCAGGAATTTGTACCCGGGAAACAGGTCACGCTGGCGCATTTGATTGCGCATCCGGGTGAAGAACTGGCGAAGAAAATCGGCGTTCCGGATGCTGGCGCAATTGGCATTATGACGCTAACTCCCGGCGAAACGGCGATGATCGCCGGTGATTTAGCGCTGAAAGCCGCTGATGTGCATATCGGTTTTCTCGACCGCTTCAGCGGCGCGCTGGTGATTTATGGCTCGGTGGGCGCAGTCGAAGAAGCGTTATCACAAACCGTCAGTGGTTTAGGACGCTTATTAAATTATACGCTGTGTGAAATGACTAAAAGTTAATACGAGGCATTCATGAAACGAATTACGTTTGTGGGTAGCGTCGGGGCAGGAAAAACAACGTTATTTAATGCGTTGCAGGGAGATTATACCCTCGCCAGAAAAACACAGGCCGTGGAATTTAATGATAATGGCGATATTGATACTCCGGGTGAATATTTTAGCCATCCCCGTTGGTATCACGCCTTAATAACCACGCTACAGGATGTGGACATGCTGATATATGTCCACGGCGCAAATGATCCAGAAAGCCGATTACCTGCCGGGCTGCTGGATATTGGCGCCAGTAAACGGCAAATCGCCGTCATCAGTAAAACGGACATGCCGGATGCTGACGTCACCGCAACGCGACAGTTATTGCTTGAGACTGGCTTTGAAGAGCCAATTTTCGCGCTAAACAACCATGACCCGCAAAGCGTGCAGCAACTGGTGGATTATCTGGCATCTCTCACCGAACAGGAGGAAGCAGGTGAAAAAACTCATCACAGCGAATGATATTCGTGAAGCACACGCGCGCGGCGAACAGGCAATGTCCGTGGTTCTGCGCGCCAGCATTATTACCCCTGAAGCGCGCGAAGTGGCGGAACTACTGGGTTTTACCATCACCGAGTGCGATGAATCGACGCCTGTAACGGCATCCGTTCCCGCCAGTGCATCAGCCGATAAAACCGAAAGCCAGCGCATCCGCGAAACCATCATTGCCCAGCTGCCGGAAGGCCAGTTTACCGAAAGCCTGGTCGCGCAGCTGATGGAAAAAGTGATGAAGGAAAAGCAGTCGCTGGAGCAGGGGGCAATGCAGCCGAGCTTCAAATCGGTGACCGGCAAAGGCGGCATCAAAGTGATTGATGGCAGCAGCGTCAAGTTTGGCCGTTTCGATGGCGCTGAACCGCACTGCGTGGGCCTAACTGATCTTGTGACCGGAGACGACGGCAGCAGTATGGCCGCTGGTTTCATGCAGTGGGGCAACGCCTTCTTCCCGTGGACCCTGAACTACGACGAAATCGACATGGTGCTGGAAGGGGAGCTGCATGTTCGCCACGAAGGCGAAACCATGATTGCCAAAGCGGGCGATGTGATGTTTATCCCGAAAGGATCCAGCATCGAATTTGGTACGACATCCAGCGTGAAATTCCTGTATGTCGCCTGGCCGGCTAACTGGCAATCCCTATGAAAGATTTCATCACCGAAGCATGGCTAAGAGCGAACCATACGCTCAGCGAAGGCGCAGAGATCCATCTCCCTGCGGACAGTCGCCTGACGCCCTCTGCCCGGGAGTTACTGGAAAGCCGCCATCTGCGCATCAAGTTTATTGACGAACAGGGTAGCCTGTTTGTTGATGATGAACAGCAGCAGCCGCAGCCCGTTCACGGGCTGACTAGTAGCGATGAACATCCGCAGGCGTGCTGCGAACTGTGCCGCCAGCCGGTGGCGAAAAAACCAGACACACTGACTCATCTGTCGGCGGAAAAAATGGTTGCCAAAAGCGATCCGCGCCTGGGTTTTCGCGCTGTTCTCGACAGCACCATTGCGCTGGCTGTGTGGCTGCAAATTGAACTGGCGGAACCGTGGCAGCCGTGGCTGGCGGATATTCGCTCGCGTCTTGGCAACATTATGCGTGCCGATGCGCTGGGGGAACCGCTGGGCTGCCAGGCGATTGTCGGGCTTTCTGACGAAGATCTGCATCGACTTTCTCACCAGCCGCTGCGCTATCTCGACCACGATCATTTGGTGCCGGAAGCTAGCCACGGGCGCGATGCGGCGTTGCTGAATCTGCTACGCACCAAAGTGCGTGAAACCGAAACCGTAGCGGCGCAGGTGTTTATCACCCGCAGTTTTGAAGTATTACGCCCGGACATTTTGCAGGCGCTGAACCGCCTTTCCAGCACGGTCTACGTGATGATGATCCTGAGCGTAACGAAGCAGCCGCTAACGGTGAAGCAGATCCAACAACGACTGGGGGAAACGCAATGATTATTGAACGTTGTCGTGAACTGGCGTTGCGAGCGCCCGCCAGAGTGGTTTTTCCAGATGCTTTAGACCAACGCGTACTGAAAGCTGCGCAATATTTACATCAACAAGGTCTGGCAACGCCCATTCTGGTCGCCAATCCGTTTGAACTTCGTCAGTTTGCGCTCAGTCACGGCGTGGCGATGGACGGGCTACAGGTGATTGATCCGCATGGCAACCTCGCAATGCGGGAAGAATTTGCTCATCGCTGGCTGGCCCGCGCGGGCGAAAAAACGCCGCCGGATGCGCTGGAAAAACTCACCGAACCGCTGATGTTCGCCGCCGCAATGGTCAGCGCCGGTAAAGCGGATGTCTGTATCGCGGGCAACCTCTCTTCCACGGCGAATGTGCTGCGTGCCGGATTACGCATTATTGGCTTGCAGTCTGGCTGTAAAACGCTCTCTTCCATTTTCCTGATGCTGCCACAGTACAGCGGTCCGGCGTTGGGCTTTGCCGATTGCAGCGTGGTGCCGCAGCCGACGGCGGCGCAGCTGGCGGATATTGCGCTTGCCAGCGCCGAAACCTGGCAGGCCATCACCGGAGAAGAGCCGCGCGTGGCGATGCTGTCGTTTTCCAGCAACGGTAGCGCCCGTCACCCCTGCGTTGCCAATGTGCAACAGGCGACAGAAAGCGTCCGTGAACGCGCACCGCAGTTGGTAGTCGATGGCGAGTTGCAGTTTGACGCCGCTTTCGTGCCGGATGTCGCGGCGCAAAAAGCGCCTGCCAGCCCGCTACAGGGCAAAGCCAATGTGATGGTTTTTCCGTCGTTGGAAGCCGGAAATATTGGCTACAAAATCGCACAACGGCTTGGCGGGTATCGTGCCGTCGGGCCATTGATACAAGGACTTGCCGCGCCGATGCACGATCTCTCTCGTGGTTGTAGCGTGCAGGAAATTATCGAACTGGCGCTGGTGGCAGCCGTACCGCGTCAGACAGAAGTGAACCGCGAAAGCAGTTTACAAACACTGGTTGAATGAACGGTCCCGTTCTGGACCCTGATAAAGAGGAAAACACAATGGAAGCATTAGGAATGATCGAAACCCGGGGCCTGGTTGCACTGATTGAGGCTTCTGACGCGATGGTGAAAGCTGCGCGCGTCAAACTGGTCGGCGTGAAGCAGATTGGCGGCGGCCTGTGCACTGCGATGGTTCGCGGTGATGTTGCAGCCTGTAAAGCCGCGACCGATGCTGGTGCCGCAGCGGCACAGCGTATTGGCGAGCTGGTATCTGTACACGTTATCCCGCGTCCGCACGGCGACCTGGAAGAAGTCTTCCCGATCGGCCTGAAAGGCGACAGCAGCAACCTGTAATCACCCTGTGTGACGTCGATTCGGGCGTCACGCTCTCTCCTTTTTCATTTTACCTTCCGCGGAGGGTAGGGGGAGCTTTTACCTGAAATACGCCACGGAGGTGGGTATGAAACTGGCAATCGTCACTGGACAAATTGTTTGTACCGTACGCCATCACGGACTGGCGCATGACAAATTGCTGATGGTGGAAATGATTGATCCACAAGGTAATCCTGACGGGCAATGTGCCGTCGCCATCGACAATATTGGCGCGGGAACCGGGGAGTGGGTGTTGCTGGTGAGTGGCAGTTCCGCCCGCCAGGCGCATAAAAGCGAAACGTCACCGGTCGATCTGTGCGTGATTGGCATCGTCGATGAGGTGGTGTCTGGCGGTCAGGTTATTTTCCACAAATAAGGCAGAACATCATGAATCAACAGGATATTGAACAGGTGGTGAAAGCGGTACTGCTGAAAATGCAAAGCAGTGACACGCCGCCCGCCGCCGTTCATGAGATGGGCGTTTTCGCTTCCCTGGATGACGCCGTTGCGGCAGCCAAAATTGCACAGCAAGGGTTAAAGAGCGTGGCAATGCGCCAGTTGGCGATAACAGCCATTCGTGAAGCAGGCGAAAAGCACGCCAGAGATTTAGCGGAACTTGCCGTCAGTGAAACCGGTATGGGCCGCGTTGAAGATAAATTTGCCAAAAACGTCGCTCAGGCGCGCGGCACACCGGGCGTTGAGTGTCTCTCTCCGCAGGTGCTGACGGGCGACAACGGCCTGACTTTAATTGAAAACGCGCCCTGGGGCGTAGTGGCTTCGGTGACGCCTTCCACTAACCCGGCGGCAACCGTAATTAACAACGCCATCAGCCTGATTGCCGCGGGCAACAGCGTCATTTTTGCCCCGCATCCGGCGGCGAAAAAAGTCTCCCAGCGGGCGATTACGCTGCTCAACCAGGCGATTGTTGCCGCAGGCGGGCCGGAAAACTTATTGGTTACCGTGGCAAATCCGGATATCGAAACCGCGCAACGCTTGTTCAAGTTTCCAGGCATCGGCCTTCTGGTGGTGACGGGCGGCGAAGCGGTAGTGGAAGCGGCGCGCAAACACACCAATAAACGCCTGATTGCCGCAGGTGCCGGTAACCCGCCTGTGGTGGTGGATGAAACCGCCGACCTCGCCCGTGCCGCTCAGTCCATCGTCAAAGGCGCCTCTTTCGATAACAACATCATCTGTGCCGATGAAAAGGTACTGATTGTTGTTGATAGCGTAGCCGATGAACTGATGCGTCTGATGGAAGGCCAGCACGCGGTGAAACTGACCACAGAGCAGGCGCAGCAGCTGCAACCGGTGTTGCTGAAAAATATCGACGAGCGCGGAAAAGGCTCCGTCAGCCGTGACTGGGTTGGTCGCGATGCGGCGAAAATCGCGGCGGCAATCGGCCTGAACGTCCCGCAAGAAACGCGTTTGCTGTTTGTGGAAACCACCGCAGAACATCCGTTTGCCGTGACCGAACTGATGATGCCGGTGCTGCCCGTCGTGCGCGTCGCCAACGTGGCGGATGCCATTGCGCTGGCGGTGAAACTGGAAGGCGGTTGCCACCACACGGCGGCAATGCACTCGCGCAATATCGAGAACATGAACCAGATGGCAAACGCTATTGATACCAGCATTTTCGTCAAAAACGGACCGTGCATTGCCGGGCTGGGGCTGGGCGGGGAAGGCTGGACCACCATGACCATCACCACGCCAACCGGTGAAGGGGTAACCAGCGCGCGTACTTTTGTCCGTCTGCGTCGCTGTGTATTAGTCGATGCGTTTCGCATTGTTTAAGGAGTAACCGATGGCGCACGACGAACAATGGCTCACCCCGCGTTTGCAAACGGCGGCAACGTTGTGTAACCAGACGCCCGCCGCGACGGAATCTCCGCTGTGGCTGGGGGTGGATCTGGGCACCTGCGATGTGGTGTCGATGGTTGTCGATCGCGACGGTCAGCCGGTGGCGGTATGCCTCGACTGGGCCGATGTGGTCCGCGACGGCATCGTCTGGGATTTCTTCGGCGCTGTCACCATTGTTCGTCGCCATCTCGACACGCTTGAGCAGCAATTCGGTCGCCGTTTTAGCCATGCGGCGACCTCATTTCCTCCTGGTACGGACCCGCGTATATCCATCAACGTGCTGGAATCTGCCGGGCTGGAAGTGAGCCATGTGCTGGATGAGCCAACCGCCGTGGCGGATCTGCTGCAACTGGATAACGCAGGTGTAGTGGATATCGGCGGCGGCACTACCGGCATTGCCATCGTTAAGCAAGGCAAAGTGACGTACTCGGCGGATGAAGCCACCGGCGGACATCACATCTCTCTGACTCTCGCCGGAAATCGCCGTATTTCGCTGGAAGAGGCAGAGCAGTACAAGCGCGGACATGGTGAAGAGATTTGGCCCGCGGTGAAACCGGTGTACGAAAAAATGGCGGACATTGTCGCCCGGCATATTGAAGGGCAGGGCATTACTGATTTATGGCTGGCGGGCGGCTCCTGTATGCAACCGGGCGTGGCGGAACTGTTTCGCAAACAATTCCCGGCGTTACAGGTGCATCTACCGCAGCACAGTTTGTTTATGACCCCGCTGGCGATCGCCAGTAGTGGGCGAGAGAAAGCGGAGGGGATCTATGCAAAATGAATTGCAGACCGCGCTCTTTCAGGCGTTCGATACTCTGAATCTGCAACGGGTAAAAATATTTAGCGTCCCGCCTGCCACACTCTGCGGTCTGGGCGCAGTGAGCAGTTGCGGGCAGGAAGCACAAACGCGCGGGCTGAAACATTTGTTTGTGATGGTGGATGGCTTTTTGCATCAGTCGGGGATGACCGCCGGGCTGATTCGCAGTCTGACCGTCAAAGGTATCGCTATGACGCTCTGGCCGTGTCCGGTGGGCGAACCGTGCATTACAGACGTGTGCGCAGCCGTGGCGCAGCTGCGTGAATCAGGCTGCGATGGTGTCATCGCGTTTGGCGGTGGCTCGGTGCTCGATGCAGCGAAAGCCGTAGCGTTGCTGGTGACGAATTCCGATAGCACGCTGGCAAAAATGTCAGAAACCAGCGTTCTGCAACCACGATTGCCGCTGATTGCCATTCCAACGACCGCCGGAACCGGCTCTGAAACGACTAACGTGACGGTGATCATCGATGCGGTAAGCGGGCGCAAACAGGTGTTAGCACATGCCTCGCTGATGCCGGATGTCGCGATTCTCGACGCTGCGCTAACCGAAGGCGTGCCGTCGCATGTCACGGCGATGACTGGTATTGATGCGTTAACTCACGCCATTGAAGCGTATAGCGCGCTGAACGCCACCCCGTTTACCGACAGCCTGGCGATTGGCGCCATTGCGATGATTGGTCAATCGCTGCCGAAAGCGGTGGGCTACGGTCACGACCTTGCCGCGCGCGAGAGTATGTTGCTGGCTTCATGTATGGCGGGAATGGCGTTTTCTAGCGCCGGGCTTGGGTTATGCCACGCGATGGCGCATCAGCCAGGGGCGGCGCTGCATATTCCGCACGGTCTGGCGAACGCCATGTTGCTGCCAACGGTGATGGAATTTAACCGGATGGTTTGTCGCGAACGCTTTAGCCAGATTGGTCGGGCACTGCGAACTAAAAAATCCGACGATCGTGACGCTATTAACGCGGTAAGTGAGTTGATTGCGGAAGTCGGGATCAACAAGCGGCTGGCTGATGTGGGTGCAACAACCGGGCATTACGGTGCATGGGCGCAGGCCGCGCAGGAAGATATTTGTCTGCGTAGCAACCCGCGTACCGCCAGCCTGGAGCAGATTGTCGGCCTGTACGCAGCGGCGCAATAAATGCCGGATGCGACGCTTGCCGCGTCTTATCCGGCCTGGGGGATTGCACATGTAGGGCGGATAAGGCGTTTACGCCGCATCCGCCAGTGGCGCGGTGCAATTGCCGGATGCGACGCTTGCCGCGTCTTATCCGGCCTACAGGATTGCACATGTAGGGCGGATAAGGCGTTTACGCCGTATCCGGCAATGGCGCGGTGCAAGTGCCGGATGTGACGCTTGTCGCGTCTTATCCGGCCTGGGGGATTGCACATGTAGGGCGGATAAGGCGTTCACGCCGCATCCGCCAGTGGCGCGGTGCAAGTGCCGGATGCGACGCTTGTCGCGTCTTATCCGGCCTGGGGGATTGCACATGTAGGGCGGATAAGGCGTTCACGCCGCATCCGCCAGTGGCGCGGTGCAAGTGCCGGATGCGACGCTTGCCGCGTCTTATCCGGCCTACGGGATTGCACATGTAGGTCGGATAAGGTGTTTACGCCGTATCCGCCAATAAATAACAACTAACAGGGAGTAAAGGCGATGGGAATTAACGAAATCATCATGTACATCATGATGTTCTTTATGCTGATAGCTGCCGTAGACAGGATCCTGTCGCAGTTTGGCGGTTCTGCACGTTTCCTCGGTAAGTTCGGTAAAAGTATCGAAGGATCCGGCGGGCAGTTCGAAGAAGGTTTTATGGCAATGGGCGCACTGGGCCTGGCGATGGTCGGTATGACCGCGCTGGCACCGGTACTGGCCCACGTACTCGGGCCGGTGATCATCCCGGTTTACGAAATGCTCGGCGCCAACCCGTCGATGTTCGCCGGAACGCTGCTGGCGTGCGATATGGGCGGCTTCTTCCTCGCCAAAGAGCTGGCGGGCGGCGACGTAGCAGCGTGGCTATACTCTGGGTTAATTCTCGGGTCGATGATGGGGCCAACGATTGTGTTTTCCATTCCGGTGGCGCTCGGCATTATCGAACCTTCTGACCGTCGTTATCTGGCGCTCGGTGTGCTGGCCGGCATTGTGACCATTCCAATTGGCTGTATTGCTGGTGGTCTGGTAGCTATGTATTCCGGCGTACAAATCAACGGCCAGCCTGTGGAATTCACCTTTGCCCTGATCCTGATGAACATGATCCCGGTACTGATCGTCGCGGTACTGGTGGCGCTGGGGCTGAAATTCATCCCGGAAAAAATGATCAACGGCTTCCAGATCTTCGCCAAATTCCTTGTTGCATTGATTACCCTCGGCCTTGCTGCCGCGGTGGTGAAATTCCTGCTTGGCTGGGAACTGATCCCGGGCCTGGATCCGATCTTCATGGCCCCTGGCGATAAACCAGGTGAGGTGATGCGCGCCATTGAAGTTATCGGCTCTATCTCCTGCGTGCTGTTAGGGGCGTATCCGATGGTGCTGCTGCTGACCCGCTGGTTTGAAAAACCGCTGATGAGCGTCGGTAAAGTGCTGAATATGAACAATATCGCGGCAGCCGGCATGGTGGCAACGCTTGCTAACAACATCCCGATGTTCGGCATGATGAAGCAGATGGATACTCGCGGCAAAGTCATCAACTGCGCCTTCGCCGTTTCCGCAGCCTTCGCTCTGGGCGACCACTTAGGCTTCGCCGCTGCCAACATGAACGCCATGATCTTCCCGATGATTGTCGGCAAGTTGATCGGCGGCGTAACGGCAATTGGCGTGGCGATGATGCTGGTACCAAAAGAAGACGCGACTGCGGCTAAAGCCGAAGTGGAGGCGCAATCGTGAACACTCGCCAGCTACTAAGCGTCGGTATCGATATCGGCACCACCACTACCCAGGTGATTTTCTCCCACCTGGAGCTGGTTAACCGTGCGGCGGTGTCGCAGGTGCCGCGCTACGAATTCATCAAACGCGAAATTAGCTGGCAAAGTCCGGTGTTCTTTACCCCTGTCGATAAACAGGGCGGTTTAAAAGAAGCGGAGCTGAAAACTTTAATCCTCGAGCAATATCAGGCTGCGGGCATTGCGCCGGAAAGTGTTGATTCCGGCGCCATCATCATCACCGGAGAAAGCGCGAAAACCCGCAATGCTCGCCCGGCGGTGATGACGCTCTCCCAGTCGCTGGGCGATTTTGTGGTTGCCAGCGCCGGGCCGCATCTCGAATCCGTAATTGCGGGTCACGGTGCCGGGGCGCAAACCCTTTCTGAACAACGGCTGTGTCGGGTACTGAATATCGACATCGGCGGCGGCACGGCGAACTACGCCCTGTTCGATGCCGGAAAAATCAGTGGTACTGCCTGCCTCAACGTCGGCGGTCGCCTGCTGGAAACCGACAGCCAGGGGCGCGTGGTGTACGCCCATAAACCGGGGCAGATGATTGTGGATGAGTGTTTCGGCGCAGGCACTGACGCCCGTTCGCTGACTGGCGCGCAGCTGGTGCAGGTTACCCGACGAATGGCGGCGCTAATTGTCGAAGTGATTGACGGAACGCTCTCGCCGCTCGCGCAGGCATTGATGCAAACCGGTTTACTGCCCGCAGGTGTTACGCCCGAAATCATTACGCTTTCTGGCGGCGTGGGCGAATGTTATCGCCACCAGCCCGCCGATCCGTTCTGTTTTGCCGATATTGGCCCGCTGCTGGCAACGGCGCTGCATGACCATCCGCGCCTGCGTGAGATGAACGTGCAGTTTCCGGCGCAAACCGTGCGCGCCACGGTGATTGGCGCGGGCGCACATACTCTTTCGCTCTCTGGCAGCACAATCTGGCTGGAGGGCGTACAACTGCCGCTGCGTAATTTGCCGGTGGCGATCCCAATTGATGAAACGGATCTGGTGAGTGCCTGGCAACAGGCGCTGATTCAGCTGGATCTTGATCCCAAAACTGACGCGTACGTGCTGGCGCTTCCCGCCTCGCTGCCTGTGCGTTACGCCGCGGTACTGACGGTCATCAACGCGCTGGTCGATTTCGTCGCGCGTTTTCCGAATCCGCATCCCCTGCTGGTGGTGGCCGGGCAGGACTTTGGTAAAGCTCTGGGCATGTTGTTGCGCCCACAGCTACAACAACTCCCGTTGGCAGTCATTGACGAAGTGATTGTCCGCGCGGGGGACTATATCGACATTGGTACGCCTCTTTTTGGCGGATCGGTTGTGCCGGTGACGGTGAAATCACTCGCATTTCCTTCCTGAGGGAACGACTTATGAAACTAAAGACCACATTGTTCGGCAATGTATATCAGTTTAAGGATGTAAAAGAGGTGCTGGCAAAAGCCAACGAACTGCGTTCGGGGGATGTGCTGGCGGGCGTTGCAGCGGCAAGCTCACAGGAGCGCGTGGCGGCAAAGCAGGTGTTGTCGGAAATGACCGTAGCGGACATCCGCAATAATCCGGTGATTGCCTATGAAGATGACTGCGTCACGCGGCTGATTCAGGACGACGTTAACGAAACGGCCTACAACCAGATTAAAAACTGGAGCATCAGCGAACTGCGTGAGTATGTGCTGAGCGATGAAACCAGCGTGGACGACATTGCCTTTACCCGCAAAGGGCTGACCTCGGAAGTGGTCGCGGCGGTAGCGAAGATTTGCTCCAACGCGGACCTGATCTACGGCGCGAAGAAAATGCCGGTGATCAAAAAGGCCAATACCACCATCGGTATTCCGGGCACCTTTAGCGCCCGTTTGCAGCCGAACGATACCCGTGACGACGTGCAAAGTATCGCCGCGCAAATCTACGAAGGGCTTTCCTTCGGGGTGGGCGATGCGGTGATCGGCGTTAACCCAGTGACTGACGACGTGGAAAACTTAAGTCGCGTGTTGGATACCATCTATGGCGTGATCGACAAATACAACATTCCGACCCAGGGCTGCGTGCTGGCGCACGTCACTACCCAGATTGAAGCGATTCGTCGCGGCGCGCCGGGCGGGCTGATTTTCCAGAGTATTTGCGGCAGCGAAAAAGGGCTGAAAGAGTTTGGCGTGGAACTGGCGATGCTCGATGAAGCGCGCGCAGTGGGCGCGGAGTTCAACCGTATCGCCGGGGAAAACTGCCTCTACTTCGAAACCGGACAAGGTTCTGCGCTGTCCGCAGGTGCTAACTTCGGCGCTGACCAGGTGACGATGGAAGCGCGTAACTATGGGCTGGCGCGTCATTACGATCCGTTTATCGTCAACACCGTGGTCGGCTTTATTGGGCCGGAGTATCTCTACAACGACCGCCAGATTATTCGTGCGGGCTTAGAAGATCACTTTATGGGCAAGCTGAGCGGCATCTCTATGGGCTGTGACTGCTGCTACACCAACCACGCTGACGCTGACCAGAACCTCAACGAAAACCTGATGATCCTGCTCGCCACCGCAGGCTGCAACTACATCATGGGGATGCCGCTGGGCGATGACATCATGCTCAACTACCAGACCACGGCGTTCCACGATACCGCCACTGTGCGTCAGTTACTCAACCTGCGTCCGTCACCGGAGTTTGAACGCTGGCTGGAAAGCATGGGCATTATGGCAAACGGTCGCCTGACCAAACGGGCGGGCGATCCGTCACTGTTCTTCTGATGACGCGGAGATAACACATCATGGATCAAAAACAGATTGAAGAAATTGTACGCAGCGTGATGGCGTCAATGGGACAAGCAGCCCCCGCGCCGTCAGAAGCCAAATGCACCACCACAGCCTGTTCGGCACCGGTGACCTCGGAAAGCTGTGTGCTGGATTTAGGTTCCGCTGAAGCGAAGGCGTGGATTGGCGTTGAAAATCCGCATCGCGCAGACGTATTAACAGAACTGCGCCGCAGCACCGTGGCCCGCGTTTGTACCGGTCGTGCTGGTCCGCGTCCGCGTACCCAGGCGCTGCTGCGTTTCCTGGCCGATCACTCTCGTTCGAAAGATACCGTACTGAAAGAAGTGCCGGAAGAGTGGGTGAAAGCGCAGGGCTTGCTGGAAGTGCGCTCTGAAATTAGCGACAAAAATCTCTACCTGACTCGCCCGGATATGGGTCGCCGCCTGTGTGCAGAAGCTGTTGAAGCCCTGAAATCACAGTGTGTCGCCAGTCCGGACGTACAGGTCGTTATTTCTGATGGCCTGTCTACTGACGCGATCACCGTGAACTATGAAGAGATCCTGCCACCGCTGATGGCGGGCCTGAAACAGGCTGGTTTGAAAGTCGGCACGCCGTTCTTTGTGCGTTACGGTCGCGTGAAAATTGAAGATCAGATCGGTGAGATCCTCGGCGCGAAAGTGGTGATCCTGCTGGTGGGCGAACGCCCGGGGTTAGGGCAGTCAGAAAGTCTCTCCTGCTACGCCGTTTACTCGCCGCGTATGGCGACCACCGTTGAGGCCGATCGCACCTGTATCTCTAACATTCACCAGGGCGGCACGCCGCCAGTTGAAGCCGCAGCAGTTATTGTGGATTTGGCGAAACGTATGCTGGAGCAGAAAGCATCCGGCATCAACATGACCCGATAAGGAGGCATCATGCCAGCTTTAGATTTGATTCGACCGTCGGTCACCGCCATGCGGGTGATTGCCTCCGTTAACGCCGATTTTGCGCGTGAGCTGAAATTGCCACCGCATATTCGTAGCCTTGGGCTGATTTCCGCCGACTCCGATGACGTCACCTACATTGCCGCTGATGAAGCGACCAAACAGGCGATGGTGGAAGTGGTGTATGGCCGCTCGCTGTATGCAGGAGCCGCACACGGCCCGTCACCGACTGCCGGTGAAGTGCTGATTATGCTGGGCGGGCCAAACCCGGCGGAAGTGCGTGCTGGTCTGGATGCAATGGTTGCGCATATTGAAAACGGTGCGGCCTTCCAGTGGGCCAACGATGCGCAAGATACGGCATTCCTTGCACATGTGGTTTCGCGTACTGGTTCTTATCTCTCTTCCACTGCGGGTATTACACTTGGCGATCCGATGGCGTATCTGGTGGCGCCGCCGCTGGAAGCGACTTATGGCATTGATGCAGCGTTAAAATCTGCCGACGTACAGCTGGTGACTTATGTCCCGCCGCCGTCAGAAACCAACTATTCCGCCGCATTCTTAACGGGAAGCCAGGCGGCGTGTAAAGCGGCCTGTAATGCCTTTACCGATGCAGTGCTGGAAATCGCGCGGAATCCAATCCAGCGTGCGTAACGGAGGTTGCCGATGATCAATGCACTGGGATTGCTGGAAGTGGACGGCATGGTCGCAGCAATCGATGCGGCGGATGCCATGCTGAAAGCGGCCAACGTACGTCTGCTCAGTCATGAAGTACTTGACCCTGGTAGGTTGACGCTGGTGGTGGAAGGCGATCTGGCGGCGTGTCGTGCGGCGCTGGACGCAGGTTGTGCTGCTGCGATGCGTACCGGGCGCGTCATTAGCCGCAAGGAGATCGGTCGGCCAGACGATGACACCCAGTGGCTGGTTACTGGCTTTAACCGCCAGCCGAAGCAAGCTGTAAAGGAACCCTGCGTGCCAGCTATCGTTGCGGAATCTGCTGACGAGTTGTTGGCGCTGTTAACATCAGTACGTCAGGGAATGACGGCAGGAGAAGTGGCTGCCCACTTTGGCTGGCCGTTGGAAAAAGCCAGAAATGCGCTCGAACAGCTCTTTTCTGCCGGGACGTTACGTAAACGCAGTAGTCGTTATCGTCTCAAGCCCCATTAATCTGTCGGAGGTGCCGGGTGTCATATAACACCCGGCATTAACATCATGAAAAAGCCCCGTACAGCTAATTTGCACCATCTTTATCATGAACCCTTATCCGAAAACCTGAAGCTTACGCCGAAGGTCGAAGTGGATAATGTTCATCAACGACAGACAACGGATGTCTATGAACATGCTTTGACGATTACCGCCTGGCAGCAGATTTACGATCAGCTGCATCCGGGCAAGTTTCATGGTGAATTTACGGAAATTCTGCTTGATGATATTCAGGTTTTCCGTGAATACACTGGTCTGGCACTGCGTCAGTCGTGCCTGGTCTGGCCGAACTCTTTCTGGTTTGGTATTCCGGCGACACGCGGCGAACAGGGATTTATCGGCTCACAATGCCTGGGACGCGCGGAAATTGCCACGCGCCCTGGCGGCACCGAGTTTGAGCTGAGTACACCGGATGATTATACGATCCTTGGCGTAGTGCTTTCTGAAGATGTCATTACCCGGCAGGCTAACTTTTTGCATAACCCGGAAAGGGTGCTGCATATGTTACGTAACCAGTCGGCGCTGGAAGTGAAAGAGCAGCATAAAGCCGCGCTGTGGGGCTTTGTCCAACAGGCGCTGGCGACATTTTGCGAGAACCCGGAGAATCTTCATCAGCCTGCGGTGCGTAAAGTGCTGGGGGATAATTTGCTGATGGCGATGGGGGCGATGCTGGAAGAAGCGCAACCAATGGTGACAGCGGAAAGTATTAGTCATCAGAGTTACCGACGTTTGCTTTCCCGCGCCCGTGAATATGTGCTGGAAAACATGTCCGAACCGGTAACCGTACTGGACTTGTGTAATCAACTGCACGTTAGCCGCCGTACCTTACAAAACGCATTTCACGCTATTTTGGGCATTGGCCCGAATGCGTGGCTAAAACGCATTCGCCTGAACGCCGTGCGCCGTGAACTGATTAGTCCGTGGTCGCAAAGTATGACGGTAAAAGACGCCGCCATGCAGTGGGGATTCTGGCATCTGGGGCAATTTGCCACGGATTATCAGCAACTGTTTGCCGAGAAGCCGTCACTGACACTGCATCAGCGGATGCAGGAGTTGGGATGAGGGAGTTACACCCAATCCCTGACCTTAATAAACTCACTCAACGCCGCTTCCGGGCTGCCTGCTTCTGGCTGATAATCATACTCCCAGCGTACCAGTGGCGGCATCGACATCAGAATAGACTCGGTGCGCCCGCCGGTTTGTAAACCAAACAGCGTCCCGCGATCCCATACCAGGTTGAACTCGACATAGCGCCCGCGGCGGTACAACTGGAAATTGCGCTCGCGTTCGCCGTATTCCATTGCTTTACGCCGTTCAACAATCGGTAAGTAAGCGTCGGTGTAGCCTTTGCCTACCGCCTGCATAAAGGCAAAACAGTGGTCGAAATCTGGCGTGTTCAGATCATCAAAGAACAGCCCGCCAATGCCGCGCTGTTCGTTGCGATGTTTGAGGTAGAAGTAATCGTCGCACCACTTTTTGTAACGGGGATAAACGTCTTCACCAAATGGCAGGCACAGGTCACGGGCGGTGCGATGCCAGTGAATGGCGTCTTCTTCAAAACCATAGAATGGAGTTAAGTCGAAGCCGCCGCCAAACCACCAGACGGGATCGGCACCCGGTTTTTCGGCAATAAAAAACCGCACATTCGCGTGGCTGGTGGGAACGTACGGATTATGCGGATGCACTACCAGCGATACGCCCATCGCCTCGAAACTGCGCCCGGCAAGTTCCGGGCGATGAGCGGTCGCGGAAGCGGGCATCGCGTTGCCGTGGACGTGAGAAAAGTTGACGCCCGCCTGTTCGAAAACACCACCATTACGCAACACCCGACTACGCCCGCCGCCACCAGCTTCACGTTGCCAGCTATCTTCGACAAACTCTGCGCCATCTACGGCGGCCAGTTGCTGGCAAATTGTACCCTGAAGGTCGAGGAGAAACTGTCTAACCTGGTGTGCGTCGGGTTTCATAACTTACCGCTTTTTCGAGTGTGCTTTCTGGTTATCAAACCAGTGGAAATAACTGATCACGCCTTCAGCAATCGCTGTGGCGATTTTCTGACGAAACGCCGCCGTGCCTAATAGCCGTTCTTCTTCCGGGTTGGTGATAAACGAAGTTTCCACCAGCACCGAAGGAACCGACGGTGATTTCAACACCACAAATGCCGCTTGTTCGGTGTTGCGGCTGTGCAGTTTATGCACCGGCTTAATCTTCTTCAGAATATGCGAGCCGAGCGTCAGACTATTTTTAATGGTATCTGTTTGCACCAGATCAAACAGCACTTGTTGCAATAGGTGATCCCTGTCGGTCGCCTTTTTCCCGGCAACTTCATCAGCACGGTTTTCGCGTTCCGACAAATATTTTGCCATCGCGCTACTTGCGCCACGGTTAGAGAGGGCAAAGACCGATGCACCAGCGGCTTTCGGGTTAGTAAAGCCGTCGGCGTGAATTGACATAAACAGGTCAGCGCCATGTTTATGGGCGATTTCAACGCGATCGTACAGTGGAATAAAGGTATCGCCAGAACGCGTCAGCCGCGCATCAATGCCATGATTGCGCAAAATTGAACGGACGTTTTTGGCGATTGCCAGCACCACGTGTTTTTCTTTTGACCCGTTGCGGCCAATCGCACCGGTATCAATCCCGCCGTGACCCGGATCGAGAACGACTATCCGCTTGCCCCCAGCTTTTTTGGCTTTCGGCTTAGTGTGTCCGTTGCTGGTTTTTAAAGGTTCTTCTTTGGCGATGGCTTGTGACATTCCTGACAACGTCAGGGCAGCCAATCCGGCTTTCAGCACCTGGCGGCGCGAAGTGAGTGTTTTTAGTGGTTTAAAAGTGCTCATACGGCCTGAGTTGTAATAATGAAGTTCCAGATGTTATATCGTATCGCGTAATCCGTTACGACGGTTTGCTGGTGAGAATTGTTTTACTTTTCATTTCAATAAATGACAACGCGTCATTATGCCACTTTTTCAACCGATTTTCGTCAGATATTGGCTAATTCGGTCGTTCACGCCATAATCACCCTTTTAACCCCCAAAAAGGTAACTCATACCATGGAGATACGCGTATTTCGCCAGGAAGATTTCGAAGAGGTCATCACCCTTTGGGAGCGTTGCGACTTGCTGCGTCCGTGGAACGATCCGGAAATGGACATCGAACGCAAGATGAACCATGACGTCAGTTTGTTCCTGGTCGCGGAAGTGAATGGTGAAGTGGTGGGAACGGTGATGGGCGGTTATGACGGGCATCGTGGGTCTGCTTATTATCTTGGCGTGCATCCGGAGTTTCGCGGGCGCGGCATTGCTAACGCGTTGCTTAATCGGCTGGAGAAAAAGCTCATTGCCCGCGGTTGCCCGAAAATTCAGATCAACGTGCCGGAAGACAATGACATGGTGCTCGGAATGTACGAACGCCTGGGATATGAACACGCTGATGTGCTGAGTCTGGGTAAGCGTTTGATTGAAGATGAAGAGTACTGAGTTTCATCCTGTCCATTATGATGCGCACGGACGCCTGCGTTTACCTTTTCTCTTCTGGCTTGTGCTACTGCTTCAGGCGCGAACCTGGGTGCTGTTTGTGATTGCCGGTGCGTCGCGTGAGCAGGGTACTGCGCTGCTGAATCTGTTTTATCCCGATCATGATAATTTCTGGCTGGGGTTAATTCCCGGCATTCCAGCAGTGCTGGCGTTTTTGCTGAGTGGTCGGCGGGCTACGTTTCCCCGTATCTGGCATGGGCTCTATTTTCTGTTGCTGTTGGCGCAAGTGGTTTTACTTTGCTGGCAACCGTGGCTGTGGCTGAACGGTGAATCGGTTAGCGGAATCGGTCTGGCGCTGGTAGTGGCGGATATTGTGGCGTTAATCTGGCTGCTGACTAATCGACGTTTACGCGCTTGTTTTAATGAAGAAAAAGAATAACGCAGAGGTGCGCTTTGTTTATGCCGGATGCGGCGTGAACGCCTTATCCGGCCTACAAAACATCGAAAATTCAAGATATTGCAGGAAAAAGCAGGCCTGATAAGCGTAGCGCATCAGGCAATTTTGTGTTTGTCATCTACCTCTAACGGCACTTTTTTGCAAATTTGCACTCCAAGCAACGTTATTGAATAACCAAAGGAAGTGAGATGAAATCGCTGCGTTTAATGTTATGCGCTATGCCGTTGATGCTGACCGGCTGTTCCACTATGTCGTCAGTTAACTGGTCTGCCGCTAATCCGTGGAACTGGTTTGGTTCATCTACCAAAGTGAGCGAGCAGGGCGTGGGTGAATTAACGGCGTCCACACCATTACAAGAACAAGCTATTGCCGATGCGCTTGATGGTGATTATCGTCTGCGCAGCGGAATGAAAACCGCTAACGGTAATGTAGTGCGCTTTTTTGAAGTGATGAAAGGCGACAGCGTGGCGATGGTCATCAATGGTGAGCAAGGTACAATCAGCCGCATTGACGTTTCAGACAGCAATATTCCTGCTGACACCGGTGTTAAAATCGGTACACCGTTTAGCGACCTTTACAGCAAAGCATTTGGCAATTGCCAAAAAGCAGATGGTGATGATCGTGCTGTCGAATGTAAAGCTGAAGGCAGTCAACATATTAGCTACCAGTTCAGCGGTGAATGGAGTGGTCCTGAAGGGTTAATGCCTTCGGACGATACCTTGAAAAACTGGAAAGTCAGTAAAATTATCTGGCGACGTTAATTTGCGTCTGAGCAAACCGCTAATCACAAAAAACACGTAAAATAGCGCCCAACAATGCCACGGATTGCGTGGCATTATTATTTTCAGGAGGAACAATGTCTCAGGTTCAGAGTGGCATTTTGCCAGAACATTGCCGCGCGGCGATTTGGATCGAAGCCAACGTAAAAGGGGAAGTTGATGCCCTGCGTGCGGCCAGTAAAACATTTGCCGACAAACTGGCAACTTTTGAAGCGAAATTCCCGGACGCACATCTTGGTGCAGTCGTTGCCTTTGGTAACAACACCTGGCGTGCTCTGAGCGGCGGCGTTGGTGCCGAAGAGCTGAAAGATTTTCCGGGCTACGGCAAAGGTCTTGCGCCGACCACTCAGTTCGATGTGTTAATCCACATTCTTTCTCTGCGTCATGACGTAAACTTTTCTGTCGCCCAGGCGGCGATGGAAGCCTTTGGTGACTGCATTGAAGTGAAAGAAGAGATCCACGGCTTCCGTTGGGTGGAAGAGCGTGACCTGAGCGGCTTTGTTGACGGCACAGAAAACCCGGCGGGTGAAGAGACGCGTCGCGAAGTTGCGGTTATCAAAGACGGCGTGGATGCGGGCGGCAGCTATGTGTTTGTGCAGCGTTGGGAGCACAACCTGAAGCAACTCAACCGTATGAGCGTTCACGATCAGGAGATGATGATCGGCCGTACCAAAGAAGCCAACGAAGAGATTGATGGCGACGAACGTCCGGAAACTTCTCACCTGACCCGTGTTGATCTGAAAGAAGATGGCAAAGGACTGAAGATTGTTCGCCAGAGCCTGCCGTACGGCACCGCCAGTGGCACGCACGGTCTGTACTTCTGCGCCTACTGTGCGCGTCTGCATAACATTGAGCAGCAACTGCTGAGCATGTTTGGCGATACCGATGGTAAGCGTGATGCGATGTTGCGTTTCACCAAACCGGTAACCGGCGGCTATTACTTCGCGCCGTCGCTGGACAAGTTGATGGCGCTGTAAGCGTTTCTGATTCGATGATTAAAGGCAAGTCAATAGCATTACTGACTGGCTTCAGATTGTTGATAAAGTGCGCGTTGTACACGCCGGATGCGACGTAAACGTCTTATCCGGCCTACAAATCGTGCGAATTCAATACATTGCAGGGGCCGCGTAGGCCTGATAAGCGTAGCGCATCAGGCAGTATTGCGTTTGTCAGCAGTCTCAGGCCAGCCAGTAACAAAACTGACTGGCCTTTTTATTACTTCTGCTTTAACGCCGCATACACCTGATCAACTACCCAACCATAAGTTGCAATCGGTAACTGACCGCTTTCGAACATATTGGGATTTTTTTGTGGATCGGCAACTGGCGAATGGGGCTTGTTGCTTAACATCACAATCGCCATATGATTGACCGGATCGATAACGGTTACCGTCCCGGTCCAGCCCGTGTGACCGTACGTTTGCGGGCTTGCCAGCGTGCCAAACGTCGGCGTCATGGTGGCATTACCATTCACGCGCCAGCCAAGGCCAAAAGTGGCGTCCTCCTTTGAGCTGGTGGTGAACATCTTCACCGTTTCCGCACTGAACAGCTTCACATCACCATAGCCACCGCCGTTCAGCATCGTTTGCATTAACACCGCAATATCGCCGGTATTGGAAAACAAACCTGCGTGTCCGGAAACGCCGCCCATCGAATAGAACGCTTTTTCATCGTGCACCTGACCCCAGATAGTGGAGGTGCGGATATTCGGAAAGTGGATCACGCCATCGCGGGTATTGCCGTTCAGTTCCGTCGCGGCAATTTGCTGCGGTTTAAAGCCTTTCAGCAGCGGGTTAAATACCGTATGCGTCAGGCCGAGTGGTCGATAAATCGACTCTTCAACATAGCGGTCAAGCGGCTGGCCAGTAACTGACTCGACGATAAATCCAAGCAACATATAATCGACATCGCTGTAGATATGTTTGCTGCCGGGCTGATACTCCAGCGGCGTGCGCTTGATCATCTCCAGCGTCTGGCCTTTATCCTGCGAATATAACGCGCCCGCGACCGCTTTATTCGGGTATTGTGGGTCCGCCGGGAAACCGCCGCTGTGATGCAGCAGATCAGAAATCCGCAGCGTGTTTTTGCCTTTGATGGTGTCATTTGGACTGTCGGCAAACCCTGGAATATATTTCGCAATCAGATCGTCAGGATGCAGTTTGCCTTCGCTCATCAGCTTTTGCAGAGCGAAGTTAGTGGCGTACATTTTGGTATTTGAGGCCAGGTCATACAGCGTCTCGGTGGTGGCTTTTATAGGCTGCGCCATCAACACGCTGCCATCGTACTTTTTCGCCATCCCCCAGGCTTTGCGATACACAATCTGATTATCTTTAATAATCAGTAGGTTTACGCCGGGATAATCGGCATCAACTTGCTGGTTAATCCAGCGATCCATCTGGTTAAGCCGTTCGACATTGAACCCTGCTTTCTCTGGCGAACTTTCTGTCAGAACAGGGTATTTTGCGGCGCTGACGCTACAGCTGACAGCCAGCAGAGAAAGATAGAGCATTGTCCGTTTCATAATCAGTCCAGATTGACGTTACGGCAGCCAAAGAACGTGGTGAAAATAAACCCACTAACCCATGCCACCAGAATCCCACCTGCATATACCGCCATTGCCGGAAGGATACCTTGAGCGGAAGTCATCAGCGGTAGTGCCACCAGGCCAGACGGTCCGAAGGCGCTGTTTAAGCCCATTGGCAGACCCCACCAGGCTATCAGTCCGATAAACAAACCGCCCGCCGCGCCGCCTAAACAGGCGGTAACAAACGGCTTCATGCGGGGCAGTGTGACGCCGTAAATCAACGGTTCACCAACGCCCAGCAGACCGGGAATTATCGCCCCGCGCACCTGACTGCGTAGTGCACTGTGCGGTTGCGCTCGCCAGTAGAGCGCCAGCGCCGCGCCTACCTGGCCCGCGCCCGCCATCGAAAGGATGGGAAATAAGCTGTTGAACCCCTGACTGTCCATTAAAGCCAGATAAACAGGAATGAAGCCCTGATGCACGCCAAACACCACGGCGATCAGGAACAGCCCGGCTAAAACCGCACAACCGAGCGGATTACTGTTCAGGTGCATAAACAGCCACGACATGCCTTCAAACAGCCAGCCGCCCAGCGGCATAATGATCAGGTACGCAAGCGTAGCGGTGATCAACAGAGTGATTAACGAGGTCAGCAGCATGTCGAGATCGTCCGGCATAAAGCGGCGCACCATGCCTTCAATGCGGGCGCAGGCCCAGGCGGCAATCAACACGCCGATAATATTGCCGCGCGGATCGATGGGCAGACCGAAGAAATCGTGAAATCCGGCGTAGTAACCAGTGGTGGCAGCAGGGTTATAACCGAGCAAAAAGAGCGCGGCAATAATTGCGCCATTGACGCCCGTGCCGCCGAACGCCTGGGCCGCGTTATAGCCCACCAGAATTACCAGGAAGGTGAACAAGCCTTTGCTGAACACCTTCATAAAATTCAGCGCGTCGGGCAGCGTTCCCTGAGCATCTGCCGGAACGTGCATCACCGTGGCGATTAGCGTCGCTATCCCCAGCAACAGACCCGCAGCAATAAAACCGGGGATCAGCGGTGTAAAGATGGTGGCGAATTTGGCGAGAAATTGTTGCACGCCGGAAGTTTGTCTGGCTTTTAACTGGCGTTTATTCTGGGCGGCGATCTCTGCGGCATCCTGCACGGGTGCTTCGCCCAGCAACTCGCTCATGGCTTTTGCGGCACGATGCGCTTTGCCCGGCCCAAAGACCACTTGCACCTGATCGCTGGTCAAAATGACGCCCTTTACACCTTCCAGGGTTTTGATATCGGGATCAACCAGTGAACTGTCATGTACACCTAGACGCAGACGCGTCATACAGTTACCACAGCTGGCGATGTTTCCCGGGCCACCGACCCGGGTAAGAATGGTGTTCAGAAGTTCACTGCTGATCTCTTTAGCCATGGGTTATTCCTTTTCCAGAGCTTTGCGAATAAAGCCGCCATGTTGATCCAGGCGTTTTTTAGCTTCTGCGGCATCGAGATTTTTCAGCACCATCACAATAGCCGTTTTACAATGGCGGTCGCAGGCAACCAATGCCGCTTCCGCTTGCTCAGCGCTACATCCGGTGGCGTTTTTAACGATATTGACCTGGCGTACATGCAGTTTTTCATTGGTGGCGACCACATCGACCATCAGGTTGCCGAACACTTTGCCTGACTTAATCATCAGACCGGTGGAGAGCATATTGAGCACCAGTTTCTGCGCCGTGCCTGCTTTCATTCGCGAAGAACCGGTAACCACTTCAGCCCCAACAATCGGCGTAATAGCAAACTCTGCGGTAGTTGAAACGGCGCTCCCCGGATTACAGGAAATTCCCACTGTGCGGCAACCGAGCTGGCGGGCGTATTCCAGTCCGGCAATCACATACGGCGTACGACCGCTGGCGGCAATACCAACCACCACATCCTGTGCCGTTAAATTAATACTTTTCAGATCGTTAACGCCGCCTTCCCGGCTATCTTCCGCGCCTTCCACCGCGTGCTGAATGGCATATTCGCCGCCAGCAATCAAACCAACTACCAGGCCCGGTTTCACGCCGTAGGTCGGCGGACATTCACTGGCATCAAGAATACCCAGACGACCAGAGGTCCCCGCACCGATGTAAATCAGACGGCCGCCGCCGCTCACCTGGGCGTGAATAACATCGATCGCCGCTGCAATATCTGGCAGTACGCGCTCAACGGCGAGTGGTACGGTTTTATCTTCATCGTTGATAATCCGGCACATCTCCAGTGTCGAAACGCGGTCAATTTCAGCCGAGGCGGCATTCGAGCCTTCTGTAATCATCTTTTCAAGTTGCATATACAATCACCTTAAATATTTGCCTTCGAATAATTTCATCTGGAGTGAATCATATCTCCCTGCCTGATTATGTACAGCAGTGAATGTGTACAATGACAGCGTTGTGGTTATGGAAGATTTTACTTAAGATTTTCCTGAATTTAGATCCACTCCTCAGCATTGATCTGTCATTCAGGTATGGTAAGGACAATAGAGCGTAATGCTCTGTATTCAAAAGGAGAAACTTGAAATGGGTAAACTCACGGGCAAGACAGCACTGATTACAGGCGCATTGCAGGGAATTGGCGAAGGAATTGCCAGAACTTTTGCACGTCATGGCGCGAATCTAATCTTGCTGGATATCTCCCCTGAGATCGAAAAGCTGGCGGACGAACTGTGTGGTCGTGGTCATCGCTGTACGGCGGTTGTCGCCGATGTGCGTGACCCCGCGTCGGTAGCTGCTGCTATCAAGCGCGCGAAGGAAAAAGAAGGGCGCATTGATATCCTGGTGAATAACGCAGGCGTTTGTCGCCTGGGCAGTTTCCTCGATATGAGCGATGACGATCGCGATTTCCATATTGATATCAATATTAAAGGCGTATGGAACGTCACAAAGGCGGTGCTGCCGGAGATGATTGCCCGCAAAGATGGCCGCATTGTGATGATGTCTTCAGTCACTGGCGATATGGTGGCCGATCCTGGCGAAACGGCGTATGCCTTAACGAAAGCGGCGATTGTTGGCCTGACTAAATCGCTGGCGGTGGAGTACGCGCAGTCTGGTATTCGCGTAAATGCGATTTGTCCGGGCTACGTGCGCACGCCAATGGCGGAAAGTATTGCCCGTCAGTCGAACCCGGAAGATCCAGAATCGGTGTTGACTGAAATGGCAAAAGCAATCCCGATGCGTCGCCTCGCCGATCCGCTGGAAGTCGGCGAACTGGCAGCCTTCCTCGCATCGGATGAATCCAGCTATTTAACCGGTACACAGAATGTGATTGATGGCGGCAGCACACTGCCGGAGACGGTTAGCGTCGGTATCTGATTCACCTCTGTTTCCTCCCTGCATGTGTGGGGAGGATTTCGTCTTATTCCCTTTTCAACTTCCAAATCACCAAACGGTATATAAAACCGTTACTCCTTTCACGTCCGTTATAAATATGATGGCTATTAGAAAGTCATTAAATTTATAAGGGTGCGCAATGGCCGTTAACTTACTGAAAAAGAACTCACTCGCGCTGGTCGCTTCTCTGCTGCTGGCGGGCCATGTACAGGCAACGGAACTGCTGAACAGTTCTTATGACGTCTCCCGCGAGCTGTTTGCCGCCCTGAACCCGCCGTTTGAACAGCAATGGGCCAAAGATAACGGCGGCGACAAACTGACGATAAAACAATCTCATGCCGGGTCATCAAAACAGGCGCTGGCGATTTTGCAGGGCTTAAAAGCAGACGTTGTAACTTATAACCAGGTGACCGACGTACAAATCCTGCATGACAAAGGCAAGCTGATCCCGGCGGACTGGCAGTCGCGCCTGCCGAATAATAGTTCGCCGTTCTACTCCACCATGGGTTTCCTGGTGCGTAAGGGCAACCCGAAGAATATCCACGACTGGAACGACCTGGTGCGCTCCGACGTGAAGCTGATTTTCCCGAACCCGAAAACGTCCGGTAACGCGCGTTACACCTATTTAGCCGCGTGGGGCGCAGCGGATAAAGCTGACGGTGGCGATAAAGCCAAAACCGAACAGTTTATGACCCAGTTCCTGAAAAACGTTGAAGTGTTCGATACCGGCGGTCGTGGTGCGACCACCACTTTTGCCGAGCGCGGCCTGGGCGACGTACTGATTAGCTTTGAATCGGAAGTGAACAATATCCGCAAACAGTACGAAGCGCAGGGCTTTGAAGTCGTTATTCCGAAAACCAACATTCTGGCGGAATTTCCGGTGGCATGGGTCGATAAAAACGTGCAGGCCAACGGCACAGAAAAAGCTGCCAAAGCCTACCTGAACTGGCTCTATAGCCCGCAGGCGCAGACCATCATCACCGACTATTACTACCGCGTAAATAATCCGGAAGTCATGGACAAACTGAAAGATAAATTCCCGCAGACCGAGCTGTTCCGCGTGGAAGACAAATTTGGCTCCTGGCCGGAAGTGATGAAAACTCACTTCACCAGCGGCGGCGAGTTAGACAAGCTGTTAGCGGCGGGGCGTAACTGATGTTTGCAGTTTCATCAAGACGCGTGCTGCCGGGCTTTACCTTAAGCCTTGGCACCAGTCTGCTGTTTGTGTGCCTGATTTTGCTGCTGCCGCTCTCCGCGCTGGTGATGCAGCTTTCTGAGATGAGCTGGGCGCAGTACTGGGAAGTGATCACCAACCCGCAGGTGGTCGCGGCCTACAAAGTGACGCTGCTGTCGGCGTTTGTGGCTTCGATTTTTAACGGCGTTTTCGGCCTGCTGATGGCGTGGATTTTAACCCGTTATCGCTTCCCTGGCCGCACGCTGCTTGATGCACTGATGGATTTACCCTTTGCGCTGCCAACGGCGGTGGCCGGTTTGACGCTGGCCTCGCTCTTTTCTGTGAACGGTTTTTACGGTGAATGGCTGGCGAAGTTTGATATCAAAGTCACCTACACCTGGCTGGGGATTGCGGTAGCGATGGCCTTTACCAGCATTCCGTTTGTGGTGCGTACCGTGCAGCCGGTGCTGGAAGAGTTAGGCCCGGAATATGAAGAAGCGGCAGAAACGCTCGGCGCAACGCGCTGGCAGAGTTTCTGTAAAGTGGTGCTGCCGGAGCTTTCTCCGGCGCTGGTGGCGGGCGTGGCGCTGTCGTTTACCCGTAGCCTCGGTGAGTTTGGCGCGGTAATTTTTATCGCCGGGAACATCGCCTGGAAGACGGAAGTGACGTCGCTGATGATTTTCGTTCGCTTACAGGAGTTTGATTACCCGGCGGCGAGCGCGATTGCCTCGGTGATCCTCGCGGCATCCCTCCTGCTGTTGTTCTCAATTAACACTCTGCAAAGTCGCTTTGGTCGGCGTGTGGTAGGTCATTAATGGCGGAAGTTACCCAATTGAAGCGTTATGACGCGCGCCCGATTAACTGGGGCAAATGGTTTCTGATTGGCACCGGGATGCTGGTTTCGGCGTTCATCCTGCTGGTGCCGATGATTTACATCTTCGTACAGGCATTCAGCAAAGGGTTGATGCCGGTTTTACAGAATCTGGCCGATCCAGACATGCTGCACGCCATCTGGCTGACGGTAATGATTGCGCTGATTGCCGTGCCGGTGAACCTGGTGTTCGGCATCCTGCTGGCCTGGCTGGTGACACGTTTTGATTTTCCTGGGCGTCAGTTGCTGCTGACGCTGCTGGATATCCCGTTTGCCGTCTCTCCGGTGGTCGCAGGCCTGGTGTATCTGCTGTTCTACGGCTCTAACGGCCCGCTGGGCGGCTGGCTGGATGAACATAATCTGCAAATTATGTTCTCCTGGCCGGGAATGGTGCTGGTCACCATCTTCGTGACGTGTCCGTTTGTGGTGCGCGAGCTGGTGCCGGTGATGTTAAGCCAGGGCAGCCAGGAAGACGAAGCGGCGATTTTGCTTGGCGCGTCTGGCTGGCAGATGTTCCGCCGCGTCACATTGCCGAATATTCGCTGGGCGCTGCTTTATGGCGTGGTGCTGACCAACGCCCGCGCGATTGGCGAGTTTGGCGCGGTATCTGTGGTTTCCGGCTCGATTCGCGGCGAAACCCTGTCGCTGCCGTTACAGATTGAATTGCTGGAGCAGGACTACAACACCGTCGGCTCCTTTACCGCCGCCGCGTTGTTGACGCTGATGGCGATTATCACCCTGTTTTTAAAGAGTATGTTGCAGTGGCGCCTGGAAAATCAGGAAAAACGCGCGCAGCAGGAGGAACATCATGAGCATTGAGATTGCCAATATTAAGAAGTCGTTTGGTCGCACCCAGGTGCTGAACGATATCTCACTGGATATTCCTTCTGGTCAGATGGTCGCATTGCTGGGGCCGTCCGGTTCCGGGAAAACCACGCTGCTGCGCATTATTGCCGGGCTGGAGCATCAAACCAGTGGGCATATTCGCTTCCACGGCACCGACGTCAGCCGCCTGCACGCGCGCGATCGTAAAGTCGGTTTCGTGTTTCAGCATTACGCGCTGTTTCGCCATATGACGGTGTTCGACAATATCGCTTTCGGCCTGACGGTGCTGCCGCGTCGCGAGCGCCCGAATGCCGCAGCCATCAAAGCGAAAGTGACAAAATTGCTGGAGATGGTGCAGCTTGCCCATCTGGCGGATCGTTATCCGGCCCAGCTTTCTGGCGGCCAGAAACAGCGCGTGGCGCTGGCGCGCGCGCTGGCTGTGGAACCGCAAATTCTGCTGCTCGATGAACCCTTTGGCGCGCTGGATGCGCAGGTGCGTAAAGAACTGCGTCGCTGGCTGCGTCAACTCCACGAAGAGCTGAAATTCACCAGCGTGTTCGTGACCCACGACCAGGAAGAAGCGACTGAAGTAGCCGATCGTGTAGTGGTGATGAGCCAGGGCAATATCGAACAGGCTGATGCGCCGGACCAGGTATGGCGCGAACCAGCGACCCGTTTTGTGCTCGAATTTATGGGCGAAGTAAACCGCCTGCAGGGAACCATTCGCGGCGGGCAGTTCCACGTTGGTGCACATCGCTGGCCGCTGGGGTATACGCCTGCGTATCAGGGGCCGGTGGATCTCTTCCTGCGCCCGTGGGAAGTGGATATCAGCCGCCGCACCAGCCTTGAATCGCCACTGCCGGTCCAGGTGCTGGAAGCCAGCCCGAAAGGGCACTACACCCAATTAGTCGTGCAGCCGCTGGGGTGGTACAACGAACCGCTGACGGTCGTGATGCATGGCGACGACGCCCCGCAGCGTGGCGAGCGTTTATTCGTTGGTCTGCAACATGCGCGGCTGTATAACGGCGACGAGCGTATTGAAACCCGCGATGAGGAACTTGCTCTCGCACAAAGCGCCTGATAGGTTGAGTGAATGTTAAACGCCCGGAGGCGCTTCCCGCGATCCGGGCTTTTTAATGGCAAGGTTTGTAACCTGTAGGCCTGATAAGACGTGCAAGCGTCGCATCAGGCAACACCACGTATGGACAGAGATCGTGAGTACATTAGAACAAACAATTGGCAATACGCCTCTGGTGAAGTTGCAGCGAATGGGGCCGGATAACGGCAGTGAAGTGTGGTTAAAACTGGAAGGCAATAACCCGGCAGGCTCGGTGAAAGATCGTGCGGCGCTATCGATGATCGCCGAGGCGGAAAAGCGCGGGGAAATTAAACCGGGCGACGTGCTGATTGAAGCCACCAGTGGCAATACTGGCATTGCGCTGGCGATGATTGCCGCGCTAAAAGGCTATCGCATGAAATTGCTGATGCCGGACAACATGAGTCAGGAACGCCGTGCGGCGATGTTGGCTTACGGCGCGGAACTGATTCTGGTTACCAAAGAACAGGGCATGGAAGGAGCGCGCGATCTGGCGCTTGAAATGGCGAATCGTGGTGAAGGAAAGCTGCTCGATCAGTTCAATAATCCCGATAACCCTTACGCCCATTACACCACTACCGGGCCGGAAATCTGGCAGCAAACCGGCGGGCGCATTACCCATTTTGTCTCCAGCATGGGGACGACCGGCACCATTACCGGCGTGTCACGCTTTATGCGCGAGCAATCCAGTACTGTGACAATTGTCGGCCTGCAACCGGAAGAGGGCAGCAGCATTCCCGGCATTCGCCGCTGGCCTGCGGAATATCTGCCAGGCATCTTTAACGCTTCGCTGGTGGATGAGGTGCTGGATATTCATCAGCGCGATGCGGAAAACACCATGCGTGAACTGGCGGTGCGGGAAGGGATTTTCTGCGGCGTAAGCTCTGGCGGTGCGGTTGCTGGCGCGATACGCGTGGCAAAAGCTAACCCTGGCGCGGTGGTGGTGGCGATCATCTGCGATCGCGGCGATCGCTACCTTTCCACCGGGGTATTCGGGGAAGAGCACTTTAGCCAGGGGGCGGGGATTTAAGATTATTGCGCAGGCACCGTTTTATCCGTCTGCGCAATTAACGCATGTAAAAAAGGCTGTGCATTCTCATCGCTCTTACCGGGCATCTTCACGATATACGGCTTACCGGTAATCGATGATGACGAAGCCACTTTATCAATAAACTGCTCGGCGGTATCAATGCGGTTGCGCGTGTTGCCGAGCTTCAACTTCAGATGCGAAACTGCTTCATCGCAGGTATGTTCATCACCGTTGCGCACAAATATCAAATCCTTTTTCTGTGCTAATCCCTCCAGCATGGCGTTGATGCGGGCTTCTTCGTGGGCAGTTAACTTCGCGTAAGCGGGGAGTGTCATTAACAGCGTAATGACCAGACAAATGATTTTCTTCACTGAATTACCATATCCTTGTTTTGTGATAGCCGATTTGACTGCCAAAATCAGGTAAAGTTTCGGTTGGGATGCGATGAGGATCATCGGCAAGGAGAAAAATTAAATGAGTAGTTTGTTGTTGTTTAACGATAAGAGCAGAGCGTTGCAGGCGGATATTGTCGCTGTGCAGTCGCAGGTGGTGTATGGCAGCGTAGGCAACAGCATTGCCGTGCCTGCTATTAAACAGAACGGCCTGAATGTCTTTGCCGTGCCGACCGTGTTGCTCAGCAATACGCCACATTATGATACGTTCTACGGTGGTGCGATTCCGGATGAATGGTTTAGCGGCTATTTACGTGCACTACAGGAGCGTGATGCGCTGCGCCAGCTGCGCGCTGTCACCACCGGCTATATGGGAACCGCGTCGCAAATCAAAATACTTGCCGAGTGGCTGACTGTATTACGCGAAAACCATCCTGACTTATTGATTATGGTCGATCCGGTCATTGGCGATATTGATAGCGGTATCTACGTCAAACCTGATCTTCCGGAGGCGTATCGGCAATATTTGTTGCCACTGGCGCAGGGAATTACGCCAAATATCTTTGAGCTGGAAATCCTGACCGGTAAAAACTGCCGCGATCTCGACAGCGCCATTGCCGCAGCAAAAAGTTTGCTTTCAGACACATTAAAATGGGTGGTTATTACCAGCGCCTCTGGTAACGAAGACAATCAGGAGATGCAGGTGGTAGTGGTCAGTGCCGACAGCGAGAATGTCATTTCCCATTCTCGGGTAAAGACGGACCTTAAAGGAACAGGCGATCTGTTTTGCGCCCAGCTCATTAGTGGCTTGTTGAAAGGTAAGGAATTAACTGACGCGGTACACAGCGCAGGCTTACGCGTGCTGGAGGTGATGCGCTACACCCAGCAACATGAGAGCGATGAATTGATTTTGCCGCCGTTGGCGGAAGCATAAAAAATGGCGCCGATTGGCGCCATTTTTCACTGCGGCAAGAATTACTTCTTGATGCGAATAACCGGGGTTTCACCCACAGTCACGCTACCGGACAGTTTGATCAGTTCTTTGATTTCGTCCATGTTGGAGATAACAACCGGAGTCAGGGTAGACTTGGCTTTCTCTTCCAGCAGCGGGAGATCGAATTCAATCACAGTATCGCCAACTTTCACGCGCTGACCTTCTTCAGCAATACGCTTGAAGCCTTCGCCTTTCAGTTCAACAGTGTCGATACCGAAGTGAACGAACAACTCAACGCCGCTATCAGATTCGATGGAGAACGCGTGGTTGGTTTCAAAGATTTTACCAATGGTGCCGTCAACCGGAGCGACCATTTTGTTACCAGTTGGTTTGATAGCAATACCATCACCAACGATTTTTTCCGCAAAAACGACATCCGGCACGTCTTCGATATTGACGATCTCGCCAGAGAGCGGAGCAATGATCTCAATAGTTCCAGTATCCTTCTTGTCGTCGGAAACCAGAGATTTCAGTTTATCGAACAAACCCATGATCTTCTCCTAAGCAGTAAATTGGGCCGCATCTCGTGGATTAGCAGATTGTTTTTTCTTCAATGAACTTGTTAACCAGCGTCATTAACTCGTCCGTTGTCGGTTGAGCAAGAGCCTGCTCTGCTAACACCTTCGCATCTTCGAAGTTCGTGTTACGGATAATCTTCTTAATGCGCGGGATAGAAATGGCGCTCATAGAGAATTCGTCCAGACCCATCCCCAGCAACAGAAGTGTAGCACGTTCATCGCCAGCAAGCTCACCACACATACCTGTCCATTTGCCTTCAGCATGAGAAGCATCAATAACTTGCTTGATCAAGTTCAGCACGGACGGTGACATTGGCTGGTAAAGGTGTGAAATCATATCATTACCACGGTCAACTGCCAGAGTGTACTGCGTTAAATCATTGGTGCCGATACTAAAGAAATCAACTTCTTTGGCTAAATGACGCGCAATTGTCGCGGCAGCCGGTGTTTCCACCATTACGCCAATTTCAATTGACTCGTCAAACGCTTTACCTTCGTCGCGCAGTTCCTGTTTGTAGATTTCGATCTCTTTGCGCAGTGCACGCACTTCTTCAACAGAGATGATCATCGGGAACATGATGCGCAATTTACCGAAAGCAGAGGCACGCAGGATAGCGCGAAGCTGATCGCGCAGGATCTCTTTACGATCCATCGCGATACGGATAGCACGCCAGCCGAGGAACGGGTTCTCTTCTTTCGGGAAGTTCATGTACGGCAGCTCTTTATCGCCGCCAATGTCCATGGTACGAACAATAACTGCCTGTGAGCCACACGCTTCAGCCACCGCTTTGTAAGCAGCAAACTGTTCTTCTTCGGTTGGCAGCGCGTCGCGGTCCATGAACAGGAATTCGGTACGATACAGACCAACGCCTTCAGCGCCGTTACGCTCTGCACCTTCAACGTCACGAACAGTACCGATGTTAGCGCACACTTCGACCTGGTGACCGTCCAGCGTAATTGCTGGCAGATCTTTCAGTTTAGCAAGCTCTGCTTTTTCAGAAGCAACTTGCTCCTGAACGGCGCGCAGTTTATCAATAACTTCATTGGTTGGATTGACGTAAACTTGATTGTTTACGGCATCCAGAATCAGATAGTCGTCGTTTTTCACCTGAGAGGTGACGCTACCGGTACCCACGATGGCTGGCAGTTCCAGAGAACGCGCCATGATAGAGGTGTGGGAAGTCCGGCCACCCGCGTCGGTGATGAAACCCAGCACCTTCTTCAGGTTTAGCTGTGCGGTTTCAGACGGCGTCAGGTCAGCGGCAACCAGGATTACTTCATCCTGAATGGCGCTCAGGTCGATGATCTTCAGCCCAAGGATGTTGCGCAGCAGGCGCTTACCGATATCACGTACGTCGGCCGCACGCTCTTTCAGGTATTCGTCATCCAGTTCTTCCAGGGCAGAAGCCTGACCTTCGATAACTTCATGAGCAGCTGCATCAGCGGTCATGTGCTTATCTTTAATCAGGGCTATGATTTCCTGCTCCAGCTCCTCATCTTCGAGCAACATAATATGCCCTTCGAAGATGGCTTCTTTTTCTTCACCGAACGTTTCACCAGCTTTCGTTTTGATCGTTTCCAGCTGGGCAGATGCCTTGGCACGACCGCTCAGAAAACGTTCAACTTCCTGATCAACCTGGTCGGCAGAAATTTTTTTCCGGTCAATGACGATTTCGTCTTCTTTCAAAAGCAGAGCTTTACCGAAAGCGATACCCGGGGATGCTAAAATGCCTGAAATCATAACCCTACCTTACTTGTGACTGATTTTTAAAAGAACCCGGGAAATTACTCGAGTTCCGCCATCAGTTTAACCAGATGTTCAACCGCTTTTTGCTCGTCTTCGCCTTCTGCAGAGATAGTCACAACGGTGCCTTGAGTCAGGCCCAGAGTCTGCAGTTTGAACAGGCTTTTGGCGCTGGCGCTTTTGCCGTTAGAAGTCACAGTAATTTCAGAAGTGAAGCCCTTAGCTTCTTTTACAAACTGGGCAGCAGGGCGGGTGTGCAGACCGTTCGGAGCGGTAATGGTAACTTCTTGCTGGAACATTGTATTTCCCCAACTTATAGGTTTAGTGTTGTGGAACTAAAGTCTAGCCTGGCGGTTCGACTTTAGCCTGTATTGTTAGCGCCAGTTTTAACAGACGCGACGCACGAAGTGCTCTATACAGTCCATTGCTGGCGGATGTTGGCCGCTGACGTTTCGTTCATCATTAAACATTATGCCGCTAAAGGAAGACTTGAACCAAATCATAAAATCGATTCAGCTAAGGCTTTTCCTGTAACGATTAATTTCGCGCATCAAAATAATTAGTCAGGTTAAATACCAGTTCCGACAAGTTGAATCAATGCCAGGAGGGGTGAAAGTTTGAAGCAGGCCACAAAAAAGCACCTGAAAAGGTGCTTTTTTACGCATTTTTAACAAGCTGGCATTACTGTTGCAGTTCTTTCTCGGTAAAGAGATCGGCAAACAGTGCAGTGCTTAAATAACGCTCACCCGATGATGGCAGAATAACCACAATATTCTTATTGGTAAAGCTTTCATCTTCTTGTAGTTTCAACGCTGCAGCAACAGCCGCGCCGGAAGAGATCCCGGCAAGAATGCCTTCTTCTTCCATCAGGCGACGCGCAGTAGAGATGGCTTCTTCATTGGTGATGCCAATAACTTTGTCGACCAGTTTGAGATCAAGGTTAGCCGGGATAAAGCCAGCACCGATGCCCTGGATTTTATGCGGCCCGGGTTTGATTTCTTCACCTGCCAGCGCCTGGGCGATAACGGGAGAGTCGGTTGGTTCTACGGCAACAGAGATGAGGTCAGTCTTGCCTTTGGTGCCTTTAATGTAGCGGCTGACGCCGGTCAGCGTACCGCCAGTGCCGACACCAGCAATAAACACATCGACCTGACCGTCAGTATCTTCCCAGATCTCCGGGCCGGTGGTTTTTTCATGAATTTCCGGGTTTGCCGGGTTGCTGAATTGTTGCAGCAGCAAGTATTTTTCTGGATTGCTGGCAACAATTTCCTCCGCTTTTTGAATTGCGCCTTTCATGCCTTTAGCACCTTCGGTCAGCACCAGGTTTGCACCTAACGCTTTGAGCAGCTTGCGGCGTTCAATACTCATGGTTTCCGGCATGGTCAGAGTGAGTTTATAACCGCGAGCGGCAGCCACATACGCCAGTGCAATCCCGGTATTGCCGCTGGTTGGCTCCACCAACTCAACGCCCGGCTTCAGTACGCCGCGCTTTTCGGCATCCCAAATCATATTGGCACCGATACGGCACTTAACGCTGAAGCTGGGGTTTCGGGATTCCACCTTCGCCAGAATACGTCCGTTACCGATGCGATTCAGGCGAACCAGCGGTGTGTGACCGATAGTCAGCGAGTTATCTTCAAAAATCTTACTCATGGCCTGTCCTTAACTGTATGAAATTGGGATACAACAGGTAGCATACCCGCTCAGAGAATATGCGGAAGTAAGGATTTAGCATATCTATATGCAGAAGGGAAATAATGGCTCGCAAGATGGAATAAGGGGCGGCATAAGCCACCCCTGTTCCACACATAATGTTTACAAAACAATCGGTAAATTGTTACCGCCATAATGCATGTTTAGCGCGGTAGCAATCGACCCACATCGCCGTAGCGCCACAAACGGCCACCGGCATGATGAACAGGTTGAGTACCGGGATCATCGTGAACAAGCTGGTTAAAGCACCAAACTGCATATTAGTGATTTTGCGCGTGCGCAGGGCAGTGCGCATATCTTTGAATGGCACTTTGTGGTTATCGAACGGATAGTCGCAGTACTGGATGGCTAACATCCAGGCGCTGAACAGGAACCACAGCACCGGTGCGACGGTTTGCCCAATGCCAGGGATGAAGTAAAGGATCAGCAATACAATCGCGCGCGGCAGATACCAGGCAAACTTTTGCCATTCACGTTTCATAATCCGCGGCACATCTTTCATGATGCCGAAAATACCGGTATCCGGTGGCGTAGCGCCAGTCAGTCTTGCTTCCAGTTGTTCAGCCAACAAACCGTTAAATGGTGCGGCAATCCAGTTGGCGATGGTGGAGAAAAAATAGCCAAAAACCAGTAGCACGGAGATAACCGCTACAGGCCACAGCAAATAGCTCAACCATTGCAGCCAGTCAGGTACGTGACTCATTAACGACGGGATCCAAACATCCAGCTGGCTAAAGAGCCACCAGAACGCGCCTCCCATCAACAATATATTGATCAACAGCGGTAAGATGACAAAACGGCGAATCCCAGGTTGCGAGACGAGCTTCCAGCCTTGCGCAAAATAGTAAAAACCGCTGCGTGAGGCAGATGTGAATGTTGAAACCATAATCAGGATATGCTCCTTTTGACCAATCCCAGGAAAGTTCTGCGTATTTTACCGGGTATTTGCGCAATGGACAGTTAGGATATGTTCGAAAAACCAGCAAAAAGCACGATTTCATCTATCTTTGTGCTGTGAAAGTTAATAGTGCACTTGCACTTGAGGTAATCGACAAATACTCTTAGTGAGTAAATGTTTGCCGTGGTGGCAAGGTGTTAGAACAACAGAGAATATAATGATGCAGGATTTGCGTCTGATATTAATCATTGTTGGCGCGATCGCCATAATCGCTTTACTGGTACATGGTTTCTGGACCAGCCGTAAAGAACGATCTTCTATGTTTCGCGATCGGCCACTAAAACGAATGAAGTCAAAACGTGACGACGATTCTTATGACGAGGATGTCGAAGATGATGAGGGCGTTGGTGAGGTTCGTGTTCACCGCGTAAATCATGCCCCGGCTAACGCCCAGGAGCATGAGGCTGCTCGTCCGTCGCCGCAACACCAGTACCAACCGCCTTATGCGTCTGCGCAACCGCGTCAACCGGTTCAGCAGCCGCCTGAAGCGCAGGTACCGCCGCAACATGCTCCGCATTCAGCGCAGCCTGTTCAGCAACCGCAGCCAGTGCAACAACCGCAGCCAGTACAGCAGCCGGCTTACCCGCCGCAGCCTGAACAGCCGGTTGTTTCGCAGGTGCCTCCAGCTCCGCAGCCTACTTTCCAGACCGCGGAACCTGTAGCGGCACCGCAGCCTGAACCTGTAGCTGAACCAGCGCCTGTGATGGATAAGCCGAAGCGCAAAGAAGCGGTGATCATCATGAACGTCGCGGCGCATCACGGTAGCGAGCTGAACGGTGAACTGCTTCTTAATAGCATTCAACAGGCGGGCTTTATCTTTGGCGATATGAATATTTATCATCGCCATCTTAGCCCGGATGGCAGCGGCCCGGCGTTATTCAGCCTGGCGAATATGGTGAAACCGGGAACCTTTGATCCTGAAATGAAGGATTTCACAACGCCGGGTGTCACTATCTTCATGCAGGTGCCGTCTTACGGTGATGAACTGCAAAACTTCAAGCTGATGCTGCAATCCGCGCAGCATATTGCCGATGAAGTAGGCGGCGTAGTGCTTGACGATCAGCGCCGTATGATGACTCCGCAGAAACTGCGCGAGTATCAGGACATCATCCGCGAAGTCAAAGACGCCAACGCCTGATACACTTAGGGCAAATCAACTTCTTTTCGAACCCCCGCTTGTCGGGGGTTTTTAGCATTGATGGTGCGATATGGAATCAATCGAACAACAACTGACAGAACTGCGAACGACGCTTCGCCACCATGAATATCTTTATCATGTGATGGATGCGCCGGAAATTCCCGACGCTGAATACGACAGGCTGATGCGCGAGTTACGTGAGCTGGAAGCCAAACATCCAGAGCTGATTACCCCTGATTCACCTACCCAACGTGTAGGTGCTGCGCCGCTGGCAGCCTTTAGCCAGATCCGTCATGAAGTACCAATGCTGTCGCTGGATAACGTATTTGATGAAGAGAGTTTTCTCGCCTTCAACAAACGCGTACAGGATCGTCTGAAAAGCAACGAAAAAGTGACCTGGTGCTGCGAGTTAAAGCTCGATGGGCTTGCCGTCAGCATTCTGTATGAGAATGGTGTACTGGTAAGCGCGGCAACCCGTGGCGATGGCACTACTGGGGAAGACATCACGTCTAACGTGCGTACCATTCGCGCCATTCCGCTGAAACTGCATGGTGAGAATATTCCAGCACGTCTGGAAGTGCGTGGTGAAGTGTTCCTGCCGCAGGCGGGCTTTGAGAAGATTAACGAAGAGGCGCGACGCACGGGCGGAAAAGTGTTTGCTAACCCACGTAATGCGGCGGCAGGTTCTCTGCGCCAGCTTGATCCGCGTATTACTGCGAAGCGACCGCTTACTTTCTTCTGCTATGGCGTTGGCGTACTGGAAGGTGGCGAGTTGCCGGATACTCATCTGGGCCGCTTAATGCAGTTTAAAGCGTGGGGATTACCAGTCAGCGATCGGGTAACGCTTTGCGAATCAGCAGAAGACGTGTTGGCGTTTTACCACAAAGTGGAAGAAGACCGCCCGACGCTGGGCTTTGATATTGACGGTGTAGTCATTAAGGTCAACTCGCTGGCGCAGCAGGAGCAACTTGGCTTTGTTTCCCGCGCCCCGCGCTGGGCTGTTGCGTTTAAATTCCCTGCGCAGGAACAAATGACTTTTGTGCGCGATGTAGAGTTTCAGGTTGGGCGTACAGGAGCGATTACGCCCGTTGCGCGTCTGGAACCTGTCCATGTTGCAGGCGTGCTGGTGAGCAACGCCACACTGCATAATGCCGACGAAATTGAACGTCTCGGTTTACGCATTGGCGATAAAGTGGTGATTCGCCGCGCAGGTGACGTGATCCCACAAGTGGTTAACGTCGTGCTTTCTGAACGCCCGGAAGATACCCGTGAGGTTGTATTCCCGACGCATTGCCCGGTATGTGGTTCTGACGTGGAACGTGTGGAAGGTGAAGCGGTTGCTCGCTGTACTGGTGGCCTGATTTGCGGTGCTCAACGTAAAGAATCGCTGAAACACTTTGTTTCCCGTCGTGCGATGGACGTTGATGGCATGGGTGACAAAATTATCGACCAGCTGGTTGAAAAAGAATACGTTCACACTCCGGCGGACCTGTTCAAACTCACCGCAGGCAAACTTACCGGACTGGAGCGAATGGGGCCGAAATCGGCACAAAATGTGGTTAACGCGCTGGAAAAAGCGAAAGAAACCACCTTTGCCCGCTTCCTCTATGCCCTTGGCATCCGTGAAGTCGGTGAGGCTACCGCAGCAGGTCTGGCGGCATATTTTGGCACGCTGGAAGCGCTGGAATCAGCCTCGATTGAAGAGCTGCAAAAAGTGCCAGACGTCGGGATCGTGGTGGCATCTCATGTTCACAACTTCTTTGCCGAAGAAAGTAACCGTAATGTCATCAGTGAACTGTTGTCTGAAGGCGTTCACTGGCCTGCGCCGGTGGTGATTAACGCGGAAGAGATCGACAGCCCGTTTGCCGGTAAAACCGTGGTGCTCACCGGTAGCTTAAGTCAGATGTCGCGTGATGACGCTAAAGTTCGCTTGATCGAACTGGGCGCGAAAGTGGCGGGCAGCGTGTCGAAGAAAACCGATCTGGTGATTGCCGGAGAAGCTGCAGGTTCTAAACTGGCGAAAGCGCAGGAACTGGGTATTGAAGTCATCGACGAAGCTGAAATGCTGCGTTTGCTGGGGAGCTGAGGTGGAAAAAGAGCAGCTGATTGAAATTGCCAATACGGTGATGCCGTTTGGCAAGTACAAAGGGCGTCGCTTAATCGACCTGCCGGAAGAGTATCTGCTGTGGTTTGCCCGCAAAGATGAGTTTCCGGCAGGCAAACTCGGTGAGTTAATGCAAATCACGTTGCTGATTAAAACCGAGGGGCTGGCGCAACTGGTCCAGCCCCTGAAACGTCCGCTTTAAGCTTTTCCGGCGCTGCTTTCCTGCTGCGCCTGTAGTTGCTCGGTCTGGCGCTTATAACGACGCGCCAGCACCGCGCAGACCATCAGTTGGATCTGATGGAAAATCATCAACGGCAGTACCATCATACCGATCACCGATGTGGGGAACAGAATGTTCGCCATCGGAATACCATTCGCCAGACTCTTTTTCGAGCCACAGAAGACGATAGTGATTTCATCTGCCTTATTGAAACCCAGTCGACGCGCCATAAAGACGTTAATCACAATCACAATAGCCAGCAATACGCAGCTAACTACCACAATAAACAGCAGCGAACCCCAACCGACTTTGTGCCAGATGCCGTTAACGACGGCTTCGCTGAATGCCGTATAAACGACCAAAAGAATGGATGTCTGGTCGGTTTTTGCTATCCACTTTTTATTGCGTGCTACCCAGTTACCAATCCACGGGCGAGAAAGATGTCCCAGCACGAACGGCAGCAGTAGTTGCAACATAATCTTACCAACCTGTTCCAGACTGCCTTCTGCTCCGTGGATATTCATTACCAGACCGACCAGCAACGGCGAAAGGAAAATCCCCAGCAGGCTGGATGCCGACGCAGAACAAACCGCCGCCGCGACATTACCGCCCGCCATTGAAGTAAAGGCGATTGCAGACTGCACGGTAGCCGGGAGAATGCACAAATAGAGAAAACCGGAATAGAGCATCGGATCGACATTTACCGGTTTCCACCAGGCAAACAGTACGCCCAGAATCGGAAACAGTACGAAGGTGCTGCACATTACCCACAAATGCAATCGCCAGTGACTACCGCCAGCAATTATCGCCTCACGCGACAGCTTCGCACCGTGCATAAAGAACAACAGGGCAATAGCTGCCGTGGTCAGATTTTCAAAGAAGGGGACAAAACCGCCGCTGGCCGGAAAGAAAGAAGCCAGCAATACCACCGTGATCAAGGTTAAAGTGAAAGGATCGAGGATACGAAAAAGTTTCATAAAGACTCCAGATGACCGATGCTTTCATTGTGCGTTGTTCTGATTGATAAATAAAACTGAATTGCTTATCAATTTGTGCGTGGTAATGGGAAGTCAGGGGGAGCTTCGCCTGGTTGACAAATAGGGGCTGTTAACTGAGGAAACTATGTGACAGCCGAAAAAATCACAGAAGGTTATTACTGCTGATGTACATAGCAGTTTTAGCGTGGTCAGCGCTGGTTTTAGAACGGGTATTTTATTGAATAAAGAATGTTACACGGAGAGAACGTTTCACTCACTTTATTATTAACGGTGCGGTAAAATTATGAGGGTAGACTCAGGTTTAATAACAGGAGTTACCTTTTTATCATATATTTCTCGCAAACAATAAACATCATGAATGTGATTGTCTCATATATTTTTGATGTGATTGTTTAGTGTTGCTGTTTACTGGGTTAGTGGTTTATCTAAAAACTCATAATTATTACGCAATAACAGGGTGGTTTTCTTAATGTTTTCAGAATCGATATCAAATCGCAATTGATCATTGCAATAAAAGATATTGGTAAATTTGATGTGTTTCAGGATATTTAAAGGGGAGGGTCAAATCAAAGGGGACGACGGTGAATCTAAAACTACAGTTAAAAATTCTTTCATTTCTGCAATTCTTTTTGTGGGGAAGTTGGCTAAACACATTTGGTTCTTATATGTTTATTACGCTGCGCTTCAAAGGAGAAGATATTGGTGCAGTCTACAGTACATTGGGTATTGCAGCGGTGATAACGTCAACACTATTTGGCATTGTGGCAGATAAATGGATTAGCGCTAAATGGATTTATGCCGCCTGTCACTTTTTTGGCGCGGTAACATTATTTATCGCGGCATCTGTTACAACACCTTCGGCAATGTTCATTGTCATTTTACTTAACTCTCTCGTTTATATGCCAACGCTTGGCTTGAGTAATACGATTTCCTATTACCGTATACAAAATGCGGATATGGATATTGTGACTGAGTTTCCACCAATACGCATCTGGGGAACGATCGGATTTATTGTTGCGATGTGGGCAGTAAGTCTGGCGGGTTTTGAATTAAGTCATATGCAATTGTATATCGGAGCGGCGGCTTCATTAGGGTTAAGTCTGTTTACGTTGACATTACCTGTTGTACCGGTAGCTAAATCTAACCAGGCACAAGGAATAATAGACGTTCTCGGACTGCGTGCATTTGCACTGTTCAAAAATAGCAAAATGGCTATTTTCTTTATCTTTGCCATGCTGCTTGGGGCAGAATTACAGATTACCGGAATGTTTGGAAATACTTTCCTCCACAGCTTCGAGAGTGTTCCAGAGTTTGCCAATAGTTTTGTTGTCACCCATGCTTCTATTTTGTTATCGATTTCTCAGATATCCGAAGTTTGTTTCATTCTTGCTATTCCCTTTTTTCTGAAAAAATATGGTATTAAAAATGTCATGCTGATGAGCATGATTGCCTGGATGCTGCGCTTTGGTTTATTCGCTTATGGCGATCCTTCATTCGGCGGTACTATTCTGTTAATTCTTTCGATGATCGTTTATGGCTGTGCCTTTGACTTCTTCAATATATCTGGATCGGTATTTGTTGAACAAGAAGTTGATCCTTCGATCCGTAATAGTGCTCAGGGCGTATTTCTGATGATGGCCAATGGTTTTGGTTGTATTCTGGGTGGTTTTATTAGTGGCAAAGTCGTCGATTATTTAACAACGGATGGTAACCCGCAATGGTCAACCATTTGGCTGGTATTTGCCGGATATTCACTGGTTCTTGCTATCGCATTTATGCTGTTGTTTAAATATAAACACAACGGTGCCACGACGACGTCCGGTCATTTCGCCTGATACGCTATTTATAAAAATTAATGATATTTTATAGGATTCATAAAAGAGGATGTTATGGCAAATCAATTGTATAACCAGTGTCGGGTTTATTGCGCACCCTGGCGATTAGATGCTTTAAATTTAAATGACATCATCGATCAATGGATTGACGATGGTCTGTTACCGCCCCTGATCCATACTTTTCTTCCTTATCGCGATGATGCCGGTGCCTCCAGTGAAGAGGAGATTTTTGTTAACGATGTCGCGAATATGGACAACAGCGTTGGGGTTATCGGTTATTTCGATGGCGGAACTTATGATTCCGGTTGTGCGTGGGAAGTGGGCTATGCATGGGCTTCAGGAATGTCGGTACATCTGGTTACGACCGACTTTCTCTTATGGGCGGCAGGTAACTCTTCAGAGTTTTACCCTATAAGTAAGCTGATAAATTATGTAGCAAAAGTTGTATCAGTGTCAGATTCTGATGCCAGTATCAGCAACTATCGTGAACAAACAACAGACATCATCAATCGTGCATTGCAAATATTTCAGCAAAATTTAATTGCCGACTTCGGCACGACGATTACTCCAGCCGTACCGGTTACGCCATTGCCCGTTGAGTATGACTATTATCTTGATCCTAACTTTATGTATACAGAACCATCTCGGGGCTTACTGGAGAATATCAAAGACGCGATCGTTAGTGTGGGTAAAACATTTATCGTTGGTGACAACATGAATGATATTGCGACTGATATTGACAATTTAAGAAAATCCAGACAAGCCATTTTTTATTCTGATACCTTTGAGCCGAATGTTGACACCGGTATTATGAATGGCATTGCCTATGCATTAGGGCAGCAATCGATTATTTATTGTAGTAAGCAACAAAAATATCAGTCTGCACTGACGACCGATTATCTAAATTTAATGATAACCTGGTCATCAACGGTGGCGCATTCATTTGCAGAGCTTGAAGCATTGATTGACAACAAAGAAATGTAATAGTTTATTCTTCTTGATTATCAGGTGAGTGATTGCCTGATAATCAACTTTTTAAATTAACTACCAAAATAAATTATACCGTCGTTATATCTCTCTGCCGGGGGACGGTATGATCGATTTAAAAAATATATTGAATATCTCTGACAAATGTATTGGTCACTCACGACTTTTTCTCGCTATAAAAAGAAGTGACTCATATTTAACGAATAATGTTTATTACAAGGACTTTCCATGACCCAATCTCATTTTTCACAAAACCCGTGGTATTGCGCAGATATCATTCGTCGCCACAAACCAAACTTTACCCCACGCGTTGCGTTTATTCTTGGTTCGGGGCTGGGTGCGTTGGCTGAACAGATTGAAGGCGCGGTCGCTATTTCTTATAGCGATTTGCCGGGATTTCCGGTGAGCACCGTACATGGTCACGCAGGAGAGTTGGTCCTCGGCATGCTCTCTGGTGTGCCTGTAGCTTGCATGAAAGGTCGTGGCCATTTTTATGAGGGCCGCGGAATGACAGTCATGACTGATGCGATTCGCACGTTCAAGTTGCTGGGCTGTGAGTTGTTGTTCTGCACTAATGCTGCAGGCTCGCTTCGCCCGGAAGTGGGGGCGGGTAGTCTGGTTGCGCTGAAAGATCACATTAATACGATGCCAGGCACACCGATGACAGGCCTTAATGATGAACGTTTTGGTGAACGCTTTTTTTCATTAGCGAATGCTTACGATGCTGATCACCGCGCCGTTTTACAAACCGTTGCGCAGGAAGAAGGTTTTCCGCTCACAGAGGGCGTTTTTGTTTCTTATCCAGGGCCTAACTTCGAAACGGCGGCAGAAATTCGCATGATGCAGATGATTGGCGGTGACGTCGTGGGTATGTCTGTAGTACCTGAAGTGATTACCGCACGTCATAGCGAAATGAAAGTCGTTGCTGTGTCTGCAATAACTAATATGGCGGAAGGTTTAAGCGATGTGAAATTGTCACATGCCCAAACGCTGGCTGCAGCGGAATTATCCCGGCAAAACTTTATCAATCTGATTTGCGGATTCTTACGCAAAATCGCCTGAAAGCAATAAAAAATGGCCTCGCGGATGGGGCCATCTCACTGCGATAAGGAAACCAAAAATGAATATCGCAACGCGTTTAAAGATTATGTCTTTTCTGCAATATTTTATCTGGGGGAGTTGGTTAGTTACCCTCGGCTCTTACATGATAAACACCTTACATTTTACCGGGGCTGATGTTGGTATGGCATACAGCTCTAAAGGCATTGCGGCTATTATTATGCCAGCCATTATGGGCACTATTGCAGATAAATGGTTACGAGCTGAACGTACCTATATGCTGTGCCACTTTATTTGCGCCGGGGTACTTTTTTATGCTGCCACCGTGACTGAACCGAATATGATGTTCTGGATAATGTTGCTTAACGCAATGGCGTTCATGCCCACTATTGCATTATCCAATAGTGTTTCTTATTCGTGTCTGGCCCAGGCCGGATTAGATCCGGTAACCTGTTTTCCTCCAATCCGTGTTTATGGCACTGTGGGATTTATTGTCGCCATGTGGCTGGTGAGTTTATTGCATCTGGAGTTAAGTAGTGTGCAACTATATATTGCTTCTGGCGCTTCTTTAGTGTTAGCGATCTATGCATTAACGCTACCGAAAATCCCAGTGGTGGAGCATAAAACTAGTACTACGCTTTCCAGTAAATTAGGCCTGGATGCGTTTGTGTTATTTAAAAATCCACGTATGGCGATTTTCTTTTTATTTGCCATGTTATTAGGTGCAGTACTACAAATTACTAACGTTTTTGGTAATCCATTCCTGCATGATTTTGCCCGTAACCCTGAATTTGCGGATAGCTTCGTGGTGAAATATCCTTCCATCCTGCTCTCGGTTTCGCAAATGGCGGAAGTCGGCTTCATTCTTACTATTCCCTTCTTCCTTAAGCGTTTTGGCATAAAAACCGTCATGTTGATGAGTATGGTCGCGTGGACATTACGCTTTGGCTTCTTTGCCTTTGGCGACCCATCGCCAGGTGGCTTTGTATTATTGTTGTTATCGATGATTGTGTATGGCTGTGCGTTCGACTTTTTTAATATCTCAGGTTCAGTGTTTGTCGAACAGGAAGTGGATTCCAGTATTCGCGCCAGCGCTCAGGGCTTATTTATGACGATGGTCAACGGCGTTGGGGCGTGGATCGGCTCTCTTCTGAGTGGTATGGCGGTTGACTATTTCACGGTTGATGGTGTGAAAGATTGGCAAACTATCTGGTTGGTATTTGCTGCGTATGCGCTGGCCCTGGCAGTGATCTTTGCCCTGTTTTTCCGTTATAAGCATGAACCTGAAAAAATGGCACAATAATCATTAGCTCACTGATGTAAACGGGGTTGACCTTTATTGCAATGTGCTAGATTTGGAGCCTTACCAAACCTTATGGAGCGCAATAATTATGGAAAGTACGCATCGTATTGATCTCAAGTTATTGCGCTATTTTCTTGCGGTCGCAGAAGAACTTCACTTTGGGCGGGCGGCTGCGCGGCTCAATATGTCGCAGCCGCCATTAAGTATTCATATTAAAGATCTGGAACAACAACTGGGCACGTTGCTGTTCGTTCGTCATTCGCGCAGTGTGGCGCTCACTCATGCGGGAAAAATTTTACTGGAAGAATCACGACGGTTACTGGCGAATGCCAGTCAGGCGATGGCACGGGTTGAGCAGATTGGTCGCGGTGAGGCAGGGCGGATTGAGCTGGGCGTGGTGGGAACAGCAATGTGGGGGCGAATGCGTCCGGCGATGCGGTGCTTTCTGAAAGAATGCCCCAATGTTCATGTCTCATTTCGTGAAAAATCACCAGGCATGCAAATGGCGTTGCTGGAGCGGCGTGAACTGGATGCGGGTATCTGGCGGATGGCGATTGAACCAACCACGGGGTTTACCAGCTTACGCTTACATGAATCCTCTTTTCTGGTTGCTATTCCGCAAGACCATCATCTGGCATCGCGAGATGCTATCCCGCTAACCGCATTACGCAATGAATACTTTGTAACGCTGCCTTCCGTCCATTCTGACTGGGCGTTTTTACAGCGCGTTTGTCAGCAGGCAGGTTTTTCACCGATGATCGTCCGGGAGGCCGTAGAGCCGCAAACTGTGCTGGCGATGATCAGTATGGGATTAGGCGTGACATTAATGGCAGATAGTTATGCTCAGATGAGTTGGCCCGGTGTGGTATTTCGTCCACTGGAAGAACGTATTCCGGCAGATCTGTATATTGTCTATGAACAGCAACATGCGGCGCCTGCGCTGGAGAGGTTGGTTAATGCCTTGATCGCGTGAAGGAATATCGTAGATAGCAAAAAGGCGCCTTTAGGGCGCCTTTTTACATTGGTGGGTCGTGCAGGATTCGAACCTGCGACCAATTGATTAAAAGTCAACTGCTCTACCAACTGAGCTAACGACCCGAAGTGGTGGGTGATGACGGGATCGAACCGCCGACCCCCTCCTTGTAAGGGAGGTGCTCTCCCAGCTGAGCTAATCACCCACTTCGGTACTTCACATTTTTACAAGAAATTTAGCTGGCGAGAAAGTGGTGGGTGATGACGGGATCGAACCGCCGACCCCCTCCTTGTAAGGGAGGTGCTCTCCCAGCTGAGCTAATCACCCACTTCTCAATTTCTTGCTACACGGCGGAGACTACATAAAGTAGTTGGTGGGTGATGACGGGATCGAACCGCCGACCCCCTCCTTGTAAGGGAGGTGCTCTCCCAGCTGAGCTAATCACCCCCGCTGTGTGGAGTCGCATTATAGGGAGAGTTGGAAATGAGTCAACGCATTTTCTAAAGAAATTGTTCGTTCGTCGTAAATTTAAGCAGGATGATCGCAAAACAGACCGTGTTGCGCAATTTGTCAACGAAAACAATAATGCGTAAGGTAGCAACCCGAACTACATTGAGGAATCAGGCGGGAGTGATAGAATATCGCCCACTCAATTTTTCCAGGATTTGCCGGTTGTCGGCATCTTTCTAAACGTAAGGCCATTTCATGAAAATCAAAACTCGCTTCGCGCCAAGCCCAACAGGCTATCTGCACGTTGGCGGCGCGCGTACTGCTCTTTACTCCTGGCTTTTTGCACGTAACCACGGCGGTGAGTTCGTGCTGCGTATTGAAGACACCGATCTTGAGCGTTCCACGCCGGAAGCTATCGAAGCCATTATGGATGGCATGAACTGGCTGAGTCTGGAGTGGGATGAAGGCCCGTACTTCCAGACCAAACGTTTCGATCGCTATAACGCGGTGATCGATCAGATGCTGGAAGAGGGTACTGCCTATAAATGCTACTGCTCTAAAGAGCGCCTCGAAGCGCTGCGTGAAGAGCAGATGGCAAAAGGCGAGAAGCCGCGTTATGACGGCCGTTGCCGCCACAGCCATGAACATCACGCTGATGATGAACCGTGCGTTGTACGTTTTGCTAACCCGCAGGAAGGTTCCGTTGTTTTTGACGATCAGATCCGTGGTCCGATCGAGTTCAGCAACCAGGAGCTGGATGATCTGATTATCCGCCGTACCGATGGTTCTCCGACCTATAACTTCTGTGTGGTGGTTGACGACTGGGATATGGAAATCACTCACGTCATCCGTGGTGAAGACCATATCAACAACACGCCGCGCCAGATCAACATCCTGAAAGCACTGAAAGCGCCCGTACCGGTTTACGCGCACGTTTCTATGATCAACGGTGATGACGGTAAAAAATTGTCCAAACGTCACGGTGCAGTCAGCGTAATGCAGTACCGCGACGACGGCTATCTGCCAGAAGCACTGTTGAACTATCTGGTGCGTCTGGGCTGGTCCCACGGCGATCAGGAAATCTTCACCCGTGAAGAGATGATCAAGTACTTCACCCTGAATGCCGTCAGCAAATCTGCCAGTGCGTTCAACACTGACAAACTGCTGTGGTTGAACCATCACTATATTAACGCGCTGCCGCCGGAGTATGTGGCTACTCACTTACAGTGGCACATCGAGCAGGAAAATATTGATACCCGTAACGGTCCGCAGCTTGCTGAGCTGGTGAAACTGCTGGGCGAACGCTGCAAAACGCTCAAAGAGATGGCGCAAAGCTGCCGCTATTTCTACGAAGATTTTGCTGAGTTTGATGCCGATGCTGCGAAAAAACATCTGCGTCCGGTAGCGCGTCAGCCGCTGGAAGTAGTGCGCGATAAACTGTCTGCTATCACTGACTGGACGGCGGAAAATGTTCACCACGCAATTCAGGCAACGGCGGATGAGCTGGAAGTGGGCATGGGTAAAGTTGGGATGCCGCTGCGAGCAGCCGTAACCGGTGCAGGGCAGTCCCCGGCACTGGACGTTACCGTTCACGCGATCGGTAAGACACGTAGCATTGAGCGTATCAACAAAGCGCTGGCCTTTATTGCTGAACGCGAAAATCAGCAGTAATTAGCGTATAAAAAGATAAACGGCAGGAGATAATATCCTGCCGTTTTTTTATTTATGCTGATTCGTCAATATCGAGACGGGCGAGGAAATTGCGAATTCCTTCACGTGACAAAAATTGCGCGACTTTTTCCTGCTCAATGTCAGTCATATTATCTATCGCGTTGATAATTTGTCGATACGCCGGGGCGCGTGCTCCAGGAGCGTATTCGGCAATTCTCTCTTCAGCTTCCATCAACATTGGTGTGTTATGGAACGCAGGCGTGTTCTGAATAAACTCGCAAACCTGCGAATCGACCAGAATAAGTCTGGCACGACCTCCTTTCACGCCGGGAAATTTTTCCGTTCTCCAGCCTTTTTCTCTGATCCAACGGTTAACAGTTTGTTTAGCCACACCCAGGCATTCCGCCAGCTCTTCGGTGGTCATTTTATTACGTAATCTTTTCATATTATTTGCTGTCGCGAATCCCTAAGCGTTGTAATAATCCGATAATCCCTTCCCGCAGAAGCAAGGATGTAAACTGTTTTTGTTCAAGAGGCGTCATCTCTTTCGCCAGCGTCACCAGCAGCACTTCAAGAGGCGTATCGGCAGACAGTTCAGGTGCCTCTCTTTGATCGTCCGGACGTTCTGCATTACGAATATATTCACGAACTTGTTTATTGACGTGAATCAGCCGGGCCTTGCCACCCTGGACACCTGGTTTTGGTGATGTCGTCCAGCCTTGCTTGCGTACCCATTTATTAATGGTCTGGCGGCTATAACCGGTCAGCCTGGCAAGTTCATCTGGCGTCATCCTCTCCTTGAACATAACAATTCCCTGAATGATTGCGGGTCTATTAGTGGTTCATTTTATAACACCACTTTACAAGAAACCGTGACAGGAATAACTACTGAATGCGAGCGACTATCCAAAATAGTTCATTTGCCTGATTTTTCAGCGATTGAAACTACGCCTTGCAATTTGCCGTTGACACATTCGGGCGGAATTCATATGATGCCGCCCGTCAACTCGACAAGCTTTACGTGATGGGGCTATAGCTCAGCTGGGAGAGCGCCTGCTTTGCACGCAGGAGGTCTGCGGTTCGATCCCGCATAGCTCCACCAAATTTTGCACCCAGCAAATTTGGTACGTAAACGACTCGTGGGGCTATAGCTCAGCTGGGAGAGCGCTTGCATGGCATGCAAGAGGTCAGCGGTTCGATCCCGCTTAGCTCCACCAAATTTCAAACCCTCGCTGCGAAGCGGGGGTTTTTTGTCTCTGCTTTTTGCCGCTTTTGTAATACAGTCTACCTTCCAGGTTAGTGTTGCCTGTTGGAAACATCATTGGATGAAATATCGGCAACAGGTCGGTCCCTGTTTGCTTCGCGATGCGAATAAACATATTATTTGTGTGCCTTAAAACCCCGATCAGTGAGAGTAGTGTACTCATGTTTGTGGAGCATAACCTGATAAAAAATATCAAGATATTTGCACTAGCGTTTACGCTCACCGTGGTACTTATTCAGCTATCCCGTTTTATCTCGCCACTTGCTGTTATCCATTCCAGCTATATTTTCCTGGCGTGGATGCCACTGTGCGTAATGCTGTCAATCTTGTTTATCTTTGGCTGGCGCGGTGTCGTTCCTGTTTTATGCGGGATGTTTTGCACCAATCTGTGGAACTTTCATCTCTCTTTTTTACAGACCGCGGTCATGCTCGGCAGCCAGACGTTTGTCGTGTTGTGTGCCTGCGCAATATTACGCTGGCAGCTGGGGACGCGTTGGCGTTATGGATTGACCAGCCGATATGTCTGGCAACGTCTGTTCTGGCTTGGTTTGGTGACACCGATCGGCATCAAATGCAGCATGTATCTTGTGGGGAGCTTCTTTGATTTCCCGCTAAAGATATCGACCTTTTTCGGCGATGCGGATGCCATTTTCACGGTCGTTGATTTGCTAAGCCTTTTCACCGCAGTGCTGATTTACAACATGTTTTTTTACTATCTCACCCGCATGATTGTAAGTCCCCACTTTGCACAGATATTGTGGCGTAGGGATATCGCTCCGTCGTTGAGCAAAGAGAAACGCGCATTTACCTTAAGCTGGCTGGCAGCTCTTAGCGTGCTGCTACTTCTGATGTGCACACCGTATGAAAATGACTTTATTGCCGGTTATCTGGTACCTGTTTTCTTTATCATCTTTACCCTCGGTGTCGGTAAGCTTCGCTATCCGTTTTTAAATCTCACTTGGGCTGTTTCAACGCTTTGCCTTCTGAATTACAACCAGAACTTTTTGCAAGGGGTACTAACCGAATATTCGCTGGCATTTATTCTCGCAGTGCTGATTTCCTTTAGCGTTTGCCTGCTCTATATGGTACGCATTTATTATCGTAGCGAATGGCTTAACCGTCGCTGGCATTTGCAGGCACTGACCGATCCGTTAACGCTATTACCCAACTTTCGCGCACTGGAGCAATCGCAGGAGCAAGAGGCTGGTAAGAGTTTTTGCTGTCTGCGCATTGATAATCTTGAGTTTATGAGTCGCCATTACGGGTTAATGATGCGCGTTCATTGTATTCGCTCAATTTACCGTACATTGCTGCCGTTGATGCAGGAAAACGAAAAGTTGTATCAATTGCCGGGGAGCGAATTGCTGTTGGTACTGACCGGGCCGGAAACGGAAGGGCGGTTACAGCATATGGTTAACATTCTCAACAGTCGGCAAATCCACTGGAACAATACCGGGCTGGATATGGGCTATGGTGCTGCCTGGGGACGTTTTGACGGTAATCAGGATACTCTGCAGCCAATGCTGGGGCAGTTAAGCTGGCTGGCGGAGCAATCCTGCGCACATCATCATGTGCTGGCGCTGGACAGCAGAGAGGAGATGGTTTCCGGGCAGACCACTAAACAGGTGCTATTGCTGAATACCATTCGCACGGCGTTAGATCAGGGTGATTTGCTTCTCTACGCCCAGCCAATTCGCAACAAAGAGGGTGAAGGTTATGATGAGATCCTCGCGCGACTGAAGTATGACGGCGGCATTATGACCCCGGATAAGTTTCTGCCCCTTATTGCTCAGTTTAACCTTAGCGCGCGATTCGATTTACAGGTGCTGGAATCCCTGCTGAAGTGGCTGGCAACCCACCCTTGTGACAAGAAAGGCCCGCGCTTTTCAGTCAATTTAATGCCGCTCACTCTGCTGCAAAAGAATATCGCCGGGCGAATTATTCGTCTGTTTAAACGTTACCGTGTCTCCCCGGAGGCTGTGATTATTGAGATCACCGAGGAGCAGGCGTTTTCTAACGCAGAAAGCAGTATGTACAATATCGAACAACTGCATAAGTTTGGCTTCCGTATTGCGATTGATGACTTTGGCACAGGCTATGCCAACTACGAACGGTTAAAACGTTTGCAGGCTGATATCATCAAGATTGATGGCGTCTTCGTTAAGGATATCGTCACTAATACACTGGATGCGATGATAGTGAGATCAATTACCGATCTGGCGAAAGCGAAGTCATTGAGTGTGGTCGCGGAGTTTGTCGAGACGCAACAGCAGCAGGCGCTATTGCATAAGCTCGGGGTGCAATATCTGCAAGGGTATTTAATTGGTCGCCCGCAACCATTAGTTGATTAACAGGCGTAAAAAAGCCGGGGAATTATCCCCGGTTTTTTTAATGGATTCGCTTACAGTACCAGTGCTGCGATTGACGCAGACAGCACACTCACCAGCGTAGAGCCGTAAACCAGTTTCAGACCGAAGCGAGAAACCACGTTACCTTGCTCTTCGTTCAGGCCTTTAACGGCACCTGCGATAATCCCGATAGAAGAGAAGTTAGCGAAGGATACCAGGAACACAGAGAGGATACCTTCAGCACGCGGAGAGAGCGTGGACGCAATTTTCTGCAGATCCATCATCGCAACGAACTCGTTGGAAACCAGTTTGGTCGCCATGATGCTGCCTACTTGCAGTGCTTCACTGGAAGGGACACCCATCACCCATGCAATCGGATAGAAGATGTAGCCCAGAATGCCCTGGAAGGAGATGCTGTAGCCAAACCAGCCAGTCACGGTAGCAAACAGAGCGTTCAGTGCAGCGATCAGGGCGATAAAGCCGATCAGCATTGCGGCAACGATAATGGCCACTTTGAAGCCTGCCAGAATGTATTCGCCCAGCATTTCGAAGAAGCTCTGGCCTTCGTGCAGGTCGGACATCTGAATGTTTTCTTCGCTGGCATCAACACGGTAAGGGTTGATCAGCGACAGCACGATAAAGGTGCTGAACATGTTCAGTACCAGCGCAGCAACTACGTATTTCGGTTCCAGCATCGTCATGTATGCACCAACGATGGACATAGAAACGGTGGACATCGCCGTGGCTGCCATGGTGTACATACGATTACGGGAGATTTTGCCGAGGATATCTTTATAGGCGATAAAGTTCTCGGACTGACCCAGAATCAGGGAGCTGACGGCGTTAAAGGATTCCAGTTTGCCCATGCCGTTGACTTTGGAGAGCAGGAAACCAATTGCACGGATAATCACCGGCAATACGCGAATGTGCTGGAGAATACCGATCAGCGCAGAGATAAAGACGATTGGGCATAGCACTTTCAGGAAGAAGAATGCCAGGCCTTGATCATTCATGCTACCAAAGACGAAGTTAGTCCCTTCGTTGGCAAATCCGAGCAGTTTTTCGAACATTTCGGAGAAGCCTTTCACGAAGCCCAGACCAACGTCGGAGTTCAGGAAGAACCACGCCAGTAACACTTCGATAACAAGCAGTTGAATAACATAACGGATACGAATTTTTTTGCGGTCGCTGCTTACCAGCAGTGCGAGAATCGCAACAACGGCAAGTGCCAGTACAAAATGAAGGACGCGGTCCATATTTGCTCCAAATATGAGGCAGGTTAAATTTCCGTGCACATTCTATGTAACATGGGTAAGGAAAACGAGATCTGACACACACTATAATGACGTCCTGTGACAAGCTTCAAAAATAGTGACCTGTCATACATATTTGCTATGTTGTGTATGGAAGCTGAAAGTTATGTAAATGTGCTAACATTAAACATAATTATAACATTCAAATCATCAATCTTTTCGTAGTCATAATCCTGGTCTATCAGAGAAATCACCACAATCCATTTAAATGAATTTGATAATCATTCTCGTTTAGTATAGCATGAAACATAGCAAAGGCTATGTTTTAGAGGCACAAGATGACGAACTATCGCGTTGAGAGTAGCAGCGGTCGGGCAGCGCGCAAGATGAGGCTCGCATTAATGGGACCTGCGTTCATTGCGGCAATTGGTTATATCGATCCCGGTAACTTTGCGACCAATATTCAGGCGGGCGCCAGCTTCGGCTATCAACTGCTGTGGGTGGTCGTCTGGGCCAACCTGATGGCAATGCTGATTCAGATCCTCTCGGCCAAACTCGGGATTGCCACTGGTAAAAATTTGGCGGAGCAAATTCGCGATCACTATCCACGTCCGGTAGTCTGGTTCTATTGGGTCCAGGCGGAAATTATTGCGATGGCGACCGATCTGGCGGAATTTATTGGTGCGGCGATCGGTTTCAAACTCATTCTTGGTGTTTCTTTATTGCAGGGGGCGGTGCTGACAGGTATCGCCACTTTCCTGATTTTAATGCTGCAACGTCGCGGGCAAAAACCGCTGGAGAAAGTGATTGGTGGGCTTCTGTTGTTTGTCGCGGCGGCCTACATTGTTGAGCTGATTTTTTCCCAACCGAATCTGGTGCAGTTGAGCAAAGGTATGGCGATACCGAGTTTACCGACCTCGGAAGCGGTCTTCCTGGCGGCTGGCGTGTTAGGGGCGACGATTATGCCGCATGTGATTTATCTTCACTCTTCGCTTACCCAGCATCTACACGGTGGTTCACGCCAACAACGTTACTCTGCGACTAAATGGGATGTGGCGATTGCCATGACCATCGCTGGCTTTGTCAATCTGGCAATGATGGCAACGGCTGCCGCAGCGTTTCATTTTTCTGGTCATACTGGTGTTGCCGATCTTGATGAGGCTTACCTTACGCTGCAACCGCTGTTAAGCAATGCTGCGGCAACGGTTTTTGGTTTAAGTCTGGTGGCGGCGGGGCTTTCGTCAACGGTAGTGGGTACGTTGGCAGGGCAGGTGGTGATGCAGGGGTTCATTCGCTTTCATATTCCGCTGTGGGTACGCCGTACGGTAACCATGCTGCCGTCATTTATTGTCATCCTGATGGGATTGGATCCGACACGGATTTTGGTTATGAGTCAGGTGCTGCTCAGTTTTGGTATTGCTCTGGCGCTGGTGCCGCTGCTGATTTTCACCAGTGACAGCAAGTTGATGGGCGATCTGGTGAATAGCAAATGGGTTAAACAAATCGGCTGGATGATTGTGGTGCTGGTGGTAACGCTGAATATCTGGTTGTTGGTGGGAACGGCATTGGGGCTGTAGTTGAATGAGCGTCGCATCAGGCACCACTGGCGGATGCGGCGTAAACGCCTTATCCGCCCTACGCGTTAAATGAAGTGGGTTTGTAGGCCTGATAAGACGCGCAAGCGCCGCATCAGGCATTGTGCTCCATTAGCGAATGTGTTTAATGACGATGCCCATGTCCACGGCCTTTTCCGCGATGATCATCACGGTCGCTCCAGCCTTCGCGATAGCCACGCTCATACGCTTTACGCTTATCCCAACCACGGTGATAGCCATTATCATGACGCCACCAGCGGTTTTTACGCCATTCATAATTACGGTGCCAGTAGTCACGATCGCGCCAGTGGCCACCGTCCCAGTAGTTACCATAATTATCGCGATCGCCAATTTGTAATTTAATTGATGGCAGCAAGGTAATTTCACCTGCGTTTGCTGCAAGCGGGATAAATGCCATCAGGGCGGCCGCCAGAAACAGTGACCTGAACATTGTTATTCTCCTTCACGATCGAAGCCGTCAGCGGCCTGTTAACTCAATATTACGGGGAGGTAAAGCCCCGTTTCATCGCCATAACTCTTAAATCATAAGGGAGAGCATTTTTTGCTAAAGGTTATCGTGGGGTGGCTGTTGTTTTGGACGATTCACCATCATCATCGGTTTACCTGCCAGTAATAACCATGCCGGAAGCATGACGATACACAGTAGTGGTAACAATGTGGAATCAGGTACAACGACCGCCGCCATAAACAAACTTAGCCAGCCATCGCGCGTTACCACCAGTACGAGGCCGAGAATCGCGCAGGAGACGGTAATGGCCGCTGGAACGGCGGGAACGTGCGCATGCAGCATCAACCCTAACGCTACGCCGACAAATACCGCCGGGAAGATTCGCCCGCCGCGAAACCCGCTGGCGGTGGCAATGACCAGGGCGGCAAGTTTGATTACCGCCAGCAATAAGTAATCGCTGGTGCTGAAAGCCTGATTTGTCACCATCTGCTGCATCTCGTCCAGTCCTTTAAATAGCGAAACAGGCCCACCAATAACACCCAGAATACCGAGAATAAAGCCGCCAACCCCCAGCATGAGGACCGGATTTTTAATCTGATGCATCATCGCGTGCACCCGTGGGAAACACCACACTGCAACCATACCTGCCGCAATGGCGATCGCCGTCACAATTGCACCGCTGATGATGTCTGCTAACTGCATCTGTCCGTAATGAGCAATGGGCAGCGAAAAATGAGGATGGATAAACAATCCGGTGGTTAGTGCGCCAGCCGCCGCTGCCATTAACGGCGCAAAGAGACGATCCCAAAGTGGAACGTCGTGGCTGCCATTTAAGGTTTGCGAAAATATCAACGCCGCTGCAACAGGTGTGCCAAACAGTGCGCCGATGGTGCCCGCAGAGGCTAAAATAGTCCACTCCATCCGGTTCACTCGTGGTAACAGACGCGCGCCAATCGCTACCGCGAGGGCGATATTGACGGTCATAATGGGATGTTCCGGCCCAAGACTGACGCCGCCAGCAAGACCGAGAACTAATGCTACGATCAGTCCTGGTAGCGCAGAGGGAGGGCCTGGCGCGCCAATCAGCGCTTCACAGGCAGGATCCGGCCCGGCATGACCCCGGCTGAAACGGATGACTAGCCCAACAGCAGCCCCTGTCAGCGTTAAAATTCCGATGATCCAGAGCGGTGAATCCTGGGCTATCCCCAGACTTCCCGGCAGTCGTTGCCAGAGCAGATTCTGTAATACCGAGGCGATTTTCATTACCACCATCAGAATAAGACTGGACGCAATCCCAATTGCCAGAGCGGGGAGCGATAATAACAACATGGTTCTGGCTCGCGGATGGAGCATGTTCTATTCCTTTATGCGGGTTCAGATATTTAGTTTGCCCAGCTTGCACAAAGACATCGCTGCAATTGATGCTGAAACGATAAAGTAAATGTGTGACCCAGATCGATATTTACAGGGAGCCTGCCTTTTCGGCGTTGTTGTTATGCCCCCACGTATTTACAGTGTGAGAAAGAAGTATTTTGACTTTAGCGGAGCAGTTGAAGAATGACAAAGTATGCATTAGTCGGTGATGTGGGCGGTACTAACGCACGTCTTGCTCTGTGTGATATTGCCAGTGGTGAAATCTCGCAGGCTAAAACCTATTCAGGGCTTGATTATCCCAGCCTGGAAGCGGTCATTCGCGTTTATCTTGAAGAGAATAAAGTCGAGGTGAAAGATGGCTGCATCGCCATTGCTTGCCCAATTACTGGTGACTGGGTGGCAATGACCAACCACACCTGGGCGTTTTCGATTGCCGAAATGAAAAAGAATCTCGGTTTTAGCCACCTGGAGATTATTAACGATTTTACGGCGGTTTCGATGGCGATCCCGATGCTGAAAAAAGAGCATCTGATCCAGTTTGGCGGCGCAGAACCGGTTGAAGGTAAACCTGTCGCGGTGTACGGTGCCGGGACAGGGCTTGGGGTCGCACATCTGGTCCATGTCGATAAACGCTGGGTAAGCCTGCCTGGTGAAGGCGGTCACGTTGATTTTGCGCCAAACAGTGAAGAAGAAGCCATTATCCTTGAAATACTGCGCGCGGAAATTGGCCATGTCTCGGCTGAACGCGTGCTCTCTGGCCCTGGTCTGGTAAATCTTTATCGCGCGATTGTGAAAGCGGACAACCGCCTGCCGGAAAATCTCAAGCCAAAAGATATTACCGAACGCGCGCTGGCCGACAGTTGCACCGATTGCCGTCGTGCGTTGTCACTGTTTTGCGTCATTATGGGGCGTTTTGGCGGTAATCTGGCGCTCAATCTCGGAACATTTGGCGGCGTCTATATTGCGGGCGGTATCGTTCCGCGTTTCCTTGAGTTCTTCAAAGCCTCCGGTTTCCGTGCCGCTTTTGAAGACAAAGGGCGCTTTAAAGATTATGTTCATGATATTCCGGTCTATTTAATTGTGCACGATAACCCTGGGCTTCTCGGTTCCGGTGCACATTTACGCCAGACCTTAGGCCACATTCTGTAAATCCTTCCTGTCATATCGGGAGGTGACTCTCCCGATAATCTTTTAAATCAATCAGTTAATTCAATTTTTCTTTGTGTCTCTTCACAAGGCCGACCTGCGTCACACTTCCGCACTACGGGATTAATTCTCCAGTAAATGCATTATTTGTCTGGTAACGGCTATTTGTTTTGCACGTTCATAATTTCATTCGTCAACTATAAACGAACGAGGAAATAACGATGAGTAAGAAACTGATTGCCTTATGTGCCTGCCCAATGGGGCTGGCTCACACCTTTATGGCCGCCCAGGCTCTGGAAGAAGCGGCGGTGGAAGCCGGCTATGAAGTGAAAATTGAAACTCAGGGCGCGGATGGCATCCAGAACCGCCTGACGGCGCAGGATATCGCCGAAGCGACCATCATCATTCATTCCGTGGCAGTAACACCAGAAGATAACGAACGTTTCGAATCACGCGACGTTTATGAAATCACTTTGCAGGACGCAATTAAAAACGCTGCGGACATCATCAAAGAAATCGAAGAGATGATTGCCGCTGAACAACAGTAATATTCGACAGGGATAATTGTTATGGCCATTAAAAAACGCAGTGCAACCGTTGTGCCTGGCGCATCCGGTGCGGCAGCGGCAGTTAAGAATCCGCAGGCCTCTAAAACCAGCTTCTGGGGTGAACTCCCGCAGCATGTGATGTCAGGGATTTCACGCATGGTGCCGACCTTAATTATGGGCGGTGTGATCCTCGCTTTCAGCCAGCTGATTGCCTATAGCTGGCTTAAAATTCCCGCAGACATCGGCATTATGGATGCTCTTAATAGTGGGAAATTTTCCGGTTTCGACCTCTCCTTACTGAAATTTGCCTGGCTGTCGCAGTCCTTTGGCGGCGTGCTGTTTGGCTTTGCCATTCCGATGTTTGCCGCTTTTGTGGCGAATTCTATTGGCGGCAAACTGGCGTTCCCGGCTGGGTTTATCGGCGGGTTGATGTCTACCCAGCCCACGCAACTGCTGAACTTCGATCCCAGCACTATGCAGTGGACGACCTCTTCACCAGTCCCGTCTACCTTCATTGGTGCGCTGATTATTTCTATCGTCGCGGGTTACCTCGTGAAATGGATGAACCAGAAAATCCAGTTACCGGATTTCCTGTTAGCGTTCAAAACCACATTTTTGCTACCGATTCTTTCCGCCATTTTTGTCATGCTGGCGATGTACTACGTGATCACGCCGTTTGGTGGCTGGATCAACGGCGGTATCCGTACCGTGCTGACCGCTGCTGGTGAGAAGGGCGCGCTGATGTACGCAATGGGCATTGCTGCGGCGACCGCAATCGACTTGGGTGGTCCAATCAACAAAGCAGCTGGTTTCGTCGCCTTCAGCTTTACCACTGACCATGTATTACCAGTCACCGCACGTTCTATCGCTATTGTTATTCCGCCGATTGGTCTGGGTCTGGCGACCATTATCGATCGTCGCTTAACTGGCAAACGCCTGTTTAACGCCCAGCTTTATCCGCAGGGTAAAACCGCGATGTTCCTGGCGTTTATGGGGATCAGTGAAGGTGCGATTCCGTTTGCGCTGGAAAGCCCCATTACTGCCATTCCGTCCTATATGGTTGGCGCGATTGTCGGTTCCACTGCTGCTGTCTGGCTGGGCGCAGTGCAATGGTTCCCGGAATCCGCTATCTGGGCGTGGCCGCTGGTCACTAATCTGGGCGTCTATATGGCGGGGATCGCGCTGGGAGCAATCATTACTGCGCTGATGGTGGTGTTCCTGCGTCTGATGATGTTCCGCAAAGGCAAATTGTTAATCGATAGCCTGTAAGAAGGAAAAATCCAGATGACATTACTCGCTTCGCTGCGCGACTGGCTTAAGGCGCAACAACTGGATGCGGTGCTCCTTTCCTCACGGCAGAACAAACAGCCGCATCTGGGGATCTCCACCGGATCAGGTTATGTGGTGATTAGCCGTGAAAGTGCGCACATTCTGGTGGACTCGCGCTATTACGCGGATGTAGAAGCCCGCACGCAAGGTTACCAGCTGCATTTGCTCGACGCGATGCACACGCTTGCCACCATCGTCAGGCAAATCATTGCCGATGAGCAGTTGCAAACGCTCGGTTTTGAAGGCCAGCAGGTGAGTTGGGAAACCGCGCACCGCTGGCAGTCTGAACTCAATGCGAAACTGGTAAGCGCCACGCCGGATGTGCTGCGGCAAATCAAAACGCCAGAGGAGGTGGAGAAAATCCGCCTCGCCTGTGGGATTGCCGATCGTGGCGCAGAGCATATTCGCCGCTTTATTCAGGCGGGGATGAGCGAATGCGAGATAGCCGCTGAACTGGAGTGGTTTATGCGCCAGCAGGGCGCAGAAAAAGCCTCTTTTGACACCATTGTCGCCAGCGGCTGGCGTGGGGCGCTGCCGCACGGTAAAGCCAGCGACAAGATTGTTGCAGCAGGCGAGTTTGTCACTCTCGATTTCGGTGCGCTGTATCAGGGGTACTGCTCTGATATGACGCGCACCTTGCTGGTGAATGGCGAAGGGGTGAGCGCCGAATCTCACCCGCTGTTTAACGTCTACCAGATTGTCCTGCAGGCACAGCTAGCGGCAATCTCCGCGATTCGCCCCGGCGTGCGCTGCCAACAGGTTGACGATGCCGCGCGCCGGGTGATTACAGAAGCCGGTTATGGCGACTATTTCGGTCATAACACCGGTCATGCTATCGGCATTGAAGTGCACGAAGATCCGCGTTTTTCACCGCGGGACACCACGACGCTACAACCAGGCATGTTACTGACCGTGGAGCCGGGGATTTATTTGCCAGGGCAAGGGGGCGTGCGCATCGAAGATGTTGTGCTGGTCACCCCGCAAGGCGCAGAAGTGCTCTACGCCATGCCGAAAACAGTGTTGCTCACGGGAGAGGCATAATGGATTTATCGCTATTAAAAGCATTGAGCGAGGCAGATGCGATCGCCTCCTCGGAACAGGAAGTGCGGCAGATCCTGCTGGATGAAGCGGATCGCCTGCAAAAAGAAGTGCGATTTGACGGCCTGGGCTCGGTGCTGATCCGCCTCAATGAATCGACAGGTCCGAAGGTGATGATCTGTGCGCATATGGACGAAGTGGGATTTATGGTGCGCAGCATCTCCCGCGAAGGGGCGATTGATGTGCTGCCAGTTGGCAATGTGCGCATGGCTGCCCGCCAGTTGCAGGCGGTGCGCATCACCACCCGTGAAGAGTGCAAAATTCCCGGCCTGCTTGATGGCGAGCGGCAGGGGAATGACGTTAGCGCCATGCGCGTGGATATTGGCGCGCGCTCGTATGACGAAGTGATGCAGGCGGGAATTCGTCCAGGCGATCGCGTCACGTTTGATACTACTTTTCAGGTTCTCCCTCACCAGCGGGTGATGGGGAAAGCCTTTGATGATCGCCTCGGTTGCTACCTGCTGGTGACTTTGCTGCGCGAGCTGCACGACGCTGAACTGCCTGCGGAAGTGTGGCTGGTGGCAAGTTCCAGCGAAGAAGTGGGCTTACGCGGCGGGCAAACCGCCACGCGTGCGGTGTCGCCGGATGTCGCCATTGTGCTTGATACCGCCTGCTGGGCGAAAAACTTTGATTATGGCGCAGCTAACCATCGCCAGATTGGTCACGGACCGATGCTGGTGTTAAGCGATAAGTCACTGATTGCGCCGCCAAAACTTACCGCCTGGATCGAAACTGTGGCGGCAGAAATTGGCGTGCCGTTACAGGCGGATATGTTCAGTAACGGCGGCACGGACGGTGGAGCGGTGCACTTAACCGGTACTGGCATACCAACAGTGGTGATGGGGCCAGCAACCCGCCATGGACATTGCGCCGCATCGATTGTCGACTGCCGCGACATTTTGCAGATGCAGCAGCTTTTATCTGCCCTTATTCAACGTCTTACCCGTGAGACGGTTGTTCAACTGACGGATTTCAGATGATCTCCTGATTAACCCGGAGCGGTTATGCTAACGATTCAATTTCTCTGTCCTTTGCCTAACGGTCTTCATGCCCGTCCGGCGTGGGAACTTAAAGAACAGTGCAGCCAGTGGCAAAGTGAAGTGACTTTCATTAACCATCGCCAAAACGCGAAGGCGGATGCCAAAAGTTCGCTGGCGCTGATTGGCACCGGCACATTATTTAATGACAGTTGCAGCCTGAACATTAGCGGCAGCGATGAAGAGCAGGCGCGGCGCGTGCTGGAAGAGTACATCCAGGTGCGCTTTATCGACAGCGACAGCGTCCAGCCGACGCAGGCAGAACTGACGGCGCACCCGCTGCCGCGTTCATTAAGCCGCCTGAACCCTGATTTACTGTACGGCAATGTGCTGGCAAGCGGCGTCGGCGTGGGTACGCTGACCCTGTTACAGAGCAACAGCCTCGACAGTTATCGGGCAATCCCGGCCAGTGCGCAAGACTCCACCTGGCTGGAACACAGCCTGGCAACGCTTGCCGAGCAACTGAACCAGCAGTTGCGCGAGCGTGACGGCGAAAGCAAAACCATCCTCAGCGCCCATTTGTCGCTGATTCAGGATGATGAATTTGCAGGGAATATCCGTCGCCTGATGGCAGAACAGCATCAGGGGCTGGGAGCGGCGATCATCAGCAATATGGAGCAGGTTTGCGCCAAACTTTCTGCCTCTGCCAGCGATTATCTGCGCGAGCGGGTCAGCGACATTCGTGATATCAGCGAACAGTTGCTGCATATTACCTGGCCGGAACTGAAGCCGCGTAATAATCTGGTGCTCGAAAAACCGACCATTCTGGTGGCCGAGGATTTAACCCCTAGCCAGTTTTTGAGCCTCGATTTAAAAAATCTTGCAGGCATGATTCTGGAGAAAACTGGGCGCACCTCGCATACCCTGATTCTGGCCCGCGCCTCGGCGATCCCGGTACTGAGCGGCCTGCCGCTGGATGCGATTGCCCGTTATGCCGGGCAACCTGCAGTGCTTGACGCCCAGTGCGGCGTGCTGGCGATTAACCCGAATGACGCGGTGAGCGGTTATTATCAGGTCGCGCAGACGCTGGCGGATAAACGCCAAAAACAACAGGCGCAGGCTGCCGCGCAGCGGGCTTATTCCCGTGATAACAAGCGTATTGATATCGCGGCGAATATTGGCACCGCTCTGGAAGCGCCTGGCGCGTTTGCCAACGGCGCGGAAGGCGTCGGGCTGTTTCGTACCGAAATGCTCTATATGGATCGCGACAGCGCGCCGGACGAGCAGGAGCAATTTGAAGCCTACCAGCAGGTGCTACTGGCAGCGGGCGACAAGCCGATTATCTTCCGCACAATGGACATCGGCGGCGATAAAAGCATTCCTTATCTGAATATTCCCCAGGAAGAGAACCCGTTCCTCGGCTATCGCGCGGTACGTATTTACCCGGAATTTGCTGGCCTGTTCCGCACTCAACTGCGGGCCATTTTGCGCGCCGCCAGTTTCGGCAACGCCCAGTTGATGATCCCGATGGTCCACAGCCTCGATCAGATCTTATGGGTGAAGGGCGAGATCCAAAAAGCGATCGTTGAGCTTAAGCGCGATGGCCTGCGTCATGCAGAGACGATTACGCTGGGTATCATGGTGGAAGTGCCGTCGGTGTGCTACATCATCGATCACTTCTGCGATGAGGTCGATTTCTTCAGTATCGGCTCCAACGATATGACCCAGTATCTGTATGCGGTCGATCGTAATAACCCGCGCGTATCGCCGCTGTATAACCCGATTACGCCATCGTTCCTGCGCATGTTGCAGCAGATTGTTACCACTGCGCATCAGCGGGGCAAATGGGTAGGCATTTGCGGTGAACTGGGCGGTGAAAGCCGTTATCTGCCGCTACTGCTTGGGCTGGGCCTGGATGAGCTGAGTATGAGTAGCCCGCGCATTCCGGCGGTGAAAAGCCAGCTTCGTCAACTGGATAGCGAGGCGTGTCGGGAACTGGCACGTCAGGCGTGTGAATGTCGCAGCGCGCAGGAAATTGAAGCGTTACTCACCGCCTTTACGCCGGAAGAAGACGTTCGCCCATTGTTGGCGCTGGAGAATATCTTCGTTGATCAGGCCTTTAGCAATAAAGAGCAGGCGATCCAGTTCCTGTGCGGTAACCTCGGCGTTAACGGGCGCACTGAACATCCGTTCGAGCTGGAAGAGGATGTCTGGCAGCGGGAAGAGATTGTCACCACCGGCGTTGGTTTTGGCGTGGCGATCCCGCACACCAAATCTCAGTGGATCCGTCATTCCAGTATCAGCATTGCCCGGCTGGTGAAGCCGGTTGACTGGCAGTCAGAGATGGGCGAAGTCGAACTGGTAATCATGCTGACGCTGGGCGCTAACGAAGGGATGAATCATGTGAAAGTCTTCTCGCAGCTGGCGCGTAAACTGGTGAATAAAAACTTCCGCCAGTCGTTGTTTGCCGCGCAAGATGCACAAAGTATCCTGACGCTGCTGGAAACAGAATTAACCTTCTGACGTTAGCCCTGAAAACGGGCGCTGTACTCTCCCGGCGTCAGGCCAAACTGACGCCGGAAGACGCGACAAAAATAGTCGCTGTCCGGAAAGCCGCAACGCTGCGCCACTTCATGAATCGACAGATGATATTTCTGCAAAATCATCCTCGCCTTCGCCATTCGCACCCAACGCACATACTCGATAAAACGCATCGTTCCATGCTGAGCAAACAGTTTTGACAGATGATTGGGCGTGATATTAAAAAACTGCGCCACGCTCTCGCGGGTGAGCGGCTGGGCATAATTATCCTGAACCCAGTTACAAATACTGTGATAGAGAAAATCGCCGCGCGGCTGCGAATTGCCCGGCGGCATATTCACCACGTTACGGCAAAGATGCAGCAAACTTAACACCAGTGGCTGAATGATATTTTGCTCCAGCGGCGAACGGCTAAGATGGGTGAGGGCGGTAAGCATCGCTTCACCTTCACCGCGTTGCAGGCTGGGAAGCTGGATCTGGCGAGCAGGATGCAACAACGACGTGGTGCGGCTATCGTAAAATGATAACCCAAGCCAGGTCGGTGAGAACACCAGGCTTAACAGCATCACCGGTTTGTTGTTGACCGGTAAATTAGCCGCGCGCGCCGGAATAAACAGCATTTCTCCTTCCACCAAACGTTGCTGCTTTGCTTCCAGCAGATTGCCGTATTCGCCGCGCAGCACGATATCCAGACGGGGAAAATCAATACATAAACTGCCCACCGGCAACGAGGCAGGCTGGCTGGCAAACCAGACGCGCCCCAGTAGTTGCGGGTTAAGCACCAGGCCGCTGAACAGATCGGCGAAAAATTGTTGATCGGCGGGCAAGCCTGGTGCTTTCATGAAAGTTCCCGATTAAAGATGCATTAACTGGCGAAATTCTTTTACTTTGCTGCGGCTGACTGGCACTTCAAAATCCAGATCTTTCAGCCGCAGAATATAGGTGTTATTAAACCACGGTTCGATTTCGCGGATTTTGTTCAGATTGACACAAAATGAGCGATGGCAGCGGAAAAAATGCGACGGCGGCAGCTTGCTGCAAAACTCGGTAATGTTCATTGGCATTACGTAGGATTCACGCCGCGTATAAACAAAGGTCATTTTCTCGTGCGCTTCGGCGTAATAGATATCGTTAATGGGGGTGACGATTATTCGCTCATCTTTCACCAGATTAATGGTGTCATTCTCACGCGTTACCGTCGCGGCAGGCGTACTGCTGGTCTGCTGTTGCTGCCAGGCCGCTTCCAGTTTTTGCAGCATCCCGGTAATGCGTGACTCCTGATACGGTTTGAGAATGTAGTCAAACGCCTCAAGTTCAAACGCTTCTACCGCATGTTCTTTCCACGCGGTGATGAACACAATAAACGGTTTATGGGCGAACTGGCTGATGTTTTGCGCCAGCAACACACCATCCAGCGACGGAATATTGATATCCAGAAAAATGGTGTCGACGCGGTTATGCTGCAAAAACTTCAACACGTCCAGACCGTCGTCAAAGGTGCCGACAATCTCCATCTGGCTGTGCTCTTTAATTAGCCAGCTCAGTTCCTGTTGTGCCAGGAATTCGTCTTCAACAATGATGACTTTCACAATATCACTCCGGCTCAAAGCAATAACGTAGCCTGTGAGGCGACTGGGGTGCGTTGGTTAGGAATGTAAAACGCAATTTCCGTTCCTGGTTCCAGGCGGCGGATATGCAGCCCCTCGCCATACAATAACTTCACGCGATGATGGACATTCAGCAGGCCAATTTTATTGCCCGGCATTTCATTCGCTTCGACCCGCTCAATCACCTTTGGATCGATGCCGTGCCCGGTATCCCGCACCGCAATGCGTACCCGATTGCCGCACTCTGCAACGCTGATGGTGACAACGCCTTTACCTTTGCAAGGCTGGATACCGTGGACAATGGCATTCTCCACCAACGGCTGGATCAGCAGGCTGGGAATGCAGCAATTCACCTCTTCATCAATATCATAGATAACCGTCAGCTTGTCGCCAAAGCGGGCCTGCTCAATGGCAATATAGTCTTTAATTTGATACAGCTCTTTTTTGATATCGATTTGCTCATCGTCTTTTAATTCAATGTTATAGCGCAGATAACGCGACAGATTAAAGATCAGCTGGCGAGCGGTATCCGGATTCAGACGGATTGACGATGAAATAGCGTTCAAAGCGTTAAACAGGAAATGGGGATTAATTTTGCTTTGCAGGGCGCGAAGCTCTGCCTTATTTGCCATTTCACGTAGCTGCTCGGCGCGTGAAACCTCCAGTTGCGTGGAGATGATTTGCGACAGACCAACCGCCATTTCCTGTAATGACGAGGTTATCTGATGCGCGTGGCAGTAGTAAATTTTCAGCGTTCCGGTCACAACGCCTTTCTCCCACAATGGGATCACCAGCATGGAATGAATCTCTGGTGTGCGGTGGGCTTCATCATTGTTTTTAATGATGATTTTTCCGTAATTCATCGCCTGACGGGTAGTCGGGCTAATGAAGTCATCGCCATTCTGATAGTTATGTTCACCCACGCCAACATAGGCCAGCACATGATCGGTATTGGTAATTGCCACCGCATCGGCGTGAATGTCATCGCGGATAATTTCGCAGACCTTGCGTAATGACTCGCTATTGACATGGCGAAACAGAGGTAGCGTTTTGTTGGCGATATCCAGCGCCAACTTGGCCTGCCGCGCGGCGCTGGCCTCTTTTTCGCCCTCAACGCTTTGCACCAGAAGCACAATAAAGCCGATACAGACGCTGCCGAGGATCATTGGAATCCCGATTTTAGAGACGATATCGATCCCCAACGCGGTAGTTGGTGCCCAGACAATCACCAGAATCATGGTCAACGTTTCACACAACATGCCGCCGAGAATACCGACGCGCCAGCGCTGTGCTTTGGGGATTTTCAGGTTGATCCAGCCCGATATACAACCAGCCAGAATGCTGGTGATAAAGCAGGGGATCGCCGTCACGCCGCCGATATCAATTAAATAACGATGAATACCCGCAATCACGCCGGTAATGATGCCCACCCACGGGCCAAACAGAATCCCGCCGGACATCACCGCGATAATACGTACGTTCACCAGCGAGCCTTCTACGGGAACGCCGGACCAGGTGCTGAACAGGGCGAACAGCGAGAAAATGGCGGTAACGGCGAGCAACTCTTTCGGTGAGTGTGCCGACTTGTGCAACAGTTCGCGAAACAGGCGGATACGGATGAGAAAGAACAGGCAGATAAGCATTAACGCTGCCCGATCGAAGACCGCCAGCAGCATGTTGAATATTTCGTGCACGGGTGACTCTGAATAAGGATTAAACCTCTATGATAGGTAACCTGAAGGCTGATGACCAGCAGGCCGTTTTTGAGGAAAAACCACAATTTTAAAAGGGGATTGATAGATAAATGGTGTATTAGCAATGCATCTCTTGATAATGCACTTCTGGTTAGTAAATTTATTGAAATTATTATGTTAATAAAATGAGTGGTAATTTTCTTGTTAGCGCAGATAAATTTCCTGTTTTTAAAGCAGAGTTCCTCATTTAACGTCATTAATAAAAATGTTCTAAAACGCTGGACAGACAGAAATTAATCAGGCTATTTTCAAAACAGCCACCATCGTGGCAGCGTCGCTCGGACGGTCCGGGCGCTAACGTTAATCTGAGGAAATTATGGCTGACACTCGCCCTGAACGTCGCTTTACGCGCATTGATCGTCTCCCGCCCTATGTTTTTAACATTACCGCTGAACTGAAAATGGCTGCGCGTCGGCGCGGCGAAGATATTATCGATTTCAGTATGGGTAACCCGGACGGTGCGACTCCGCCGCATATCGTCGAAAAATTATGTACTGTGGCCCAGCGCCCGGACACGCATGGTTACTCCACTTCACGCGGTATTCCGCGGCTACGTCGCGCCATTTCCCGCTGGTATCAGGATCGCTACGACGTTGAAATCGACCCGGAATCAGAAGCCATCGTCACTATTGGTTCGAAAGAGGGCCTGGCGCATCTGATGCTGGCGACACTGGATCACGGTGACACAGTGCTGGTGCCGAATCCAAGTTACCCCATTCATATTTACGGCGCGGTGATTGCCGGGGCTCAGGTACGCTCAGTGCCGCTGGTGGAAGGTGTCGATTTCTTCAACGAACTGGAGCGCGCCATTCGTGAAAGTTATCCGAAACCGAAGATGATGATCCTCGGCTTCCCGTCGAACCCAACCGCGCAATGTGTGGAACTGGAGTTTTTCGAAAAAGTAGTGGCGCTGGCGAAACGCTACGATGTGTTGGTGGTCCATGACCTGGCCTATGCGGATATCGTCTACGATGGCTGGAAAGCGCCGTCAATCATGCAGGTGCCGGGCGCACGTGACGTAGCGGTCGAGTTCTTTACGCTGTCGAAAAGCTACAATATGGCGGGCTGGCGTATTGGCTTTATGGTCGGCAATAAAACACTGGTCAGCGCGTTGGCACGTATTAAAAGCTATCACGATTACGGTACCTTTACGCCATTACAGGTTGCCGCCATCGCGGCGCTGGAAGGCGATCAGCAGTGTGTGCGTGATATTGCCGAACAGTATAAGCGTCGCCGCGATGTGCTGGTAAAAGGGCTGCATGAAGCGGGCTGGATGGTTGAAATGCCGAAAGCCTCGATGTATGTCTGGGCGAAAATCCCGGAACCGTATGCGGCAATGGGCTCGCTGGAATTTGCCAAGAAGCTGCTTAACGAAGCGAAGGTTTGTGTCTCACCCGGCATCGGCTTTGGCGACTACGGCGACACGCATGTACGCTTTGCGCTGATTGAAAACCGCGACCGTATTCGTCAGGCGATTCGTGGAATTAAAGCGATGTTCCGCGCTGACGGCTTACTGCCCGTCAGCAGCAAACATATTCACGAAAACGCGGAATAAACACCATCGCCAGAAATGCAAACAGGAGCCTGATGGCTCCTGTTTTTCGTTTCGCAGTTTACTTTTAGATCATCAGGGCAAAAGTACCGGCCCAAACGATGACCATAAAAGAAATGCCCATAAAGAAATATTTCACTTTACATCTCTCCGCGTAATTACTGTTACGCCTGAATGACTTCATTACACCTGTTACAGTGAGCTGACACCCGCGGGCATCACCTCAGAATTCTGAGCATATTGGCTCGAGACGGCGCTAATGTACGCCTAAAACTAAATCGAAACAAGTGGCATTTTCTTATTTACTTTTAGTAACTTACGAGTGTCGCATATCGGCGACAGATTGATTTCTGGAAGTAATAATTCACGATTCAGCGAAGGGAAAAATCTTAAGAAAAAAGCCATAAAAACCATGATGTTATTATGGCTTATCTGAGGAGGGAAAAAGCCTGGGTTATTTGTTAAACGTATAACGAGGCTTCACCCACCGGACGCGTTTTGAAGCGGCGATGGATCCAGAGATACTGCTCTGGTGCGCGCATAATCTCTTTCTCAATAATTTTATTCATATAGGCGGCGGCCTGAATTTCATCAGCCGGATAGCCTTCCATTTCTGGCGTAATAAACAGACGGTAACCGCTATAATCGGTTTTTCGTACCATCGTCACAGTTAGCATAGCTGCGCCAGAGAGGCGAGAGAGAACGTAGGTGCCATTGGTTGTAGCAACATTTTCTACCGCAAAGAACGGCGCGAAGGAGCTACCTTTACGACCATAATCCTGGTCAGGTGCAAACCATACGGCTTCACCTTTTTTCAGCGCACTGACAATGCCGCGCAGATTATTTCTACCGATCATCGCTTTATTGGAACGCATGCGACCACGGGTCTGTACCCATTCCATCAGTTGATTATTATGCGGACGGTAAGTTGCCATCATCGGTTGGCAAAGCCCCATTACGCGGCCACCCAACTCCAGCGACATAAAGTGCACACCGACAACCATCACGCCGCGATTTTGCATTTGTGCGCGTTGCAGGTTATCCAGCCCTTCAACATCAAACCATTTACGCACGCGACGATCTGGCCAGAACCACGCCATTCCAGTTTCTACCAACGCCATTCCGAGCGAGCGAAAGTTGTCAGTAATCATCTTCTCGCGCTCTTCGGAGGAAAGCAGCGGGAAGCAAAGCTCAAGGTTTTTGCAGGCGATGGATTCGCGACGTTTCAAGAACGGTCTGGCCATTGTGCCGATACGCGTGCCAAGGAAGCACAGAACAGGGTAAGGAAGTTGTACCCAAAGCCAGAGTACGCCAAGACCAAACCACGTCAGCCAGTAGCGAGGATGCAGGAACTCGCGGGAAAATTTGCATTGTGGAAACATAGTTACCTTCTGTAGATACGAATTGTTGTATCGCAGAAGATTCCATGTCTACAGCGGTACACTCAATTGATTGGGCCATCATGTACGACAATGGTTCCTGTAAAGAGTGTAAAGACTAGTCAGGACATAACCACGAGGAGCATGAATACGGTATTTCTATTTTATCACCAGCTGATTATTTTCAGCTACTGATTATTTATCACTCAAGTGAATATTTTTCAGTGATTTATAGTTATGTTGATAATATATTGTTTTTATTGATATTTTGCTGAAATTGCCAGTGGTTAAGAATTGTCTTACTATTGGAGTAATTGAAGTAACACGTTTTTTAGCACGGCAGGAGGTTGAGCTATGATTTATTTATGGATGTTTCTCGCCCTGTGTATCGTCTGCGTTAGCGGATATATCGGTCAGGTATTAAATGTAGTTTCTGCTGTCTCTTCATTTTTCGGTATGGTCATCCTCGCCGCACTCATTTATTTCTCCACGATGTGGTTAACCAGTGGCAATGAGTTGGTCACGGGAATATTTATGTTTCTTGCACCAGCCTGCGGATTGATGATTCGCTTTATGGTGGGGTATGGAAGGCGGTAATTAAGACGTTAACGTGGTGTCCCCTGCAGGAATCGAACCTGCAATTAGCCCTTAGGAGGGGCTCGTTATATCCATTTAACTAAGAGGACAGCGCGGCATGAGTATACCCGCTAATGGACTGCGGGGTAAGTACACTGCCGCTCGATTGCTTAAACGCTCGCCACTCATGCCGGATTTTTATCATTTTTCTTAATGTTTTCCGCACGTTCTGCTTTCTGACGTGCTTCTTCTTTTCGCTTATTGCTCATGTCGTTGCGAATTTGCGCATGACTCATCAACGCGAAGATAAAGGTGCCGCCACAGATGTTTCCCGCCAGAGTGGGAAGCGCAAATGGCCAGACAAAATCGCTCCAGTGTAGTGTGCCGTTAAATACCAGATAGAGGATCTCTACGGAACCGACAACGATATGAGTGGTGTCTCCCAGGGCGATAAGCCATGTCATCAAAATAATCACTACTATTTTTGCCGCACCCGCCGCCGGAAACATCCATACCATAGTAGCTATTAGCCAGCCGGAAATGATCGCATTGGCAAACATCTCGCTGGGCGAGTTCTTCATCACATCCATGCCGATTTTGACAAACGCATCGCGGGTTTCTTCATCAAAAATAGGCATATACTCAAAAGCCCACGCCGCAATACCCGTTCCCAGAATATTACCTAACAGAACAACGCCCCAAAGTCGTAGCAATAAACCAACATTGCCCATTGTCGGTTTTTGCATTACGGGTAGTACCGCTGTCACGGTGTTCTCAGTAAATAATTGCTGGCGCGCCATAATAACGATAATAAAACCAAAGGTATAACCGAGATTCTCCAGCAAGAAACTCCCTGGCACGCCTTCCAGTTCGACATGAAATATCCCTTTTGCCAGTAGCGATGCACCCATCGACAGACCTGCTGCAATAGCTGACCACAGTAGCGCCATTGCGTCGCGTTCCAGCTCTTTTTCGCCGTCCTGACGAATATGTTCGTGGATAGCCATTGCCCGGGAAGGGAGCCGATCTTCATCTATTTCAATTTTTTTTCCGCGCTCTTTTTCTTCACTCTCGACTTCAATTTCGTCGCTGTGTTTATCAATTTTATCGTTATCCATGGTGAGTTCTCTTGATTAGCACGTATGGCTAAAGCGTAGCGGCTTTTTTGCTCGCAACTGGCGGGAGTTACTCTGAAAATGAATAAAAGGCAACGTTTGCCTTTTTCTGTTTCTATAGAATCAAGTAGCCTACAGGGCGGTGATTACCAGGCTATGATCAAATCAGCAAAACAGGGCGTATGGACATCATTTGACGTGCTGTTACAATCGCCCACACCTAAACAGGCGGATACGGTATCGTTCCGTCATGGATGGCAAACTGCATAAGCCATAAAAAAAACAGGGAGACATTTATGAAGCTTCGCCTGTCGGCGCTTGCTCTGGGAACTACGCTTCTGGTGGGGTGTGCGAGTTCCGGAACAGATCAGCAAGGGCGTTCTGACCCGTTAGAAGGGTTCAACCGCACCATGTACAATTTTAACTTCAATGTGTTAGACCCGTATGTGGTTCGACCGGTGGCTGTCGTGTGGCGTGATTATGTTCCGCAACCGGCACGTAATGGGTTAAGCAACTTTACTGGCAACCTTGAAGAACCTGCAGTGATGGTTAACTACTTCCTGCAGGGCGACCCTTATCAGGGGATGGTCCACTTTACCCGCTTTTTCCTGAACACTATTTTGGGGATGGGGGGTTTTATTGATGTTGCTGGGATGGCGAATCCGAAACTGCAACGAACGGAACCTCACCGTTTTGGTAGCACGCTCGGTCACTATGGCGTGGGGTATGGGCCTTATGTTCAGTTACCGTTCTACGGTAGCTTCACGCTGCGAGATGACGGCGGTGATATGGCTGATGGCCTCTATCCAGTGCTTTCGTGGTTGACCTGGCCGATGTCGGTAGGTAAATGGACGCTTGAAGGTATCGAAACGCGTGCGCAACTGCTGGATTCTGATGGCCTGCTTCGTCAGTCGTCCGATCCTTACGTCATGGTGCGCGAGGCGTACTTCCAGCGTCATGATTTCATCGCCAATGGCGGAGAACTCAAGCCGCAGGAAAACCCGAACGCGCAAGCGATTCAGGATGATTTAAAAGATATTGATTCTGAATAAGAAGCCAATAAAAAAGGTGAGTTGAAAAACTCACCTTTTTTCTTATTAAGCTAGCGTGTTATTAGAACGCGTAGTTAAAGTTAGTACCGAACAGCCAGGCTTTACCTTCAGACTCGAACTGATACGGGCCTTCGTTGATCTTCACGCTCTGACCGTGCATATAAGAGACACCAACATCGACAGATGCATCTTTATTAAATGCATATGTCGTACCTGCGCTCAGCCAGAAACGGTCCTGATCCGGAATGGAAATCGAACGGTTCTGTGCCGGAACGGGGCTGTCATCGAAGGCGATACCGGTACGGAAGGTCCAGTTATCATCGTAGTAATAAGTGGTACCCAGTGCGATGCGGTAAGCATCTTTAAAGCCTTCATGCTTCTGGAACAGCGTATCACCACTGGTGGACGTAGCTTTCAACTCCTGGAATTGACTCCAGCTGGTGTAAGCCAGACTATAGTGAATCGCCCACTGCGGCGCGACACGGTTATAACCAGACACTTCCCACATTTCAGGCAGATTTAGCGTCAGATAACCTGACTGCGTAGCTCCGCCCGTAGCCGTTGGCAGACCGAAATTGTAGTTGTTAATAGCAATTGGCAGATCGCTACTGTAGTTACCTTTGAAGTCAATTTTAACTTCAGAACGGTAGGTCAACGCGTAGCGATTATTTTTATCCAGTTCATACAGGATGCCGGCATTCCAGCCAAAGCCCCATTTGTTACCATTCAGATGGGCAATTTTCTCATCGCTTGGGATACTATTAGCCATGCCCGCCAGTTGCTGTCCTTGTAGAGTCGCCCCGGCGGGAGATTGCATAATCTGACCTGCAACCAGCTGCCCCAGATCGCCTGCGAAGCGTTCAATTTTCGCACGGGCATAGACGGCATTCAGACCGAGACCAAAACTCCATGCGTTATTTAAGCGATAGGCGCCGCTTAAGTTCATGTTGATGGTCTCGAGGTCGGTTGTACCACCGACAGAACCGCCTGCATAAGTATCGTTAAACTCTGTCGCCAGGCCATAGTTAGAGGTAATGGAAGCTCCCCAACCAAATTGATCGTTAATTGGCGCAACAAAGTGAGCGTTCGGAACCCATGCCGTAGGCGCGATATTATCCGCGTCCAGGCTACGACCAGACGGAGACGTTCCGCTGATATTTACATCCGGATCAATATAAACCGCGCCCGCTGAAAAAGTTGGGCGGTCAAACATGGTAATCAACGCGGGGTTACGGCTGACGTTACCGGCATCATCGGCAATTGCGCCTTCCCCTGAATAAGCCCGGCCCAGGCCTGAGGAAGAAAATTCGTTTAACTGAAAGCCTGCCGACCAGGCCTGGGTGGAGATAAGTGCCACTGCGACTGCGATAGCAGACTTTGTAAACAGGGTTTTCTGGCTCATGACCATAACCTCAATAATTTATTTTTATACAAACTATGTTACGTGCTGTAACAGGAGCGCGAAGTGTAGGGTCTGATGTACATCTTAGAAATCAGACCAGTGGCGAGAGTATAGGTCGGACCAGATGGAATGTTGCAAGTGTGTTTCTATGTTTTTTCAAATATGATCTAAGAAACGCGATCCAGCTGGCAAAATTTGGAGGTAGTGCACTCATAGATTTGGGTGAATTTTGTTTTAGATCATTTTTAAGTGTGATTTCGGTCACTTATCCGATTTTGCAGAATTAACAACTGGAGTGGCACTTTTCAGAAGCGTAAAATATCCGCAACGTTTATCTGGCACCTTAGGTGCACATACAGAGGAAATCAACGATGAGTAAATGTAGTGCTGATGAAACCCCGGTTTGCTGCTGTATGGATGTTGGCACCATTATGGACAACTCCGACTGCACCGCGTCTTACAGCCGTGTGTTTGCAAACCGCGCAGAAGCAGAACAAACGCTGGCGGCGCTGACTGAAAAAGCCCGTAGCGTGGAATCCGAACCATGCAAAATCACCCCGACTTTCACTGAAGAGTCTGACGGTGTGCGCCTGGATATCGATTTCACTTTTGCCTGCGAAGCTGAAACACTGATCTTCCAGCTGGGTCTGCGTTAATTCCTCTCGGGTACGTACGCCCCTGCCAGCAACAGGCAGGGGCGTTTTCTTTTCTTTCTCCTGTCTTCACTGTGTCATAGCTCCCACTTTCCCTTTTCTCCGCTTGGCTAAATGTAAAAAAATGGTTAAGACTATGATCAGGTCAGACCACTTTATATCTTATTTTTACAGGGGAGTGTTATGGGTCAGGTTTTACCGCTGATTACCCGTCAGGGCGATCGTATCGCCATCGTTAGCGGGTTACGTACGCCTTTTGCCCGCCAGGCGACGGCTTTTCATGGCATTCCTGCTGTTGATTTGGGGAAGATGGTCGTAGGCGAATTGCTGGCACGCAGCGAAATTCCCGCAGAAGTGATTGAGCAACTGGTCTTCGGTCAGGTTGTGCAAATGCCGGAAGCGCCCAACATTGCGCGTGAAATTGTTCTCGGCACTGGAATGAATGTGCATACCGATGCTTACAGCGTCAGCCGCGCTTGCGCTACCAGTTTCCAGGCGGTTGCAAACGTCGCAGAAAGCCTGATGGCGGGAACTATTCGAGCGGGGATTGCCGGTGGGGCAGATTCCTCTTCTGTATTGCCAATTGGCGTCAGTAAAAAACTGGCGCGCGTGCTGGTTGATGTCAACAAAGCACGAACCATGAGCCAGCGCCTGAAACTTTTTTCTCGCTTACGTTTGCGTGACTTAATGCCGGTGCCTCCGGCAGTGGCGGAATACTCCACTGGATTACGGATGGGCGACACCGCCGAACAAATGGCAAAAACGTACGGCATCACCCGTGAACAGCAAGATGCGTTGGCCCACCGTTCGCATCAACGTGCCGCCCAGGCGTGGTCAGAAGGTAAATTAAAAGAAGAAGTCATGACCGCTTATATCCCGCCTTATAAACAGCCTCTCGCGGAAGATAATAATATTCGCGGCAATTCCACGCTTGCCGACTACGCAAAGCTGCGCCCGGCGTTTGATCGCAAACACGGGACGGTAACGGCGGCAAACAGTACGCCGCTGACCGATGGCGCGGCCGCGGTGATCCTGATGACTGAATCCCGGGCGAAAGAATTAGGGCTGGTGCCGCTGGGATATCTGCGCAGCTACGCATTTACCGCTATAGATGTCTGGCAGGACATGCTGCTCGGTCCGGCCTGGTCAACACCGCTGGCGCTGGAACGTGCTGGTTTGACAATGGCCGATCTGACGTTGATTGATATGCACGAAGCGTTTGCCGCCCAGACGCTGGCCAATATTCAGTTGCTTGGCAGCGAACGTTTTGCTCGCGACGTACTGGGGCGTGCACATGCCACTGGCGAAGTGGACGATAGCAAATTTAACGTGCTTGGCGGCTCGATTGCTTATGGTCATCCCTTTGCGGCTACCGGCGCACGGATGATTACCCAGACCTTACATGAGCTGCGGCGTCGCGGCGGTGGGTTTGGTTTGGTGACTGCCTGTGCCGCAGGTGGGCTTGGCGCGGCAATGGTTGTGGAGGCGGAATAATGGAAATGGCATCAGCGTTTACCCTCAATGTCCGTCTGGACAACATTGCCGTTATCACCATTGATGTTCCCGGCGAGAAAATGAATACCCTGAAGGCGGAATTTGCTTCGCAGGTGCGCGCCATTATTAAGCAACTCCGTGAAAACAAAGAGTTGCGCGGCGTGGTGTTTGTCTCCGCTAAACCAGATAACTTCATTGCTGGCGCAGACATCAACATGATCGGTAACTGCAAAACGGCGGAAGAAGCGGAAGCACTGGCGCGGCAGGGCCAACAGTTGATGGCGGAGATTCATGCTCTGCCTGTTCCGGTTATTGCCGCTATTCACGGCGCTTGCCTGGGGGGCGGGCTGGAGCTGGCGCTGGCATGTCATGGCCGTGTCTGTACTGACGATCCTAAAACTGTGCTCGGCTTGCCGGAAGTTCAGCTTGGATTATTGCCCGGTTCAGGCGGAACTCAGCGTTTGCCACGCCTGACAGGTGTCAGCACAGCATTAGAGATGATCCTCACCGGAAAACAACTTCGGGCGAAACAGGCATTAAAGTTGGGGCTGGTGGATGACGTCGTTCCGCACTCCATTTTGCTGGAAGCCGCTGTTGAGCTGGCAAAGCAGGATCGTCCATCTTCCCGCCCTCTACCTGTACGCGAGCGTATTCTGGCGGGGCCGTTAGGTCGTGCATTGTTGTTCAAAATGGTAGGCAAGAAAACAGAGCAAAAAACTCAGGGTAACTATCCAGCGACAAAACGCATTCTTGACGTTATTGAAACCGGTTTAGCGCAGGGGACCAGCAGTGGCTATGACGCCGAAGCTCGGGCGTTTGGTGAACTGGCGATGACGCCGCAATCGCAGGCGCTGCGCAATATCTTTTTTGCCAGTACTGAAGTGAAGAAAGATCCCGGCAGTGATGTTCCTCCTGCGCCATTAAACAGCGTGGGGATTTTAGGCGGCGGGTTGATGGGCGGTGGAATTGACTACGTTACTGCCTGTAAAGCGGGTCTGCCGGTAAGAATTAAAGATATCAATGCCCAGGGCATAAATCATGCGCTGAAATACAGTTGGGAGCAGCTGGAGGGTAAAGTGCGCCGTCGTCATCTCAAAGCCAGCGAACGCGACAAGCAACTGGCTTTAATTTCGGGGACGACGGATTACCGTGGCTTTGCCCATCGAGATCTGATTATTGAAGCGGTGTTTGAAAATCTCGAATTAAAACAGCAGATGGTGGCAGAAGTTGAGCAAAACTGCGCTTCTCATACCATTTTTGCATCGAACACGTCCTCTTTACCGATTAGCGATATCGCCGCGCACGCCACGCGACCAGAGCAAGTTATCGGCCTGCATTTCTTCAGCCCGGTGGAAAAAATGCCGCTGGTGGAAATCATTCCTCATGCGGGGACATCGGCGAAAACCATCACCACCACGGTAAAACTGGCGAAAAAACAGGGCAAAACGCCGATTGTGGTAAAGGATAAAGCTGGGTTTTATGTCAATCGCATCCTGGCGCCGTATATTAATGAAGCTATCCGCATGTTGACCGAAGGCGAACGTGTTGAGCATATTGATGCCGCGCTGGTGAAATTTGGTTTTCCGGTGGGGCCAATCCAACTTTTGGATGAGGTAGGAATTGATACCGGGACTAAAATTATTCCTGTACTGGAAGCAACTTATGGAGAACGTTTTAGCGCGCCTGCAAATGTTGTTTCTTCAATTTTGAATGATGATCGCAAAGGCAGAAAAAATGGCCGAGGTTTCTATCTTTATGGCCAAAAAGGGCGTAAAAGCAAAAAACAGGTCGATCCCGCCATTTACCCGCTAATTGGTGTACAAGGGCAGGGGCGACTCTCCGCACCGCAGGTTGCTGAACGGTGTGTGATGTTGATGCTGAATGAAGCAGTACGTTGTCTGGACGAGCAGGTTATCCGAAGTGTGCGTGACGGGGATATTGGCGCGGTATTTGGAATAGGCTTCCCACCGTTTCTTGGTGGCCCGTTCCGATATATCGATGCTCTCGGCGCGGGGGAAGTCGTTGCAACAATGCAACGACTGGCCACGCAGTATGGTTCTCGTTTTACCCCTTGCGAGCGTCTATTAGAGATGAGCGAGCGCGGGGAAAGTTTTTGGAAAACAAGTGCAACTGACCCTCAATAAAAAGGTCAAAGCTATATGAATCCGCGCTGAATGGCGGAGTGTTGGTCAAAATGTAAACACATATTGACTATACTTGCGCCATTGAGGTAAAAAACAGCGTTTCATTCGGTGAATGGATAAGGCACAATGCCGGCCACCGCCTTGTTTCTCTGGTTTCAGATGAACGGGGCGGGTGAATCTGGTTAACAAAAGCGGTGCAATATGCAAGTTTTTATCATGCGTCACGGCGACGCAGCCCTCGATGCCGCCAGTGATTCGGTTCGTCCTCTGACCACTAACGGTTGTGACGAATCTCGCCTGATGGCGAACTGGTTGAAAGGTCAAAAAGTGGAAGTCGAACGTGTTCTGGTGAGCCCGTTCCTGCGAGCCGAGCAAACACTGGAGGAAGTAGGGGATTGTATGAACCTGCCTTCCAACGTGGAAGTTCTGCCGGAGTTGACGCCCTGCGGCGATGTAGGGCTGGTCAGTGCATATTTACAGGCGCTGACCAACGAAGGTGTCGCTTCGGTACTGGTTATCTCCCACTTACCGTTAGTCGGGTATCTGGTTGCCGAGTTATGTCCGGGCGAAACGCCGCCTATGTTTACCACTTCGGCCATTGCCAGCGTAACGCTTGATGAAAGCGGAAACGGCACATTCAACTGGCAGATGAGTCCGTGTAATTTGAAAATGGCAAAAGCAATCTGATGTGATCGTAAAGTGCCCGATGGCGCAAGCTATCGGGCCTGAATTTTTCATACCTTATTGAAATTCTCCCAATAACGATGCAGATGGCGTCTTTTTAGCGTTTAATCGCCGATTTGTATAAAGTTACATCTAGAAACATTTATTAACTTTTCTGGTATTTTATTTCCAGAGTTAACCACTGTGAACGCAGAATAAGAGAGTAGAAAAGAGATATTTTTTGGTCTTGATTTTATATTAATTATAGTGTTTTAATATTGTATCGGCAAAAAATAAAAATACAATCGTGTTATTTGTTGTTGGTCGTTTTTTGCTCTTTAATCATTCACTCCATGATGTGTTTATACCATATTTTAGCCATTTGCCACGTAATTCCAGGAAAGTTCTCAAAATATTATTTGTTTTGTTAATTATTTAAATATTTCTAAATATTGTTGTTAGTAAATTTAAATTGTGCCACGCGCTCTATAATATCAACATGCTCGCCACGCCAAAGAATATCATCTCACGAGACCTCAGAAATCCTATTCAATGGTGGGTTATAAGCCACTGCAAATTACACTGAAAGTTATTATATTCAGTATTAATATGTCAGTTGGCTGACATTTTAATCATTTATGATTTAAGGACAAATAATGAGTAAGTTTGTAAAAGCAGCCGTCGCCACAGCAATGCTTATGGGGGCGCTGACTTCAGCATCGGTCGTAGCCGCAGGGAACAACGGTACAGTGAGATTTTTCGGTATAATTGAAGACTCTCCGTGCTCAATTGTTCCTGATGACCATAAGCTGGAAGTGGATATGGGGAGCATCGGTACCGGTTCTTTAACGGGTGGCAAAACTACCACACCAAAGGATTTCCAGATTCGTTTACAGGATTGCAATTTCAATACTGAAACAACGATGACCACGACATTTACCGGTAATCCATATTCCGGTAATCCAAATAATTACTCCCTGTCTAACCTGGATAATGGCACCGAAGTTCCAAACGTAAGTCTGGTGATTGGCGACCAGCGTGGTAAAGGCTATGACCTGGGCAAAGGTATCGATCAGGCCATCGCAATGGACAGTTCAACGGGTAAAGGCAAACAGAAACAAACGCTGAAATTTAAAGCCTGGTTAGTAGGTGAAACTGCTGCGGTAACACCAACTCCGGCTCCGTTTGAAACGCTAACAACATTCCAGATTACGTATCTTTAATGTGACTCCCCCATAACTGCAAAGTTATGGGGTTTTTAAATGAAAGATAATTAAATTATAATAATTACGGATGGATACGTAAATGCCCGAACATTCTTTTCTCCGTTTACGGGGGCTTTCGTGGTGGATTGCTCTGGCAATTTCCTGAAGTCCATTTTATGCCCTGGCAGATGATACCATTCAGTTTGATGCCCGATTTCTCGAGTTAAAAGGGAATACCAAAATTGATTTGGGTCGTTTTTCCCAAAAAGGTTATGTTGAGCCGGGTAAATATAATTTACAGGTTCATGTAAATAACCAATCCTTACCTGATGAATACGATATCTACTGGTACGCAGTCGAAAACAATCCTGATAAATCGTATGCCTGCTTACCGCCTGAACTGGTTGCTCAGTTAGGCTTTAAAGAAGATATCACGAAAAATTTGCAATGGATTCGTGATGGTCAGTGTTTGAATACTGAACCGTTAAATGGCATGGAAATGACTGGCGATTTAAGCCAGTCAGTTCTCGTGATTTCTTTGCCACAGGCTTATCTTGAATATACCGACAGTGAATGGGATCCACCTTCACGTTGGGATGAAGGTATTCCCGGTCTTATTGCCGATTACAGTATCAACGCCCAGACCCGGCATGAAGAGGGTGGGGATGATACTAACGATATTAGTGGTAATGGTACGGTTGGCGTTAACGTTGGCCCGTGGCGCCTGCGTGCCGACTGGCAGAGCGACTATCAGCATACCCGCAGTAACGATGATGGTGATGCTAACGATAGCGGCACGCAAAAAAACTGGGAGTGGAGCCGTTATTACGCCTGGCGCGCCTTGCCGTCATTAAAAGCCAAACTTTCGCTGGGTGAAGATTACCTCAACTCCGATATTTTTGATGGCTTTAGCTACATTGGCGGTAGCATCAGCACCGACGATCAAATGTTGCCGCCAAACCTTCGCGGCTACGCCCCGGATATTTCCGGTGTAGCACATACCACCGCGAAAGTTACGATAACGCAAATGGGGCGCGTCCTTTATGAAACCCAGGTCCCCGCAGGCCCGTTCCGTATTCAGGATATTGGTGATTCGGTATCTGGTACTCTGCATGTCCGTATTGAAGAACAAAATGGTCAGGTGCAGGAATATGACGTCAGCACGGCTTCCATGCCGTTTCTGACCCGACCAGGCCAGGTGCGATATAAAGTGGCGATGGGCCGTCCGCAAAACTGGGATCATCATGTCGAAGGGAGTTTCTTCTCGGGAGGCGAGGCATCATGGGGGATTGCCAATGGCTGGTCGCTCTATGGCGGTGCGTTAGCGGATGAAAACTACCAGTCAGCGGCAATTGGACTTGGGCGCGATTTGGCACTGTTCGGCGCGTTAGCGTTTGACGTTACCCACTCCCGTACTCGTTTTGACGACAACAGCGTATACGGTAACAAAACGCTGGATGGTAACTCTTATCGCGTCAGTTATGCCAAAGATTTTGATGAACTCAACAGCCGTGTGACCTTTGCCGGATATCGCTTCTCTGAAAAAAACTACATGACCATGAGCGAATACTTGGATGCCAACAACGCCGATCGGGCGCGCACGGGTAACGACAAAGAGATGTATACGGTCACTTACAACCAGAACTTCAGGGATGCGCGTGTTTCGGTCTATCTCAACTATTCCCACCACACTTACTGGGACCGCGAAGATCAAACCAACTACAACATGATGCTTTCTCATTATTTCAATATGGGAAGTATCAGAAACATGAGCGTTTCTCTGACCGGTTATCGCTATGAATACGATAACAATGCCGATAAAGGTATTTATCTTTCCTTAAGCCTGCCGTGGGGTGACAGCAGCACCATTAGTTACAACGGCAACTATGGCAGTGGTGCCGACAGCAGCCAGGCGAGCTTGTACCATCGAATAGATGACGCCAGCCACTATACGGTGAGCACAGGGACCAGTGAAAACCACGCCAGTGTAGATGGTTATTACAGCCACGATGGCACTATGGCAAAAGTTGATCTGAGCGCCAACTATCATGAAGGGCAATACACTTCCGCGGGTATCTCTTTACAGGGCGGTGCAGCGCTGACTGCCCACGGCGGCGCGCTGCATCGCACGCAGAACATGGGCGGTACGCGTTTGCTGATTGATGCCGATGGTGTTGCCAATGTGCCAGTAGAAGGCAACGGTGCTGCTGTTTATACCAACATGTTTGGTAAAGCCGTGGTGGCCGATGTTAACGACTACTACCGTAATCAGGCTTATATCGATTTGAATAACCTGCCAGAAAATGCTGAGGCCACCCAGTCGGTGGTCCAGGCAACGCTAACGGAAGGTGCCATTGGTTATCGTAAATTTGCGGTGATCAGTGGGCAGAAAGCAATGGCGGTATTGCGATTGCAGGATGGTAGTCATCCGCCATTTGGTGCGGAAGTGAAAAATGTTAATAAACAGCAAGTTGGTCTGGTTGATGATGAAGGGAATGTCTATCTGGCGGGCGTTAAACCGGGTGAACGCATGACGGTATCCTGGGAGGGAGAATCCCACTGCGATATCAGTCTGCCGGACCCGCTACCGGATGATCTCTTCAATGGCTTGCTGTTGCCATGCCAGCAAATTGGGGGAAGTGCTCCCGCAATATCACATGATATTCAACCCGTCATTCAGGAGCAGACACAACAGGTGACACCAATGGAACCACCAATGTCTGTTTCATCGAATTAATAACGTGATTAAGGAATGATCCATGTCTAAACATATCTCTTCAAAAAAGATCGTCACTACATTGACGTTGATGGCGGCGGCTGCAAGTTTTTACGCACAGGCTTCAGTGACGCCCGATCGTACCCGTTTGATTTTTAACGAAAGTGACAAATCTATTAGTGTTACCCTACGTAATAACGATCCTAAACTTCCTTACCTGGCGCAAAGCTGGATTGAAGATGAAAAGGGTAACAAGGTGAGTTCACCATTAGCTGTTTTACCTCCTGTACAGCGTATTGATGCGATGATGAACGGTCAGGTGAAAATTCAGGGATTGCCAGATATCCACAAATTGCCTGCCGATCGCGAAACGATGTTCTACTTTAACGTTCGCGAGATCCCGCCTAAATCGAATAAAGCTAACACGCTGCAAATTGCTCTGCAGACACGTATCAAACTTTTCTGGCGTCCTAAGGCACTGGAAAAAAGCAGCACACAAACTCCCTGGCAGCATAAAGTGACCCTAACCCGCAGCGGCCAGGAATTTACCGTCAATAACCCAACGGCGTATTACGTCATCATCAGCAACGCCAGTACGCAGAAAAATGGCAATCCAGCGGCGGGTTTCTCGCCGTTAGTCATGCCGCCCAAAACCAACGCCCCGTTAAACGTGAAAATGGATAGCACACCAGTGCTGACCTATGTCAACGACTATGGTGCGCGTATGCCGCTCTTTTTCCGCTGTAGCGGTAGTGCCTGTCTGGTGGATGAAGAACTAAGCAGCAAAGGCTGATTCCAGGAGAATCCGATGAGAAAGATGTTTCTGGTTAAATTACTGCTGGTTTTTGGTGTGGTGAGCCATCCTGCGGCAGGCGGAGAATCGAAATCCGTTGATCTGATATTGCGGGTGCTGGTCGATGCTCCGCCACCTTGTTCAGTAACGGGTAGTGCTGTGGAGTTTGGTGATGTGATCATCAAAAAGATCAATGGCACCAACTATCGCATGAATGCTGAGTACAAATTGGACTGTAAGGGAAGTCTAAGTGACGACCTGCAAATGCAGTTTAAGGGAACGACTACCACGATTAATGGCGAAACAGTGTTGAGTACAGGAATTTCTGGATTTGGGATTCGAATTGAAAGTGCGGCTGATAATTCGCTGTTTCCGATTGGCGAAAACAACTGGACGCCTTTCAACATCAACAGCCAACCGAAACTGAAAGCGGTGCCAGTAAAAGAGAGCGGTGTATCACTCGCGGCATCGGAATTTAACGCCAGTATGACGATGGTGGTGGATTACCAATGAAACGACTCGGTTTTTTTGTGATTTGTGGTTGCTGTTGCGTGGTACAGGCGGCGACACCAGACATTACTTTTCACGGAACTTTGGTATCACCGCCAGTTTGTACCATTAGCGGCGGGAAAACCATTGAAGTGGATTTTGGCGACATCCTTATTAATGACATTGACGGTGTTAACTTTCGTCAGACTGTACCCTATGAGATCACCTGTGATTCTGGAGTTCGTGATGCGGTTTGGGAGATGGCTCTGACCTGGAAGGGGACTCCCACCAATTACAATACGTCGGCAGTCCAGACCAGCGTTACCGACCTGGGCATTGAAATGCAACAAAATGGCAGTCCGTTTGAGCTGGATAAACCTCTGAGTATTGATCCTGCCAGCCCCCCAATGCTCAAGGCGGTACCGGTGAAAGCCAGCGGCGCGGTGTTGGGAGACGGAGCATTTTCCGCGTATGCCACGCTACAGGTGGATTACCAATGAAAACACAAGAATATGTTCTCGCAACGCTGCTGGGGAGCTTAATGCTGATCTGTGTAGCGCCGGTGCAGGCGGCTGACAACCTGCATTTTTACGGTAATTTATTGAATAAAACCTGTACACCGGTAGAGACACAAGGATTGCTGGCGGAAGTACAGTTTCCTACGGTGAGTGCACAAGATTTAGTGGTCGCCGGGCAGTCGGCCCGTGTGCCGGTGGTTTTTCAACTGAAAGACTGTAAGGGACCAACGTCATACAACGTAAAGGTAACCTTGACCGGCACGGAAGATAGCGAACAGCCGGGTATTCTGGCGCTGGATGCGTCATCGGGTGCGCAGGGAGTTGGTATAGGTATGGAAAAAAACGACGGCACACCTGTTGCTATCAATAGTACTACTGGAGCGACCTTTGTACTTAATAACGGCAGCAATAGTCTTAATTTCCGGGCCTGGTTACAGGCAAAAAGCGGTCGTGATGTGACTCCTGGCAATTTTACCGCCCAGCTAACCGCAACGTTTGAGTACCTTTAAAATGAAAAAATTACGCCATGTTTTTTGCTTACTAGTGTTGATACTAATGGTACCCACCGCGATGGCATCAACAATATTTCGTGATATGCACACGTTGATGGGGTATGCCGGTAACGGTAATACCGCAATCTGGTATGAACTTAATGTCCAAACTTTATCTGGCGTCTATCAGGGAACATATCACCGGGATGGTTATACTCTTTATACCGGAGATATTCCCAATATATCCTGGAATGGGCCAGGGACAGCACCAGAAATTAATGTGAAAAGTGGGGATTATATTGACTCATCGAATTGCCCAGGGTTGCCGACATCGGGAGGTTTTAGTTGTAGTAAGGTTATCATGGATATTATCGTTGAAGGCGATCCCGGTAGCTGTCCCTGGATAGTGACCAGTAATATCAAAACACAAGCAAGAGCGACTGGTACTGTTTACCTGGGGCCTTCAGCGTTTAACTCCACCTGTCCGCCAGTTCCTTTAGACCCTTATGATGTTTCATGGAGTCCAAATTCGGTAGTGCATAGCAAGCTGTTATCATTGAAATCCACGGGAGGGATAATCGAAAATACACTCCCTACCTTTTTGATGAAGGATGGCAAGTTGTGTGATGGTAGCCAATTTAACGAGCGTGGCGCATATTGTCGTTTTATTTCGCAAATGATCACTTTTACGTCATATGGTTGTACAGATAGCAAAGTGACAACCATACCAAACCGACATGCGATAACCGACAAACAACTACATGATATTGTGGTGCGTGTCGATACTACTACACCGCAGCCAATAGATTCCACTTGCCGATTCCAGTATGTGCTGAATATGTTGTAGCGACCAAACCGGATACGGCGTTTATGCCGTATCCGGTTTTGCGTTCAGGGCAACTCAGGCGGCAGCCACTCTTCCACCTCAATCAACACCAATAACGCCGCATCACCACCGTACTCTTTGGGGGCCTGGTGAAACGCCATCACATGCGGATGTTGCGCCAGCCACAGTGGTGTTTGTTGCTTCAAAATATGCTTACCATGCCCATGCATCACACAGGCGCAAAACACATGTTCACGGCGGCAGGCGGCAATCAACGCGCCCAGCTCCTGTTTGGCTTGTAGCTGCGTCAGACCGTGCAAATCAAGAAACAACTCCGGTGAATAATCACCGCGCCGCAGTTTCTTCGCCTCAAAATGGCTTACATCCGGGCGGACATATTTCACCGGGCCTTCGGTATTCAATAACGGCTGAAACTCATCTGAGAAATAATGGCTGGCATCGGCCTGTTCCTGAATCAACCGCTTAACCGGCACTTCGCTGATTTTTTTACGCTGCGGTCGGTGGACAATCGTATCTTGCTTTATCTTGCGAGTCCCCGCCATCAACTGGCGAAACAGAGCCTGGTCCTCCTCGCTAAGTGTTGTTTTCTTTTTCATTGATGTGTCTCTATTTCTAATTTCCCTACAGTTTACCCGACTCGTCGCGCAATCGATCGTTTTAAACGTATTTTTCCTCACTCACCGCGCGTGAATGCTGATTTATCGTCATCTTCATGGCAAACTAGCCGCCGAAATTATTGCGATCATGCCCTGGAGGAATACGTGGATAAAATTTTCGTTGATGAAGCAGTAAATGAGCTGCAAACCATTCAGGACATGTTGCGCTGGTCGGTTAGCCGCTTCAGTGCGGCAAATATCTGGTACGGTCACGGCACCGATAACCCATGGGATGAAGCCGTACAGCTGGTGTTGCCTTCGCTCTACCTGCCGCTGGATATTCCGGAAGATATGCGCAATGCGCGTCTGACCTCCAGCGAAAAACACCGCATTGTTGAGCGCGTGATCCGCCGCGTCAACGAACGCATTCCGGTGGCTTATCTGACCAACAAAGCGTGGTTCTGCGGCCATGAATTTTACGTCGATGAACGCGTGCTGGTGCCGCGCTCGCCGATTGGTGAACTGATCAACAATAAATTTGCCGGACTCATCAGTAAACAACCGCAGCATATTTTAGATATGTGTACCGGGAGCGGCTGTATTGCCATTGCCTGTGCTTATGCCTTCCCGGAAGCTGAAGTCGACGCGGTGGACATCTCTCCAGACGCGCTGGCGGTTGCCGAACAGAACATCGAAGAACACGGTCTGATCCACAACGTCATCCCGATTCGTTCCGATCTGTTCCGTGATTTACCGAAAGTGCAGTACGACCTGATCGTCACCAACCCGCCGTATGTCGATGCGGAAGATATGTCCGACCTGCCAAATGAATACCGTCACGAGCCGGAACTGGGCCTGGCGTCTGGTACCGACGGCCTGAAACTGACCCGCCGCATTCTCGGTAACGCGGCAGATTATCTTGCTGATGATGGTGTGCTGATTTGTGAAGTCGGCAACAGCATGGTACATCTTATGGAACAATATCCGGATGTTCCGTTCACCTGGCTGGAGTTTGATAACGGCGGCGACGGTGTGTTTATGCTCACCAAAGCGCAGCTTATTGCCGCACGTGAACATTTCGCGATTTATAAAGATTAAATAAACACGCAAACACAACAATAACGGAGCCGTGATGGCTGGAAACACAATTGGACAACTCTTTCGCGTAACCACCTTCGGCGAATCGCACGGGCTGGCGCTCGGTTGCATCGTCGATGGTGTTCCGCCAGGCATTCCGCTGACGGAAGCGGATCTGCAACACGATCTTGACCGCCGCCGCCCTGGGACATCGCGCTATACCACCCAGCGCCGCGAGCCGGATCAGGTCAAAATTCTCTCCGGTGTTTTTGAAGGTGTGACCACCGGCACCAGCATTGGCCTACTCATAGAAAACACCGACCAGCGTTCTCAGGATTACAGCGCAATTAAGGACGTTTTCCGTCCAGGCCATGCCGATTACACCTACGAACAAAAATACGGTTTGCGCGACTATCGCGGCGGTGGACGCTCTTCCGCCCGTGAAACCGCCATGCGCGTTGCGGCAGGGGCGATTGCCAAAAAATATCTTGCTGAGAAATTCGGTGTCGAAATTCGCGGCTGCCTGACCCAAATGGGCGACATTCCGCTGGAAATCAAAGACTGGTCGCAGGTCGAGCAAAATCCGTTCTTCTGCCCGGACCCGGACAAAATCGAAGCCTTAGATGAACTGATGCGCGCGCTGAAAAAAGAGGGCGACTCCATTGGCGCGAAAGTCACCGTTGTTGCCAGTGGCGTCCCCGCCGGACTTGGCGAGCCGGTCTTTGACCGCCTGGATGCCGACATCGCCCATGCGCTGATGAGCATCAACGCGGTGAAAGGCGTGGAAATCGGTGATGGTTTTGACGTGGTGGCGCTGCGCGGCAGCCAGAACCGTGACGAAATCACTAAAGACGGTTTCCAGAGCAACCATGCGGGCGGCATTCTTGGCGGTATCAGCAGCGGGCAGCAAATCATTGCCCATATGGCGCTGAAACCGACCTCCAGCATTACCGTGCCGGGGCGCACCATTAACCGCTTTGGCGAAGAAGTTGAGATGATCACCAAAGGTCGTCACGATCCTTGTGTCGGGATCCGCGCGGTGCCGATCGCTGAAGCGATGCTGGCGATCGTTTTAATGGATCACCTGTTACGGCAGCGGGCGCAAAATGCCGATGTGAAGACTGATATTCCACGCTGGTAAAAAATGAACAAAACTGCGATTGCGCTGCTGGCCCTGCTTGCTAGTAGCGTCAGCCAGGCAGCGACGCCGTGGCAAAAAATAACCCAACCTGTGCCGGGTAGCGCACAATCGATAGGTAGTTTCTCCAATGGTTGTATCGTCGGCGCTGACACGCTGCCGATACAGTCCGAACATTATCAGGTCATGCGTACCGATCAGCGTCGCTACTTCGGTCACCCGGACCTGGTGATGTTTATCCAACGTCTGAGTAGTCAGGTGAGCAATCTGGGCATGGGGACGGTGTTGATTGGCGATATGGGGATGCCTGCTGGTGGGCGTTTCAACGGCGGTCACGCCAGCCACCAGACCGGACTGGATGTCGATATCTTCCTGCAACTGCCGAAAACACGCTGGACCTCCGCGCAACTCTTGCGCCCGCAAGCGTTAGATTTGGTTTCCCGCGACGGTAAACACGTTGTCCCGACGCTGTGGAAGCCGGAAATTTTCAGCTTGATCAAACTCGCCGCCCAGGACAAAGACGTCACGCGCATTTTTGTTAATCCAGCGATTAAACAACAACTTTGCCTTGATGCCGGCACCGATCGCGACTGGTTGCGCAAAGTGCGACCCTGGTTCCAGCATCGCGCGCATATGCATGTACGATTACGTTGTCCTGCCGATAGTCTGGAGTGTGAAGATCAACCTTTACCGCCACCAGGCGATGGTTGCGGGGCAGAACTGCAAAGCTGGTTTGAACCTCCAAAACCGGGAACAACAAAGCCTGAGAAGAAGACACCGCCTCCGTTGCCGCCTTCCTGCCAGGCGCTACTGGATGAGCACGTGATCTAATGGAAACGTTTAATAGCCTGTTTATGGTTTCCCCGCTGTTGCTAGGTGTTCTCTTTTTTGTCGCCATGCTGGCGGGATTTATCGACTCGATTGCCGGTGGCGGTGGGTTACTCACCATTCCGGCATTGATGGCGGCGGGGATGTCTCCCGCTAATGCGCTGGCAACCAATAAACTGCAAGCCTGCGGCGGCTCTATTTCCGCCACTATCTACTTTATTCGCCGCAAAGTGGTTAGTTTAAGCGATCAAAAACTCAATATCGCCATGACCTTTGTCGGCTCAATGAGTGGCGCACTGCTGGTGCAATATGTTCAGGCCGATATATTACGGCAGATATTGCCCATCCTCGTGATTTGCATCGGCCTCTATTTCTTGCTGATGCCAAAGCTGGGTGAAGAAGATCGCCAGCGCCGGATGTACGGTTTGCCCTTCGCGTTAATTGCCGGTGGTTGCGTCGGTTTTTATGACGGATTCTTTGGTCCGGCAGCCGGATCGTTTTACGCGCTGGCCTTCGTTACCCTGTGCGGATTCAACCTCGCCAAAGCCACGGCTCACGCAAAATTACTCAACGCAACGTCAAATATCGGCGGTTTACTGCTGTTTATTCTCGGCGGCAAAGTGATTTGGGCGACGGGCTTTGTGATGCTGGTGGGGCAGTTCCTCGGCGCGCGCATGGGTTCACGACTGGTGTTGAGCAAAGGACAAAAGCTGATCCGCCCGATGATCGTTATCGTCTCGGCGGTGATGAGTGCCAAATTACTTTATGATAGCCACGGACAGGAGATCCTCCACTGGTTGGGGATGAACTAATGAACAGTACACACCACTATGAGCAGTTAATTGAAATTTTTAATAGCTGCTTTGCCGATGAATTTAATACCCGTCTGATTAAAGGCGACGACGAACCGATCTATCTTCCTGCTGATGCGGAAGTACCGTATAACCGAATCGTCTTCGCTCATGGCTTTTACGCCAGCGCCATCCACGAGATTTCGCACTGGTGTATTGCCGGGAAAGCGCGCCGTGAGCTGGTTGATTTCGGTTACTGGTATTGCCCGGACGGTCGCGATGCCCAAACGCAAAGCCAGTTTGAAGATGTTGAAGTGAAGCCGCAGGCGCTCGACTGGTTGTTCTGCGTGGCGGCTGGATATCCGTTTAACGTCAGTTGCGACAATCTGGAAGGGGATTTCGAACCGGATCGTGTGGTGTTTCAACGGCGAGTACATGCGCAGGTGATGGATTATCTGGCTAACGGTATTCCAGAACGTCCGGCACGCTTAATTAAAGCATTACAAAATTATTATCACACGCCGGAACTTACGGCGGAACAATTCCCGTGGCCGGAAGCGCTCAACTGAAGCCGGCGCCACGTTTTACAATGAGGAAAGAAGATGATCGCGGAGTTTGAATCACGCATTCTGGCATTAATCGACGGTATGGTTGACCATGCCAGTGATGATGAGTTGTTTGCCAGTGGGTATTTGCGTGGCCACCTGACATTAGCCATCGCAGAACTGGAAAGTGGTGATGACCACTCCGCTCAGGCGGTGCATACGACCGTTAGCCAGAGTCTGGAAAAAGCTATTGGTGCCGGTGAGTTGTCGCCGCGGGACCAGGCGCTGGTAACCGATATGTGGGAACACCTGTTTCAGCAGGCGTCACAGCAGTAAGTTGTTGGCGTCTGGAGCACCATGCCTGATGCGACGCTTACCGCGTCTTATCAGGACTACATGTCACACGTAGGTCGGATAAGGCGTTCACGCCGCATCCGACATTGGGAGCACCATGCCTGATGCGACGCTTATTGCGTCTTATCAGGCCTACAGGTCACACGAGGTCGGATAAGGTGTTCACGCCGCATCCGACAAACAATGCCAAAGCAGATTACCCCGCCTTAACCGCTTTACCTTTCAACAACTTCCGCACCCATAACCTATTCGGATTTAACGCCGCCAGCGTACTGGCATCCATCGGAATCGGTTCTTCACTCATCTGTGCCGCCAGAATTTCGGCGCACAGTGGGGCAGAACACAAACCACGCGAACCCAAAGCAGCAAGCATAAAGAGATCGTCATAAATCGGCGCGCTTACCGCCTCATCTTTTTGCTCCGTCAGCGACGCATATTCCACGAGTGTAGCGTCATAATCAGGCACGTTGCCTACCATTGGCAGATGATCGCGGGTGGCACAACGCACACCGCAGCGCGCCTCTTTATCACTGACATCAACCGCTTTCGCCCATTGTGCCTGCGGGAAACAATCAATCAACCGCTGGCGATTCTGCTGCTGATCGTCCTCACTGTACGCCGTCTCTTCGCTGCCGCGATGATAACTGGCACCAATACAATGGTGTTGATTCGCCGGATTTTGTGGCGTGAGATAACCGTCATAGCACAGCACCTGCTTCAGTTTTGCCAGTTCCGGCGTTGTCGGAATATGGCTGACCTGCCCGGCAACCGAATATACTGGCAGAGATGATGTTTGGCTGAAACCGCTGATTTGATGCCCGTTCGCCAGTACCACCACGTTATGCGTCGCGTGCTGATCACCTGCAAAATTCAACAACCAACCGTCATCCTTACGGGATAAATCCTGTAACTGATGTTGATAACGAATCTGCAAACCTTGCTGTTCCGCCAGTACCAGCACATTACGGGTCAATTCCGCCGGACACAGCCAGCCACCTTGCGGATAAGTAATACCGCTGCAATTTGTCGCAACGCCCGTAATTTGTTCAACCGCATTTGTCTCAACGGCTACGGCCAACTCTGCGGGTAAATCCATCGACAGCATCTGTGCGATTTTATGCTGGCTTTTCTCATCCCAGCCTAACTGCGTTACGCCGCACCAGTCATGATCAAATTTAACGGGTAATTGGTCGTAAAGCCGACGAGCAAAAGTAAATGCATTAGAGAAAAAGCGGTTTAGCGCCTCATCGTGTTTACTTAAAAGCGGATACAGCGCCCCCTGGCGATTGCCGGAAGCACCCAGCGCGGGGGCCTCATCCGCGCAATAAAGCGTTACCTGCCAGCCGCGACGTAATAGTGCCAGCGACAACAACGCGCTGGCAATGCCGCCGCCGATAATTGCCGCTTCCCGTTTGCGGCTGCCCGTACGATTAAACCACGGTGTGGAGCAGGGGAGTGGTAATGTCTGTTCCATCACTCCGCAAAGCATTTCCCGTTTGCGCCCAAAGCCCTTACGCTTTTGCATGGTGAATCCGGCTTCCTGCAAACCGCGGCGGACAAAACCGGCAGAAGTAAATGTCGCCAGCGTGCCGCCCGGACGCGCCAGTCGTGCCATGGCGTTAAACAGATTTTGCGTCCACATATCCGGGTTTTTCGCTGGCGCAAAGCCGTCCAGAAACCAGGCATCTACTTTTTGATTTAGCGAATCGTCCAGTTGGCTGGTCAGTTCGTTTATATCGCCAAACCATAAATCCAGCGTTACGCGGCCTTCATCGAGCAATAAACGATGGCAACCGGGCAGGGGCAAAGGCCACTGCGCCTGAAGCTGTTCCGCCCACGGCGCAAGTTCCGGCCAGTGTTGGTGCGCTAGCGCTAAATCCGCACGGGTGAGGGGAAATTTCTCAAAACTTATAAAGTGGAGGCGCTTTAACTGCGCCTGTGGACGCGCTTCGCGAAACTGATCAAATGCCTGCCAAAGCGTCAGGAAGTTTAATCCGGTGCCGAAGCCGCTTTCTGCTACCACAAACAGAGGATGCGGATGCTCAGGAAAGCGTGCCTCTAATTGGTTACCCCCAAGAAAAACATAACGCGTCTCTTCCAGTCCGTTATCGTTGGAAAAATAGACATCGTCAAAATCTCGGGAAACAGGTGTACCCTCAGCATTAAATTCAAGGTTGGCAGGTTGTATGGAGTAGTGTTTCACGTAAGTTACTCGTCTTACAGGCGGTGGCTCGATCTTAGCGATGTGTGCCAGGCTGCGCAAATTTCTCTATTAATTGGCTGATCGGACTTGTTCGGCGTACAAGTGTACGCTATTGTGCATTCGAAACTTACTCTATGTGCGACTTACAGAGGTATTGAATGAAACGTGCAGTGATTACTGGCCTGGGCATTGTTTCCAGCATCGGTAATAACCAGCAGGAAGTCCTGGCATCTCTGCGTGAAGGACGCTCAGGGATCACTTTCTCTCAGGAGCTGAAGGATTCCGGCATGCGTAGCCACGTTTGGGGCAACGTAAAACTGGATACCACTGGCCTCATTGACCGCAAAGTTGTGCGCTTTATGAGCGACGCATCCATTTATGCATTCCTTTCTATGGAGCAGGCAATTGCAGATGCTGGCCTCTCCCCGGAAGCTTACCAGAATAACCCGCGCGTTGGCCTGATTGCAGGTTCCGGCGGCGGCTCTCCGCGTTTCCAGGTGTTCGGCGCTGACGCAATGCGCGGCCCGCGTGGCCTGAAAGCGGTTGGCCCGTATGTGGTCACTAAAGCGATGGCATCTGGCGTTTCTGCCTGCCTCGCCACGCCGTTCAAAATCCACGGCGTTAACTACTCCATCAGCTCCGCGTGTGCGACTTCCGCACACTGTATCGGTAACGCAGTAGAGCAGATCCAACTGGGCAAACAAGACATCGTGTTTGCCGGCGGCGGCGAAGAGCTGTGCTGGGAAATGGCCTGCGAATTCGACGCAATGGGCGCGCTGTCTACCAAATACAACGACACCCCGGAAAAAGCCTCCCGTACTTATGACGCTCACCGTGACGGTTTCGTTATCGCTGGCGGCGGCGGTATGGTGGTGGTCGAAGAACTGGAACACGCGTTGGCTCGTGGTGCTCATATCTACGCTGAAATCGTTGGCTACGGCGCAACGTCTGATGGCGCAGACATGGTTGCTCCGTCTGGCGAAGGCGCAGTGCGCTGCATGAAGATGGCGATGCACGGTGTTGATACCCCAATCGACTACCTGAACTCCCACGGTACTTCGACTCCGGTTGGCGACGTGAAAGAGCTGGCGGCTATCCGTGAAGTGTTCGGCGATAAGAGCCCGGCGATTTCTGCAACCAAAGCAATGACCGGTCACTCTCTGGGCGCTGCTGGCGTACAGGAAGCTATCTACTCTCTGCTGATGCTGGAACACGGCTTTATCGCCCCGAGCATCAACATTGAAGAGCTGGACGAGCAGGCTGCGGGTCTGAACATCGTGACCGAAACGACCGATCGCGAACTGACCACCGTGATGTCTAACAGCTTCGGCTTCGGCGGCACCAACGCCACACTGGTAATGCGTAAGCTGAAAGATTAATTCGGAGTAGGTCGGATAAGACGCGCCAGCGTCGCATCCGACGATACGCGGCAATGTCGCATCCGGCACTAACGCAAAAGGGAACCCGATGGTTCCCTTTTTCACATCATTGACAATCGCCGCCTGTTCCAGGCAAACTTCCCATTTTGTCGATTTCCTTCTGAAAAGACGTACGCGTTAAATCCTGCCAACGCACCGTAACCCTGAAAACCAGAGAGATGAGACGGGGAGACTCCTCGCCTTGCGCTGCATTCTGGAGTAATGCATGACTGCTGTAAGCCAAACAGAAACACGATCTTCTGCCAATTTTTCGCTCTTCCGCATCGCTTTTGCGGTTTTTCTAACCTATATGACCGTAGGACTGCCGTTGCCGGTTATCCCGCTGTTTGTTCATCATGAACTGGGCTATGGCAACACCATGGTCGGGATTGCCGTCGGCATTCAGTTTCTGGCTACGGTGCTGACGCGTGGCTACGCCGGACGACTGGCCGATCAATATGGTGCAAAACGTTCGGCGCTTCAGGGCATGTTCGCCTGTGGTCTGGCTGGCGGCGCGCTGCTGCTGGCGGCGCTTTTGCCTGTCTCCGCACCAATTAAATTTGCCCTGCTGGTCGTCGGGCGTTTGATTCTTGGTTTTGGCGAAAGCCAGTTACTGACGGGCGCTTTGACCTGGGGATTGGGCATTGTCGGGCCAAAACACTCAGGCAAAGTGATGTCGTGGAACGGAATGGCGATTTATGGCGCACTGGCGGTGGGCGCACCGCTTGGCTTGTTGATTCATAGCCATTACGGTTTTGCCGCACTGGCGCTTACGACAATGGCATTGCCCCTGCTGGCGTGGGCTTGTAACGGCACAGTACGCAAAGTACCGGCAATGGCGGGAGAACGTCCATCACTGTGGAGCGTTGTCGGACTTATCTGGAAACCGGGTCTTGGTCTGGCGCTTCAGGGCGTTGGCTTTGCGGTTATCGGAACCTTTGTATCGCTCTACTTTGCCAGCAAAGGATGGGCGATGGCAGGCTTTACGCTCACCGCATTTGGCGGCGCATTTGTCGTGATGCGCGTCATGTTCGGCTGGATGCCAGACCGTTTTGGCGGCGTGAAAGTGGCGATTGTCTCTTTGCTTGTCGAAACGGTAGGTTTGTTGCTGCTCTGGCAAGCGCCTGGCGCGTGGGTGGCGTTAGCCGGTGCGGCGTTAACCGGGGCAGGGTGTTCACTTATCTTCCCGGCGCTTGGTGTGGAAGTGGTTAAGCGCGTTCCGTCTCAGGTTCGCGGTACTGCGCTCGGCGGTTATGCGGCGTTTCAGGATATCGCCCTCGGTGTTTCCGGGCCACTGGCAGGTGTCCTGGCGACCACATTTGGCTACTCGTCGGTATTCCTTGCTGGGGCGATATCGGCGGTGCTGGGGATTATCGTGACGATACTGTCATTTCGTCGTGGTTAACTCAATAACCAGACCAATATCACGATGATGGCGGTCAGCAATATCCACAGGCTGGGGCGCATGGCCATTTCTTGCATCGTGTTAATGAATGGCGTAAAGGGATTGAGCAACGGTTGAATATCTCGCGGTTCAATCCCATTCACCCGCCGTTGATAAAGCTGGTTGAGGATATCCTCGGCCTGTGCGGAAGTCAGGGCTGAATGCTGAGAAAGGCCATATTTTTTCTCAACATAGCTCGATAATACTGTCAACTCGCTGGCATCCAGTGGCTGTTTTAGCGCCATCTGAAGCGACTCCAGTGTCGGTGTATTTTGCTGACTTAACACCTGGCGTGCCTGCAACCAGGTAACCAGGTGGGTAAACATTTTGGCCGGGATCAACTCTCCATTTTTTACCCCAGAAAGTTCCAGCATAGATTGCCAAATCTGTTTGCTGGGTTCTCCTGTTGCCGCCGCGAGTTTAGTCACCAGTTGCTTAAGCGTATTGTGTTCTGCCGGTAGCAAAGGGCGATCGGTCGCCTGGCGCTGTTGCGGCTGCGGAATAACCATCTTCCCTTCCTGTAACAGCGTCAGGACGGTTTTTAATTGCTCCGGTGAGAGTTGATTCAGCGGCGTCTGACCAAAGTTATGACGAATGTAATCTGTGACCGCCTGACGATTATTCCCCAGTCGTAAGTACTCGCTCAATTGCGCCAAAAGCTGGCGGACAGAATGGCTTTCTTGCGCGGCCAGTAAACGTTGTGCAAGGTTTTGTTCTGCGGCGGGGAAATTGCGTGAAAGTAACGGTGAATCGCCCGGCAGACCGATGTCGTGCTTTATACCAGCCCACAATTCCGCGCTCTGCTGTTGCGTCAGCGAAGTCACTTTGGTTATCAAACTTTCCAGCACTGTACGTTGCAAGCTGGATAAAGGCTGATTGCCTGCGCCAGACGACAGTTTATCCCCCTGACCCGGTGGTTGCCCAGGAGGGGCGGAAATTGGTTGTATCATTACGTATCCTTATACCTGAAATCATCGCAAGTATGCCTGGCCGCGAGATTATGGCACACTTGTCCGGTTAACTCTCGTTCTCATACAGGTACCACAAACGTGAAAATCCTTGTTGATGAAAAAAATAATGATTTAATTTATTGATATAAAAGGATTTGTATCATCGCGTGTCCACGCAGTGACCACATTTTCGAGAGGTAGAGTAAGCCCGCAACATTGCGGGCTTTGTCTTATGGTTCGATCGCCGTTTTGAGCCGTTGTGTTGCTACATCAAAATAATGATCACTGGTTTCTATACCAATAAATTTGCGTCCTGCTTTCAGTGCTGCAATACCCGTTGTTCCTGACCCCATAAAAGGATCAAGGACTGTTCCGCCACTATTCGCAGTCCTGACCAGTTCTGCCATAAGTTCTTCTGGTTTTCCGGTCGGATGCAGTTTCTTTGACGGGGTAACCGGGAACGTCATGCAGCCGTCGAACGGTCCCGAAGGCGATTTACCTAAATGGCCTTTGCTACCCCAGACGATGTATTCGCACTGATGCCGGAAATACCCGGTATGGGGTGTTCGTGACCCCCTCCCTTTGTTCCACGCAACGATTCCACGCCATGTAAAGCCGCTGGCCTGAAACGCATCGGTTAAAGCTGGCAGTTGCCGCCAGTCAGTAAACACCAGGGCATAACCGCCCGGCCTGACTGCGCGGTATGCCTGTGCCATCCATAATTGTGTCCAGTAAGCCCACGAACGGGCATCCATGTTTTCACCCGCAAATCCATCAAAGCGGTGAAGGTTCTTGTCGTTCAGATATTTTGCATGGCTGCCCTGGTTGGTGCGTCCCGCCTTGTGTGTTGCCCCTGAACTGTAAGGCGGATCAGTGATTAAGGCATCAATGCTTTCTGGCTCAATCAGCGGCAATATTTCCAGTGCATTCCCACAGCAGAGCGTGGCATTGTCAGTCTGGTAAATCTTAGTGTATTCCGGGGTATGGGCTGTTTTGTGCTGGATTGCGATCCCCACGGTCATTGCTCCTCATGTGTGTGGGGTGCTCGATGGCTCTCGTTATCTGGTTAAGGGTTTTGCAACGCGGACATTTTATTTCAATGTGGTGAAATGAGGCGCGGGCAAGTAATTTATAGCAATTTTTGCATCGTATATTTTGCATCATCTGCGGCACCTCTTGTGTGGTTACTGCTGCCGATATGATAACAAATTGATTTGTTATGCCTATTGCTTACGGGTGGTGCCCTCATTTGTGAGGGTGCCAAAAAGAAAACCCGCAGTATTTACGCTGCGGGTTTTCTTGTTTGTGTCCATGGGATAGGGTGCCACTTCGGCCAGCCTTAGCAACCGATTGACGGGGGATTGCTCCCCCGTCGCGGTTTCCTTACTGCTTACACTGTAAGAACGCCGCAAACTCCGCTCCCCAGAAGCTCATCCGTATTTCACACAGCGAACCGTGCAGCATCCAGATGATAAGGGTTGCCGTCACGCAGAACGTGATGGCCATCAGCGATTTTTGCGACATAGCACTTGCTCCTTTGTTGGAGAGGCGCTAACCTGTCACTTGCGAAGGTTATGTGGTTAGTGCCCCGAGTTGAACATAAAAGTTTAACCGGGGCCTTTCCACATCTGGCCTTCGGGTATTCCCTCCAGCCATCAGCCGAAAGGCACCCGCGCGTAATCTATCGCTTTTTTGTTACTCCGGCAATTCAGCCTGTTAATTCTGAGGTAAGGGCAAACTCATCTGGTTGTTTCCCCTGTGTGAAGCTGGTAGCTCATTCCACGGGATGCCCTCTGAAGAGTGAACGCAGGGGGCGTGTTTCGATGTGAATTTATGGAAAGCCTCCAGTGTTGAGAAGCATACGCCGCATTCCAGGTTGTTACACTGGTAATATTTTTTCCGTACGGTATCTGAATCATTTTCCGAACGACTGGTGCGGATACGGGCAGATGCGCCACAAAGCGGACAACGGAACATAGCGACCTCCCTTAACGTGGTGCTGCCGCTATTCTAAGTTGCTCACTCTGTTTCTGCTATCCATTCCGGGATTTTTGCTTCAAGCTCAAGCTGAGTGGTAAAGCCGCTGTTGTCAATGGTGTGCTCGGCTTTTGCAATAATCCAGTCCTGATTATCAATCTCGCTTTTAAAGCCTGTTACCGTGCCATGCATTTCGGGATAGAGTTCTGCTCGTCCACGTGCCAGCGTGATGGAAAATGATGCGGCTCCACGTTGTAGCTGCTGCCACTTTGCCGCCGCTGCGCGTCTTGCTGCCTGCTCGTTCTGATAAGTCTTGCGTAACACAAACACGTTGCCTTCCGCGCCTTCCATATAGTCGCCTTCCCGGCTGCTGCTTTTCTCCTTTTTCGGTTTGCGGCGTTTCACGCTGACTTTTTTCTTTTTCCCGTAATTAAGATCAAGCCAGTAGGCGCGTACACCCGTATACGCCTCGCGGTCAGCAATGCGAAACTGATGGCGATCGCCGCTGCTGCGTGTGATGGCAAACGATGGCAATGGTTTTCCCTGCGCGTTCACGCCACCACCTGGCATGATGAATAACAGATTACCGCTTTTTACCGTGGTGATTGCGCCCAGCATTTCCGCCATGCGTGTAAGGAAGGACATGTCGCTTTCTTCGGTCTGGTCTGCGTGGTCGATTTCGATATCCATCAGCATTTCGCTGATTTGCGGTTTCAGGCCGTATCGGTGAGCAATTGCAGACACCACGCGTTCAACGGTCACATCATGCCAGGATACTTCGCGCTTGACGTTAAATTCATCCCGAAAATCTGCGCTTCTGGCTGAAATGGTCAGTCTGTCTGGCGGTCCTTCATGAGCAATTTCATCAACAATGTAAGTGCCTTTTTCAGTCAGCGGTTCCCCTTTCCAGCCAATGAGAACCGTCAGGCGAGCGCCCCGTGGCGGCAACTGCAACTGACCATCAGCATCATCCAGCGTGATGGTGAGCTGGTCTGCCTCAAATCCCCGGTTGTCGGTCAGTGACAGGCTCATCAGGCGTTCTGCCACACCGGACAGCGTTTTCCCCTCCGCGAGAATATCAAAATCAGGCATCTTCACGGGGTCAGTACTCTGGTTGAACAGTTGCATGGTGGTGTTAATCATCGGCTTCCTCCCTGTGCAGCATGGTCGCATGTGTGTGCGGGCGGGGTTACTGCTTTTTGTTGTCGCCGGGCGGCAAGAACGGCGCAGGGATGAGATTACGCGCGTGGTGGGTGATGATTGTTGCCGAATCATTTAACGGATACAAGGGGCTGGAACTATGAGTGAAACTCGCTTTCATGGCGCCCGCGTTACGGAAAGTACCGACCTGGTAACAGCAATTAACGACGTTGATTCCAGCGTTATCGGTATCGTGGCAACGGCGGACGATGCGGACGCGAAGCTGTTCCCGCTGAACAAGCCCGCATTAGTGACCCGCGTCAATGACGTGCTGGGAAAATGCGGGACAACGGGGACGCTTTACCGTGCGCTAAAACCCATTGCAGACCAGGTGAGCACAAAAGTGATTGTGGTTCGCGTGGCTGAACACAAAGAAGAAGACGGAAAAACACAGGATCAACTGGTTATCGGTGGTTCTGAATCCGACGGCAGCTATACGGGGATGTATGCGCTGCTTGTTGCAGAGCAGGATGAAAGCATTGGGTACCGTCCGCGTATTCTGGCCGCGCCGGGCCTGGATACGGAGGCGGTGACCAAATCCCTGTGCGTGATTGCAGGTAAACTGCGCGCGTTTGTATATGCCTCATGTCACGGCTGCAACACGATGGCTGAAGCCATTGCGTACCGTGAAAAATTCAACGAACGCGAGCTGATGCTCCTGTGGCCGGACTTCATCGCTTACAACCCGAAAAGTGGCGAGAATGAGGTTTTCCCCGCGCCTGCCTACGCGTGCGGCCTTCGTGCGTACATTGACCATGAGCAGGGCTGGCACAAATCGCTGTCCAACGTTCCGGTCAAAAATGTGCTGGGGATGTCCAGGCATGTGTTCTGGTCGTTGCAGGCCGAAGACAGCGATGCCAACAGCCTCAACAACAAAGAAATCACAACCATCATTCGCCGCAACGGGTTCCGCTTCTGGGGTAACCGTACGCCGGAAACGAACGCCTACATTTTTGAGGTGTATACCCGAACCGCACAGGTGCTGGCTGACACGGTTGCGGAAGCGCAGTTTGAAACCATCGACAGTCCACTGACGCCTGCGAACGTGAAGGATGTTATCAGCGCTATGAGGGCAAAACTTGATTCGCTGGTTACTGCCGGGAAACTGATTGGCGCATCGTGCTGGTATGACATCGTGGATAACAGCACCACAGAATTGCGACAGGGGCGCGTGCGTATTCGCTATAAATATACGCCCGTTCCTCCGCTGGAAGATATGGAGCTTTACCAGGCGTTCACTGATGAGTTCTTTGGTCCTGCATTTGCAGTGCTTGGAGGTGCTTAATGGCCGTACCAAAACATCTTCGTTTTTTTACGCTGTTTGTGGATGGTGAAAATGAAGTGGGTAAGGTGACGTCTGTCACCCCGCCTAAACTGACGCGTAAAACCGACAGCTATCGTGGTGGTGGCATGATGGGGGCGGTGAGTATCGACCTCGGTCTGGACGATTCCGCGCTTGATGCGAGTTTTGTCATGGGTGGCGCCGTTCGTGCGCTGTTCCTTAAATATGGCGGAACAATGGACGGCACGCTGCTGCGTTTTGCGGGTGAATACTACACCGATGCAGAAAGCGACCTGTATGAAATCGAGATGCGCGGGCGTGTGACGGAAATTGATATGGGGGAGGCCAAACAGGGCGAAGCCACGTCACACACTTACGCTGTCAAAAACACCTACTACAAGCTGAGTATTAACGATCGTCCGGTGTGGGAAATTGACCTGGTGAACCACATCTACCGGAAGGATGGCAAGGACATTGTACCCGACCGCATCCGCTCCGCGCTCGGGCTCGGCTGATAAGTAATATGCAGGCGGCGCAGTGCGTCGCCTCTGACTGAAAGGAGTTTTCTGATGAAAGAGACGAAAAATACCAATACTGAAAACGCTGTGGTGGTTGCTGATACTGCGAAAGAAACCAGCGAGCGCGGCGTAAAACTTACCCAGCCAATTGAGCGAGGCGACGAAAAAATCACGTATGTGGAGATCACCGGGGCTATTGAGCAGGCTGGATCCCTGCGTGGTCTGTCGCTGTCTGATGTGCTGAATCTGAAAGCGGAATCCATGTTTACGCTGTTGTCACGCGTGACATCACCGCGACTGGATGAAGTGACGATCAAAAAAATGGCATCCTGTGACTTTATTCAGTTATGTGTGGTTGCCGTAAATTTTTTGAGCGGTGCGGACTCTGGCGGGAAGAACGAACAGGCGACGGAAGCCTGATCACGGTTGTGTGCTTTGAGCACATAGAAGACTTTGTGGCAGATATTGCCGTTATTTTTAACTGGTCGCCCGCCGAAATCTTCATGATGACGCCCGGCGAAGTGGTTAGCTGGCGTGAGCGGGCGGCACTTCGCAGTGGGAATGCAGACGATGAAGACTCTTGACATTCGGGTCGCCTTCAGTGCTGTTGACAGGCTGACCCGGCCAGCCGAAAACGCCCGCCGCCTGATGGGACAGTTTGGTGACTCCATCCAGCGAACGCAGGGGGCGATCAAAAATCTCGAGCGTCAGGCGCGTTCATTTGAGCGCGCCCGCGATGCTGTCAGTAAAGCGGATGCTGGCATCGTGAAAGCACGACGCCAGCTTAACGCCCTTCATCAGTTACAACGCACGGGTACTGTGCTCAGCGAAAAACAACAAAGGCTGATGCAGCAGTTAAGCACCCGGCTTGAACGCCTGAATGAATCGCGCACGCGGGAAATTCAGAAAATGCGGGAGCTTGGCGGAGAGCTTAAACGCCACGGTATTTCCCTGACAGGCAGCGATAACACCATCCAGCAGGCCATCAGACGCACCGAACAGTACAACAACCAGCTTGAACGCGAACGACAGGCGCTTGCGCGTGTAACGCGGGCGCGTGAGCGGTATTCACGCGCGCAGGAAACTGCGGGAAAACTGAAAACAGGTGGTGCGCTGGCAACTGGTGCGGCAGCGGCTGGCGGCTATGCTGCCGGGCGTTTTTTGCAGCCCGCTATCGGATTCGGGAAAGAGATGTCCCGTGTGCAGGCGCTGACGCGAATTGACCAGAACAGCCCGCAGTTTAAGGCGCTGCGTGAGCAGGCGCTAAAGCTCGGCTCTGAAACGCAGTTTACTGCGAGTGATGCCGCCAGTGGGCAGGCATTTCTTGCTATGGCTGGCTTCACACCAGAAGCCATTCAGGCTGCGCTTCCCGGCGTGCTGAGCATGGCAACGGCTGGCGGTATGGACCTTGGCGAGACGGCGGATATTGGCTCAAATATCCTGACGCAGTTCGGCCTCTCTGCTGACCAGATGGACCGGGTCGGCGACACACTTACTGCGGCGTTTACCCGTACTAACACCGACCTTCGCGCGCTGGGCGAAACCATGAAATATGCAGGTCCGGTGGCGGGTAAGCTGGGAATATCGCTGGAGCAGGCCGCAGCGATGGCGGGCGTGCTGGCGAATATGGGTATCAGAGGGAGTGATGCCGGGACGGCAATGCGTGCCAGCCTTGCTCGTCTGGCATCACCGCCAAAGGCGGCAGCAGAGGCGCTGAAAGAGCTTGGTGTGGCTGTCTCTGATGCGAACGGCAAAATGCGCCCGATGGAGGATGTGCTGGCCGACCTTTATAAAGCCACCCGCAAATACGGGGAAGTTGACCGGGTATCGTTCTTTAAGGACATAGCCGGAGAAGAGGCCTTCACGTCATTTATGGCCCTCGTTGATGCGGCAGGTGACGGTTCTCTGCCCAAACTGAGAAAAGAACTTGAAGGCGCACGCGGTGAGGCTGAACGCACGGCAAAGGTTATGGCCAATAACCTTGATGGCGACCTGAAATCACTCGGCAGTGCATGGGAGGGGCTGCGTATCCGCATTGCGGATCTGATTGACGGTCCGCTGCGCTCTGTCACGCAGTGGCTCACTCGGGTGGTCTCAAAGGTGACGGAGCTGGCGCAGGCCCATCCGGCACTGACGCGCCAGCTACTGATTGCAGGCGGTGCGCTGCTGGCAATGACTGCAACGGTTGGCTCGTTGTCACTGGCTCTTGGGGTGCTTGCTGGCCCGCTGGCAAAACTGCGTCTTGGTTTTTCCCTCCTGACCGGATCAATGAATGCTGTCAGGGTCCTGCCAGCGCTGTGGGGAATGGTGGCGGGTTCCGTCTCTTTACTGGGAGGCGCTATCGGGGCGTTGTTCAGCCCGGTCGGTCTTATCGTAGCTGCGCTTGCCGGAGCTGCCGTTCTCATCTGGAAATACTGGGACCCAATCAGGGCATTTTTTGCCGGGGTGTTCAGCGGGATTATGGAGCGGCTGGCCCCGTTACGCGAAACCTTTGAACGGTTTGGCCCTGTTTTCGAACTGGTTCGTGATGGCGTGATTCAGGTCTTTAACTGGTTTACATCGCTGCTGTCACCGATGGAATCCAGCAAGGAAACGCTGGATAAATGCACCAGTGCTGGCGAGGTGTTCGGCAACGTTCTTGGCGGTGCGTTACAGCTTGTCCTGACGCCTGCAAAAATGCTGCTGGATACGCTGGCATGGATACTGGAAAAACTTGGCGTCCTTCCAGATGAAGCGGAAAGGGCGAGAAAGAAAATCGAAGACGCGCAGCGTGCGGCCATTCTTCAGGACAAGGTTGCTTTGCTTCAGGGGGACCTGGCAAAAATCAATCCACCGAAGTCTGCGGAAACAGGGACCGGAGGCGATAAGCCTAAAGACAACAAGCCGCTCACGGACAACAACACTGGCACGCTGCGCAGGCTCAGCAAAATTGCAGATAACACAGGCAGGCTGGTTGATGAGACGAAAAAGCGTATCGGCCCCGGTGATATTGTCTTTAAGAACCTGCCCCGTGCGCTTGCTGTTCGTGGGGAGTGGCAGGAGCGGAAGATTGCGCAGGTCAGTAGGCCTGCTTCCGCAATCAACATCACACCCGTGGTCCCGGCTCCGTTATCTCCGGTGTTGCCCCCTGTTGTTGCAGCAAGCTCCCGTCCGGTCGTGGAGGCCGCACGTGCGCCAGTTGCGCCCGTTTCCGCATCTTCCCGCAGCCGGGAGGCTGCGACCCCCGGATTTGGTGGTGAAATTCATGTCCATCTGCATAACGTTGTTACGCAGAATCCCCGCGAACTGGCGAAACTGGTCGGCGAAATGGTCAGGGCAGAACTGGAGCGGCGTACCCGTGCCGGGCGTGGCAGCTTTTATGATAAAGAGTAAGGAGTCGTGCCATGATGATGATCTACGGCATGTTTGTTTTTGAATTGCGCACATTGCCGCATCAGCAGTTACAGCAAAACAAAAGCTGGCGACATGTGAAAAACGAGCGCGTTAACCGTTCAGCAAGCTGGCAGTATATCGGTGCAGGTGATGATCGCATCGTTCTTTCTGGCGTGCTTTATCCTGAGATTACAGGCGGCGAAGTGTCGCTGTCGCTGCTGACCACGCAGGCGTATGCGGGACGCCCGTGGCCTCTGATTGATGGCGTCGGGCAGATTTACGGCATGTATGTTCTGACCGAAACGAGCACGACCCGCTCTGAACTGGATCGCTACGGGAAAGCGAAAAAGATAGAGTTTTCCCTGACCCTTGAACGCTGTGATGAGGATTTGCGGGAACGCCTGCAATCCTCATCGTTCAGCGATATGCTGTCAGGCTTCAAAGATAAGGTGACATCATCCCTTAACAGCGCGACCAGTTCGATTAAAGGGCTGTTCTGAGCTGCTCTGATTTAACGAAAAAACCGCTAATAAATATATTGGCGGTTTTGCTCCTTAAATCACCTTACTTTTACACTAATTCTGGCCACTCTATATCAGGGGCATTTTCTGGCTGAACGCGGTTAAGTAATACCCGATATTTTTTCCATTTTGTCAGACTTAATTTCTCTTCTTCTGTAGCCATATCCAAATCGACAGCATCCTGCAGAGTGGCAATAATTTCACCTGCATATGCAATCTGCTCTTTCTTCCGGGACTCTGCTGCCCTGACAAGCGCATCACGTTCTGCGCTCTCATCGTCCACCCACGCATTCCCGTTCCATTTCTGATAGTTGCCGGTCGGGGAAATTGTTGTTACATCAGATGGTAATGCGCCAAGTTCAGAAATATAAATGGCTGCTCCTGTTTTTGTTTCATAGACAGTCTTTCCGCGATGGTCTTCCATCAGTTCCCATTTCATTTCATCTGCATTGAAAACGGCGGCAAAACCCGCTGGAATATCAGGAGGCGCAATATCTGTGCTGTTTGCAGGCAGACCTGTATGCGGTGGAATATATGCGTCACCTTCTCCAATAAATTCATTTGTACCATCGAGATAATTAAATACGCGAATGGTTTGTGCTTCAGCACTCATTCTGAAAGTCATTTTCACCTCTAATCAGAGAAAGAATTATTGTTTATGTGGGGTATGGGAATGAGCACCAATGGTGATATTCCTTCCGTGGCTGTGTGCGCCAATGGCAATATTACCTACGGATTTTACCGGATTAATCTGATGCATATGTGCCCCCGGGCGAGAACGATTATTAGTCAGCACGTCATCAACCTGATGTTCAGGATTAATGCATACCTGCCCTGACCGTAAGCAATACGTCCGATAATCTCCGAGTCCAATATATTTAATATCCGCATAACGACAGGCAGGAGTACCCGGGCAGTATGCGCATGTATTAAATACTTCTAACTGGCGGGAGTGTGCGTATTCCCAGTTAATTGCTTCTGTTTTTTTACTAAAGTTATCCCATGCCTGCTTCATCTGCCGGGCAACACTTTCAAACGGCACCTGACCACATCCGGCCCCCATTGCAGGGAATACCACCGTCTTTATTTTCCTGTCTGTCGTTGCATTTTTATTGTGCTGAAAGATGGCAAGTAAAGCAGCCCACGTGGCGTTATATACAGCGTCTGTTCCGTCAATGGTCAGCGGAACGCGCATTGTTGGCGCATGTACCAGCCAGGGATGGTTGTTATCCCCCGTTTCAATAACAAATGCAGTGCCTACAGGCTGCTCACCAAGATATTCACGAAGAATATGATTCTGAACACGTGTCTGTAACTGAGTACCAAAGAATGCAGTAATGGCAGCGTCAACGCCGCCATCCATTAGCCCGAAACTGTTTGCCGCACTGACCATGCAGTCAAATTCCGGGATTGCTTCAAATGGTTTTTCTACAACATCCACATTATCTGCATTTGCGAATACCCGCTTAAATGCTTCAGCCATTTCAGGTACTGGTGCTGAAAGAATTAAATTAATCATGCAAGCCTCACAATATAGTTATATGCAATGTTTTTTACGGTGTTTTCCGCATTACCAGTAGCGTTAACCGTGATGGTATGTCCGTGCGCACCCAATGCCACAGTGTGTGCATGGGCACCAATGCCAACCGTGTGATTATGCTGACCAATATCAACAGTATGGGCGTGCGCTCCGGCAGAGCTTGACACCTGGTTGGTTCCTGATACCTGTACGCGTTGTTTACCACCAACAGAGTCACCACCATAGCGACCACCGACAGTGTGCGTATGTGCTCCCGTATTGTTTGTCGTTTTTGTACCGTGGTTAAACGTGCTTACCGTTTTTGTCCCGTAATCAAATGAGCTGGTCGTTTTAGTACCGAGGTCAGTATTTGATGCGCTGGCACTGTGGGTGTGCGACTTGATGCCATCCTGTTCCTGAGACAATACGGCGCGACCACTGGCAGGTTTACCCTTAATTGTCCAGCCACGCATATCAGGAATAACCCCGGACGGATAGGCAACCGCAAGTTTAGGGTAAGAGCCTTTATCAAAACTTTGCCCCTGCATAATGGCATAGCCTGTAGGTACTGAATCAGAAGGCCACGGAATTGGAGACCCCACAGGGTAAAGCTCTGTCGGAGGATGTGCCGATGTGTAAAGCTGATCCCAATCCTCTTCAAAACCATAGCCGTCTCTTGATGAACGGTAGAACAGGCCTCCATTTCTGTAATGCGCCTTCATCTGCAAGGTGCGGCAACTTCCGACTCCGGTATAGAAGTTAACCAGAATATAGCTGTCGCCAGAGCGGGTGACATTGTAAGCGCCTGATTCAGCATTCCAGGGAACGCCCCCATCAGCATCGGCATACGTACCCGTTGCTCTTCTGGCAAAAGCAGCAACATGCGCAGCGGTTAAAGTAATATCTTTGGAACCATCAAACTCAACCCCAGAAACCCGTCTGGGCGTTTGCAGCTTTGTAGCTGTCGATGCGTTACCGTTCAGACTTGCGGACAGTTTGGTTCCAACAGTCAGTTCACCAGTTGCGTTATCAACAGCAAACGCTCTCAATGCATTATGTTCGCCATAAACATCACCTTTGTTGGTAAGCAGCAGGTAAGTTTTAGCGCCGTCATTTCTCCATAACGCACCGTATTCCCCGCCTATCATTCGAATCTGATTGCCGCCGCGCGCTACAATTTCGTCTGTTGCGAACAGTTTTTTACACGACAAATTGTCGTTAACGATTAACGAATGGGACTCATAAAAACCGCGCCCACTTTTAAAATCAAGGATAACGTCAGCCGCGACACATTCTGTCGCCGGATTTATTGCTCCAAACTTATAGGTCGTATCATTGACAACGAGATCTGCGGCCGGAACGGATATTGACAGACCATCTTCGATAAACGCAAAAACAGGGAAAGCAGCGCCATCAACATAGAACACAGAGCGCAAATCATCGCCCTTATTACTCATCATTATTGAGTGAATGGCTCGTTCATTGTTTTGATATTGCCAGAACATTCCATAGGCATAACGCCCCCTGTCAGTCCAGCCGCCAGGCATAACGAATCCATTAAACTCACAGTTATTTAGTGGATCGTTCGCAGTTCGTGTTGCGGTAGTAATAATTACTCTTGATGCCAGCTCGCTTACTGAGCCAGCAGAGCGCATAACAACAACAGGGTAATATTTCCCCGGTGTTGCACCTGCCGGAGCATTAACGCGCACATAACGCATGCCATGCTTAGCAGCAAAGTCGGTTTTGCTGACCGCATTAATGTTGTTCAGGAAAGCGCCCTTATCTGGAATATCGTTACCGTTCTGGTCTTTCTGCAGACGTTTCTCAGCATTGTCATAGGCTGATTTTACTGCCTTTGGCGTTGCTGCCAGTGACTCGGAGGTGCTGTTGGTCGCACTGCTTAACTGAGTAAAGCCTTTTGCGGTCAGCGAGGCATCCGGGTGACGTCGTGACTGTTCATGCTCTTTTAGTTTGTTATCCACGTAATCCACCGTGGCCATCACCATGGTGTTATCCACGGTAAGCGCCACGGTGGCAGTGCTGGATACAGTCAGGATGGTGCGAAATGTTTGCGCACGCCCTGACCCTTCGGCAACGGCTGGCTTGTAACTTTCGGCAGTATTGCCCACCGCGATTAAATCACCGTGCTCATCAAACACACCAATTTCCCGGATCCAGAATCCGCCCGTTTCTGGAGGAATAACCAGCTCCGCAATAATGCGGTTCTGATGTGTTTCGTCCTGGGTGACACGATTAACGGTATGTCGCCACACCTCATGCACGAGACGGGTCTGCTTACTGTCTGGCGTGGGTAAAGTACCACCGCCGTCGCCCACGGCCATATGAGTCAGGCGGACAGGCTTACCATCTGGCGCGGCTGCCTGAGCTAATTTTTTTGCACCCGTATCGGTGATAACGGTTTTAAATTTTCGTGTTGTGGTACTCATGCTTAATCGCCTGGATAAATGGTAATAACTTCACCGTCATAAGTTGCCGCCGCTGCGAAAATATCCCCCGGGATTTCCTGAATGATATTCAGCCCTGTCATGTGGCGGCTGACCGGGCGGGCATCAGCAATCAACCGCTCCATTTCCAGATACATTTCCTCCGTCACACCGCTGTCCAGCGTGCCGACTTCAACGGTAAATGTTCCCGGCTCTCCGCCGAACTCCCACCACTCAGACACGCGAATGAGGTATCCCAGCGGCTCAATGGCCCGGCGCAGTGCGCTGATGGTCCCTTTGTGTCGGTGTATCAGCCATGCATCACGAATAACCTGTCGCTTTGTCCCTTCCGGCCAGTTGCGATCCCAGCGGTCAACGGAAAATGCCCAGGCGAGATAAGGCAGCAGATGCACCGGGCAGGTGTCCGGTGACCACAGCGTGTTGAGGTCTACCGGAATGTCTGTAATGCGCGTTCCGACGGCTTCGGCACAACGCATGAAACTGCTGGCTGATGGCGGTAACAGTGAATTACTCATTGCGCCCACCTTCGCTGATGGTGAATGACTCACAGCGCGCCGCCTGTATGTCGCTGATGGCCAGATTCTGGGTGGGTTCGATTATCTCCACGCGTTGCACGCCGTGCACATGAAGTGCGGCAGCAATGGCGGACAACGCCACGTCCTGACCGATAAGCCCCTGTTCAGCCAGCCACTTCCTGAATGACGATTCCGCCGCGGCCAGAATAGGTTCGGATTCCGGGCCGGGGTAAAAGTACAGTTTTGCATTCAGCCGCCATGTCACGATTCTGGCGCTCTGTACGGTCAGGCGGTCGGCCACCGGGCGGGTGTCCTCCGCGTTCAGAGCAGTGCGAACGGTATTGAGCAATGCCTCCGTTGCTGTGCCGTCGCCTTCAGTGGACAGGATGGAGACCGTCACGTTGGCCGGAGACGGGCTGATAGCCCGCGCATCACGCACCAGACCGCTGGCACTGCGGGCAAAATACTCGTATGCACCTGACGGGCCAGCAACGCTCAGCCCGTCATACGCCCGCTGCGCCCGCAGTCTCAGCGAGGTGTCGCTTTCCATCACTGCGTCGGTGGTATCCGTTGCCGGAGTGATAACCAGGCGCTTTGTGTTCATATTACCCGCGAGGTTGTCCAGGTCTGTCCCGGCGCTGTGGCTTAACATGCAGGCGCGTGCGCCCTCGTTGACCCGCTGGCGTAACAGCATTTCACGAAATGCTGTTGTCTGGGCGATAACGTTCAGGGGTTCCGATTCCAGCTCCAGCGCTGCGGAGACGGCGGCGCGCTGTTCGGCCGGATAAGCCGCAATCATCATGGCCTTTGTGTCAGCCAGAATTGCCTCAAAGTCAGGCTCCGCGATGATGGCGGGTTCCGGTAACTGTGAAAGGTCAACGGCGGGCATGATTTACTCCCTCAGCGTGATGGTTAATTCAACATTCTGCATGGTCTGAATGACAGTACCCGATAGTGTCACCCCGGCGCGCCCCCCCGCCTTCCAGACAACATCAATGGCATTCAGGGCAATGCGTGGCTCCCATCGTGTCAGTGCAATCACAGCAGCGCTCATGCATTGCAGACGCGTGGTGTTATTCATGGGTTCGTCAATCAAATCAGGGACAAGACTGCCATATTCCCGTCGCATAACCCGGCTTGCCAGCGGAGTGGTCAGGATGTCCCTGACTGACTGTTTCAGGTGCTCCATATCGTTCAGGTTTCCCGTCCCGTCCGGGTTCATTCCTGTGTAGCGGGTTGTCACTGCGGGCCTCCTGTCGAATCGCTGCCACCTTTAACGCCACCGTGTTTATGCGTATGCACAGTGATGCCGTTTGAGGTGAAATTGCCGCCGCTGTGCGTGATATTGCCGCTCATCTTTCCCCCTTTTGTGACGTCAATCTCGGCTGTTTTCAGAAGGTTTGTGCACTCCACGACGGGCGTGTCCAGTTTCACGCTGACGGATGCCTGCAGGGTGGCCGTTTTCATGCCGCTGGCGCCCAGTGCGCCTGCGTCCGCGTCGTAGCGGAACAACGCGCCATCCGGCGCGCTGACCACGATTTCTTTCAGGCTTTTTCCGGGGGCCGGAATGTCATCGCTCCACAGGCTGCCAATTATCATGGCTGTTTCCGGGTTGCCGCCGATGCAGGCAATTGCCACCTGTTCGCCCACTGATGGCGGCAGCCACACATTGAAGGCTCCCGCGCGCGTGGTGTTCCAGCGCAACCAGCCTGTTTCCAGTCCGCCGCTGAGGACCCGCACGCACCAGGATTTCTCATCAACTTCAGAGATGATCCCGGTGCGGATGATATTGCTCAGCAGTCTCATAAGTTCTGCGTTCACTGTACTGCCTCCGCAATCCGGCCCAGCACCGTGTTATAAATCAGGCGCTCATCCGCCTGACTGATACCCAGCAGCTCACGTACCGGGTAATCGGTGAAAGTACCCGGCGCAACCTGATCGCGTTCACCGAACTGATGAACGCGTGCAATACGTGCGGCCACGCCGCTGTAACCCACTGTCACACCGGAGGCATCCGCGCGGGCTTTCAGGTAACGGGCGGTGCGCAGCTTTATGAACATGGGGACGTGCTTTGTGCTGTCCTGGTTGATACGCCGGGTGCGTATTTCCAGAAAACGGTCGATGTCATCCCGGTAAAACGTGCGGATATTGTTTTTATCCTCATCCCACCCGGTAATGGTTCGCCCGTATTTCCCTGTGTCGTGATGCCAGTTTTTCAGCGTGCGTGTTTCGTTATTCCAGATAAAGCGAATGCGCTCCTGTATCCGGGTTACGCGGCGTCTGCGTGGTGTCCATGCGGTCCCGTCCGGTGCTTTCTGTGACCGGATGCGCGCCTGCTGGGCGCGGCGTAAATCTTGTGCCAGCCTTCTGGCGATGTTATTGATGGCCTGCTGATTCAGGCTGTCGCGGATAGCCCCGAAGGTTTCATCCGCGCGGGTGAATGCCTTATCCATCGCTTTCGCCCCACGTCACATCCTGGAATACATGTGACCAGTCGCCTTCGGAAGATGGCAGGCGGGGTTTTGGCTCCGGCAGGTGTTCTGCCCGCGGTGTGCCCTGACTGCTGCGCGTGACGCGAACGCGCTCCCGCAGGGGCAGTGTAAACAGGATGTCGGCGCTGTCATCGTCATTAATAACGGCAGAAAATTTGATGTCCTGATTACGCTCAGGGTTGAGCAACAACTGTGGCTGATTCTCCGACAACCACGCCAGCAGCGGCAGCGTCAGGTCGTCAAGCTCCCCGGCGTAATCCATGACAAACATCACCATCTGATAGCGGTAAGCAAACGAGGGAGTTTCTCCGGTCGTTTCAATGTTGCCGCTCTCCACGAAAATGGTGAATTTCTCCGGGTTGGCGTGACACCATCGACATGAACGGGTCATGGCTTCACGCAGGGAATCAGTTTTCAGCATGGCTGTTGTCCTCGTTGTTCAGTCGTTGCAGTCTGCGCTGCTCCAGTAATTCAATGGCCCGTTTATCCGCGTTACAGGTTTCCAGTGCATCCAGAAGGCGGTCTCCCCATATACCGAGGTTTCCCCAGGTGGGAGTATCAGGGAAGGGGGGAGGCGTTACCGGTATGGTCAGCGTCTGCGGTATAAGCCGGGCCGACTGCGCTGGCAGTGGCGTGTTCTGCGTGCCTGCGCAACCTGTCAGTAAAACGAGCGTCAGGCAAAGCGTGGGCGCATGCGTCTTTTGCAATATCGTTGCGTAGTTGTTCACGTCTGGCCTCTCCATCCTGATTGCGTTGCTGATTTTCCGCGCGGAGTTGTGCCAGCACCTGCTGCAGATCCTGTACCCCGGCGCTGATGATATTCAGGGTGTCGACGGTACTTTTCAGGGTGCTGGCCTGCGCTTCGTTTCTGGCGTTCTCCCGGCCCAGCGACCACGACAGACGCATGGATGTTCCCCATGCGGCAATCAGAAGGAAAGCGACACCCAGCGTGGGCCAGAGCTTCATGCCGGATAGGCTCCGTGTGGTAACTGAAAATGCGGTCCGTCTTTCAGGGTCTTCCAGTCGCCGCCCCATTCCACCGGAATATTCAGTTCCCGGCTGGCCTGTCTGAATGCTGCTGCGATTTTTTCGTACAGCGGCCATTCCCATGACACCTGGCTGCCGATATAAGCTACAACATCCACGGCATGCCCCGTAAGGTGGCGGCTGTTCATGGTCTGGCTCTTACCCGTGGCCACAAGTTGCTTCTGGCGGTAACGGCTGCGCAATCCTTCGGTGATACCAAAATCCACTTCCGAGATTTCCAGTGCCCGTCGGGTCACTTTCACCAGATCAGGATTTACACCCTGCAAATTCTTTTCGCTCCGGCTGCTGAATTTAAATGTGTTGCTCATTCGTCCTTCTCCTTCACCCTGCGATTAAAGGCCGCAATAACCTTGTCGCGTGCTTTCTCTGCACCCATAAAACCGATTGATGCGCCGATAAACGTCACGGCATCTTCAGGAAACCCGAAGAAGCGCAACGACCCGGCCACGGCCATGGCAAGAACGCCGCACGCCAGCGATCCCGTTACGGTCTGAACCAGTGTTCGTCCGTCATAAAGACTCATCAGCGCGGAAATGCTGACCGCCGCGCCTACTGCATACACCGTTGGCAGGTGGTCAAAGAGCCACGCAATAACCTGCTCTGTGATCCCTGTTTGAATGGTGCTCACCGCTACTCCCCCCACAACTGAATCATTTCTCGTTTCTTCTTCTCCGGCTCCGGCATCTCCACTTCCTGCCCGGCGTTCAGAAATACCTGCTGACAGAGTCCTGGGTTGGCATCCAGCACCTTTTCGGTGACGCCCTGCGTCGTGCCGTAGTACCGGAAACAGAGCGAATCCACGGTGTCGCCTGCCAGTGCTTTCACTTTCATCAGCACAGCTCCGCAAACATTCGTGGCCTTCCCAGAATGTCAGAGATGGCCCAGCTCACATCGCGCCACAGGTCCGCAGCCTGTGCGTCCAGTGCATCTGCCCGGCGCTCGCCCTTATCCGTTGTGTCCGCATCGCGGTAACGCTCCAGAATCAGGGCACGGGTGGCGGTATAAACCGCATTGCGCCAGTGCCAGAGATTGACGCTTTCTCCGTTAATTAATGGCGCCGGGACATCGGCCAGTGTTTCATGTCCGGCTGCCTGCTGTTCCTGCTGCCACGCTTCCAGCTCACGGGTAACGTGGGCCACCGCCCCGGTGGCGGTATGCAGCAGGCGGGAGGTGGTCACGCGGCCCGGCAGTCGTACCGCCAGACGCAGCTCACGCAGCACAATATCCGGCCAGAATGCCCCCGCAGAAATACGGGTATCGCCATCATCGGTATCAGTGATGTCATCCTCTGCGGGGCGGGTTTCGGTTCTGGCAACCATACTCATGGGGTTCACTCCTGAAAAAATCGGGCGGTGGGTGCGTGGTGTAAACGGCCACGGAGTCAAACCGGAACACCGCGCACGCCGCCCGCTGACGGGGTCAGTCGTTAACCGCGCTTCGCCTTCTGCGTCGCGGTGGTTTTTCGTGTTGCAGGCTTCCGCGTTGTCTTTTTACTTTTGCTGCTTTTGTCCTGCGCCTGCTGTGCGCTGGCAACTGGTGCGGCTGCGGAATCGGCTTTTTTCAGGGCGCGGGAAAGGGTTGCAATCTCGCGTTTCACACCTGCGTTCGGGTTCAGGTGCATCGCTTCGCGCAGCAGCTTCAGTGATAAGGCCATGTTGTCTGCATCGGTCAGACCACGACGGGCAAAGGCGCACGCCTTGCATAATTTGGCGCGCACTTCGTCCGGCATGTCCTGGTCGGTGACAATCTCCCGGAGGGTGTCCAGTGGTTCGATAAAGGCGGACAAATCCGCGTCGGCATCCGTCCCGGCCTGCGTCAGTACCGGATTGCAGATTTCTTCGGTCAGAACCGTGGCAGCAGTACGGCCAAAGTTATCCGGCATGATGAGGTTGTGACGGACCACATACGCACCAATACGCAGCGCCAGCGGAAGATCGCCGCAGTCAATCGCCCACACCATCAGCGTGGCAATCACTTCATCCTGCTGCCCGCCGTCAGCCTCCAGCGTTCCCTCAATCCAGCCGGAAAAATCCGGCAACAACTCTTTTTTGATGGCGGCTTTCGCGCTTCTGGCCTGTACGCCCTTAAGCCGGGCCTGTGCCAGACGCAGACGATACAGCACCTCTTCATGCGCGGTACGCGCAGCGTGGTCCACGCCTTCATTCGCCCGGCCCGCGCGCTGTGCCATCACGTTCTGCCAGTGTTGCTGTGCAGGAGTAATCATTTTTTCTCTCCGTTACAGGCGGGCATGATGCCCGCCGTGAGTTGATTATCTGTCGGCGAACTTCAGGCCAGTGACCATCGCGCACTTGCCATAGTCTTCAACGACATAAGCGTCATTGATGGACTGGTAGGTGGCGATGCGGTTGTATTCCGGTTCGTCTTTCATCAGACGACGCATTGAACCTTTCTGCCAGTAAATCGACAGGTTGTTGAACGAGGTGATCAGCATCGTTGAATCCGGGAAGAACGGCGCAAGGAACACGCCCAGCCCGCCAATGGTGCGCGATGACAGAATGAGCTGCCCGGCGAGTAATTCCGCATTGGGATTCTGGCCGCTGATGCTGTTCAGCACGGGCAGACGCAGCGAGTTAAACAGGTTGCGCCCCATAATCACCACGAGGTCGTCAGCTTCCTTGTGCCATTCATCCAGCAGGGATGAGCGCGCGTCCTGTACCAGTGCATCAGCGTTCGCATACTTACCCGCGTGCGCCACGGTGTTGTCCATGTTACGGGAGGTCAGCGTCACGTCATTCATAACGCGTTCGCTGGCGTCGGTTCTGATGTGCTCCAGCCACCCCACGTTAACGTCCTGAAGCAACTTGTTGGTGCTGAAGTTGGACTCATCCGCGTGAGACGTGCCGTTGAAACCGATCATGATGCGGTCAAGCGCCACCTGTCGGGCAATCTGTGCGCTGATGCGGGACTGAAAATCGCTGTGTGCCGACCAGGCATCAAGCTGCGGATACGAAATAAACGTGTCGTAGTTCACCTGTTCGCACTGGTATTTGCGGTTTTTCAGATCAACCACGTTATTCGGGTTACGGCGTTTTGTTCCGTCATAACTGGTATTCGTGCGCGCAATCGGTCCTGTGGTATCCAGGAGGATTTTTTCGCCCTTCTGGTCGGTCACGCCGATCACGTTAATTCTTTTTGTAAATTCGGTGCTTTCCTTTGAGGCGTTTTCAAAACGCTGCTGTACCGAGGGTTCCACGGTAAATCGCGATACCAGTGCGGAAACCGGGATATTGTTAAGCGACGCCTGCTGCGCCATATAGCAACCCAGCTTGTTGCGGGTAATATCTGACATCACCAGATTCATAAAAAATTTGCTCCTTTGTCTTATCAGAAGTCAGCCAGCTGGTCGGAGGCTGCGCCTGTTGCGGTGAACCGGTTCTGCGGATCGCCGTCCTGCGTGCGCAGTTTTTCCTTCAGTTCTGCCAGCTCTGTGGTCAGTAAAGTGATTTTCTGGCTGTCCTGCTGATGGCGGGTTTCCAGCACATTAAAACGGTCGATAATGTCGGCCTGTGACGTTGCGACACCTTCCACCGCTTCCTGAATACGGGAGAAACTGGCGTCATCCGCTTTGCGGCCACGGCCAATAATCCCCATAACGCGGTTAAACCACTGGGTGCCTTCCTCCTGACGTTGTTCGGTGAGTTCGATAAGTTCTGACTCCATAGCGGCGGTAAACATCGCCACGTCTCCCTGCTGACAGTTGAATGTCATCAGTTGCATACGTTGTTGTGCCGCAAAGGCCAGACGTTCCGTGCCCAGGCTGGCGGGGGTGTCGGTCATTGCCAGCCCGCGCAGGTAAGGGCCTCCCGTGATGGTTGACTGTGGTTCCAGCTCAATACTGGAGTAAATTTTTTTACCATCGTTAAGCAGGGACATCATGCGAGCGGTCGGCTCAATTTCGGCATACAGTGCCGTGCGACCTGCCAGCGGGCCATCGGTTATGTCTTCGGTGCTCAACCCCACAACATCGCCCATAGCGGAAAACTCGCTACCGGGGAGTGGTGACAGGATGTGCTCAATATTCACACGTGCACCATAAACGGACGGGTTATAACTGGTGGCGGCAGCTTTCAGCATGTCGCCGTTGATTTCGCGCCCGTCTGCCGTTACACCGGAGACAGCCACGCGAAACTTTTTGCGGGTTGTTGATTTTTCATTAGCCATAGTTTTTGCCCCTCTGACTGGTCCTTCAGTCATGATGGCAAAGCGTAACAGGCTGATACAAAGGGCTTTTGTTGTAAGAAAACAGTCAGAACAGGGGGTTAAGGAGAACGGTTTCGCGCGCGGGTAATCTTCCTGTAATTACTCAGGGGGAGCAATGATTCAGGACGCTTTTGTGCGCCAGCGTGCGCGACAACTTTACTGGCAGGGTTATCCGCCCGCAGAAATATCACGTCTGATGGGAATAAACCCGAACACGATTTATGCGTGGAAAAAACGCGACCAGTGGGATGAAACGCCACCCGTGCAGCGTGTCACGCAGTCCATCGATGCGCGCCTCATCCAGCTCACTGAAAAACAGAATAAAACAGGTGGTGACTTCAAGGAAATAGACCTGCTGACCCGGCAGCTTAAAAAACTGCATGATGGCCAGCCGGATGCGACGGCCACAGGAAAGAAAGGCCGGGCGAAAAAACTCAAAAATCATTTCACGCCGGAACAGATTGCCGCACTGCGGGAAAAAATCATCAGCAGGCTGGAGTGGCATCAGCGGGGCTGGTTTGACTCCCTGACCCTTTGCAGGGAAGCCGGGATACGTAACAGGATGATCCTGAAATCCCGACAGATTGGGGCGACCTGGTATTTTGCACAGGAAGCTCTGCTGATGGCGCTGCGTGACGATGTGGCGCAACCTTACCAGCGTAACCAGATTTTTTTGTCTGCGTCGCGTCGTCAGGCGTTCCAGTTTAAAAGCATTATTCAGAAGGCCGCGGCTGAAGTTGATGTGGAGCTGAAAGGGGGCGATAAAATCATCCTCTCCAACGGCGCAGAGCTGCATTTTCTCGGCACTTCTGCTGCGTCGGCACAGTCCTATACGGGCAATTTTTATTTTGATGAATTTTTCTGGGTCAGTCGCTTTGCTGAACTGCGCAAGGTAGCTGGCGCTATGGCAACCCTCAGCGGACTGCGGCGCACCTACTTCTCCACGCCATCCACCGAAACGCACGAGGCATACGCCTACTGGAACGGCGACCGCTGGAACGAGAAAAAGGCCTCGCATAAACGCCAGCGTTTTTCTGTGGACTGGAAAACGCTGCATAACGGGCTTATCTGCCCTGACCGGACGTGGCGGCAAATTGTCACGCTGGAAGATGTGGTTAATCACGGCTGGAAACACACCGATATTGACGAAATCCGTGATGAAAACACCGAAGACGAGTTCCTCAATCTCTATATGTGTGAGTTTGTTCGCGAAGGGGAATCGGCATTTAACCTGAATATCCTGATTGGCTGCGGTGTTGACGGATACGACGACTGGAAAGACTGGAAACCTTTTGCTCCCCGCCCGATGGGGAATCGTCCGGTATGGATTGGGTATGACGCAAACGGCAGCAGTGGCAACGGCGACAGCGGCGCTGTGTCCGTGGTGGTTCCTCCGGCTGTTCCTGGTGGCCGTTTTCGAACGGTGGAGACGCGACGCGTTCAGGGGCTGGAGTTTGAAGAACAGGCCAGAGTCATTGAAGAGTTCACGTGTCGCTACAACGTGGAACACATCGGCATTGATGTGACGGGCGGGAACGGGGAGGCTGTTTATCAGATAGTGAAGCGGTTTTTCCCTGCTGCTATTCCGTACACCTTCACGCTGTCATCCAAACGGTCGCTGGTACTGAAAATGCTGCAAATAATGCGTGCCGGACGGTGGGAATATGATCGTGCCGAACGCGAGCTGGTCGCGGCCTTTAACGCCGTGCGTAAGGTGAAAACACCGGGCGGCTTTATCACTTACGAAACGGACCGCGCGAGGGGGATCAGCCACGGCGACCTTGCGTGGGCAACCATGCTTGCTGTCATTAACGAACCGATTGGCGGCGAAGGAGAAAACGAGCGTTTCACGGTTATGGAGTTCTGATGAGCAGAAAAAATAAAAAAGTGCGCATGAGTTCACGCATTGATCTCTCTGATGCGCTCAGGAAAGAATCGTCGCTCAGCGCGTTCACATTTGACGGCCCTTACCGCCTGACCGGGCATGACCTGCTGGATAATATGTACTGTGCTGATAACGGGCGGTGGTATGAAACCCCGGTGGACTGGTACGGTCTGGCAAGAGCTGCCCGGCAAACGTCCTGGCATCAGTCTGCGCTTTACTTTAAGCGCAATGTATTGCTCGGTTGCTATATTCCGCACCCGCTGCTTTCCCGGCAGGATTTCTCGGCGCTGGCGCTGGACTGGTTTGTGTTCGGTAACGCATTCCTTGAGCTTCGAAGCAATATGCTCGGCGAACCGCTTAAATTACGGCACGCCCTGGCGAAATACATGCGACGCGGAAGCGATCTTGAATCATGGTGGTATGTGCAGGATGGTAAGGACGCGTTTCAGTTTCGCCCTGGCAAAGTGTGCCACCTGATGAATCCTGACATTAACCAGGAAATCTACGGCATGCCGGAATATCTCGGCGCATTACTCTCGGCCAGCCTGTCTCATTCGGCGGACATGTTCAGAAAACTGTATTACGACAACGGATCCCACGCCGGGTGCATCATCTACATCGGTGCAGCGCAGGTAAACCGCGAAAGCATGGACTCCCTGAAAGAAACGCTACAGGGTGCACGTGGTGGTGGTGCGTTTAAAAACGTGCTCATTCATGCGCCCAACGGGGGCAAAGAGGGGGTGCAAATTTTGCCGTTCCAGCAGATCACCGCAAAGGATGAGTTCATGAATGTTAAGGCGGCATCCCGTGATGATGTGCTGGCTGCGCACCGCGTTCCGCCGCAATTGATGGGGGCGATGCCGGGTGAAAAAAGTGCGTTTGGTGATGTGGAGAAGGCCGCGCGGGTTTACGCAATTAACGAGCTGATGCCTGTCATGGAGGCCATGAAGCACATCAATGACTGGCTTGGCGAAGAGGTGATCCGCTTTAATCCTTACGCACTGCTGGACACCCAGCCCACATCCTGACGCGCTTCGCTTGTCTGCTGCTTCGCCGGGGCATAAAAAATTTATGCCCCGACTCTTCAGCTCTGCTTAACGAAGTGCTGATGGCGCTCGCTTTTTCAGGTGATTAGCGATGTGCTTTTTCATGTGCATAACAACATCGCCCCAGGCTTCTTCGCTGGGTTTATTGATAAATACGCGAACAGAAATATCGTCTTCCACCCGGACTCTCAGAGACACCCGTTCCGCATCTACTGAATATAATTCAAGTGCAATAACCACGCTTACCGGGTAGCTGCTGTCAGATGACTTAACCCAGGTTCGCACGGCCATGCGGAAAATATTGTCTGGTGCAGATGCGATATTGTGGACTGAAAGAGGCCTAAAATCCGCCGCTGTCTTACATGGCAAGCCTGTCTCCACGTAGCGGTGCAGGTCGCCATCATCGTCTTTCCAGTACATGGATGGAAGCCCCAGCCATTCTTCATAGAAATCAATCAGCCTTGCTGCTTCATCCCGCAAAATTTGAGCTGCCTCAGCGCGTTTTTCTTCAGCTTCACGATTGATCTGGCATAAATCATTAAAGTGGCTCATGACATTATCCTCTTTTGAGTTGATGCCTGCCGCTATTCTGACTTTGCCCGGGTTCTCCTGCAAGCTGGTTATTCCTTCAGATAATTTCACAACATCTCCAACCTTGTAGCCATCATCGCCGGGCGGGTGCTTACGCAACCCCGCAACTCTGACGACATATTCTCGCTGCCTCAGTGCGATTTTGACGGCCTTACCTTTCACCCCATCAAATCAGAATCCCTCACGTATTTTTCACGCTCAGCGTGAGAAATATGGCCATTCTGTTGTGTCGCTGCGACATCGTTCAGGGAATGCTATTTACCCCCTGAAACGCGGGCTGTTCCCCCGTCACCTGCGCGCAGAAAAAACGCGTTTTTTTGTGCACGCACGGATCCTTGACGGATCCAGCTGCCACGCGGGCCGGAAGGGCAAAAAGTCGTTCAAAAAAATTGTGCAAATTTGTGCACTATTGTGCAGCAGGGCGATGCGCGATTATCGCCCTGGTTTGAGAGGAAATTAGGTGTTCTTTTTACCTTCTGTCAGTGGGCATAACCATCCACTATTTACATCACTTAGCTGATGCGTTCTTTCCTCGTGCTTCTCCTGCCACAATGCTTTTCCGCCAGCCTTTATGATGGCTCTTTCAACATCCCGCTCGTATCGCAAGGGCTGAAATACGTTATTAATGAAATATTCGCTTATGTCCGAAAGCAATACTGCAAAATTATTGGTTTGTTGCGCCGTTCGGCTATGCAGCAAAGCGGCATACTTTAATGCGTCCTGTGCTTTCTGGAATTTAAGTGCATGGTCAGTTGCGATTTTTTCCAGTTCAGCGATGCGCTTTTTTGCTGTTTCCAGTTCATCCAGCAGTGCCAGCATGTCTTCCGGTCCAGCCAGAAGTCTGAAGGTGTTGATCGCGTCAATATCCACACCGCAATCTTTAAGTTCCTGTTCGCTTAACAAATCATCATCAACTGGCAATATTAACAGGCGTTCCATTGCCGGAATTGCCCGTTCTGCTGCCATTTGTAGTGCCTGATAGTCAATCTTGCTCACTGGTTGTCTCCTTTGTGTTGCGCCAGCTCTTCCTGCGCCTGCATCATGCGATTGACCTGAACGCGTGTGCGTCGAACGGCAAAATTAAATTGAAACATGAGCCGGAACATTTCTGAGGCTTCCGTGTGAGCATCGCGGAGAGGTGACAGGCGGTACAGTTCTGCCTCCGTAGCTTGTTGAATCAATGACAGATCAAATTGAAGTGCGGGTCTGGTACATTTTGCACGTCTGGCAGCAAGCTCCGGCATCAGTTTCTTAACGAAGGTGTTTTGCACCGCTTTGTTGAGTTGTGTCTGCATCCAAATCGCAAATTTCAGCGAACGCATAAGTTTGATAGCCTCGGGCAGCGGCAGATAGATCATGCTGGTAGATTTGGGTGGTTGGTGAATCATCTTCACGGATACGCGATTTCGCAGCGTTCGGAAAATCGTGTTCCCAACAACAGCTTCTACGGATACAGGACAGGGAGCCAGACCAGCCCGCAGTGCTTCTTTCATTAGCATGTATTCGTATTTTTTCATCGTGTTTTCCTCGTGCGGGGCGACAGTGCACCCCGATAAAATTAAAAGCCGTCAAATTCGTCATTCAGGAAATAATGCCCGGATATTCCCTGCTATCTGACTGGTTATCTGTGCGGTTGATACTGGCTGTGACGCGGGGGATTCTGTCCTGGTTTGTGTCACTGATAACGCTTCATCATCAGCCCATGCAGCCAGTCGGTAAGCCTCTGCCGGATTCATCTTCAGAAGTGCCAGCCCGGCCAGAAAAGCCACGCGCTGGCCGCTTTTGCGGGCTTCTGGTGTAAGGCTGTCCAGCCAGGCGCATGCTTCGCCTTCGTTCTTGACGGCGGCTGGCTTCAGATAGAAACTTATTCTTCTGGTTAATGTCGCCATGGAGGGTTACTCCTTATCCATAGCGTACAGACCGTTAACCAGAGCAAACTGTGGCACCCCGTCTGTGATGAAATTCGCATTGACTCCATAGACTTCACGGACTGCGGGTGCCACAATCTCCGCTCCTCCACCGACAACCAGCACCCGCCCGTAACCCGAAAAGCCCGCGAGTGCGCGGATCACGCGTTGTTTCAGTGTCTCCTCCTTTTCACGAATAACCGCCATCAGGCTGTTGTAATGCGCGTCATTGTGAATGTGCTGGCGTAGCCAGGCTTCATCGTGACGGTGCTCAATAATGGTATTGGCGATGTGGTGACTGGTACGCATACCGTTAGTGGCCATCACCGACAGCACGGCATCAGCCATCAGGGAAACGCCTACGTGTGGATCGCAAAACACCTGGCTGATGCCTGCCAGTTGCCCCTGAACCTTTGCCACATCCAGCGTGGTTCCGCCCAAATCCACAATCAGCAGGGATTCAAACGGACTCATGTCAGCCAGTGCCTTAAAGCCAGCCGGAATGGATTCAGGCATAACCCGCACGTTACGGATAGTGAATGCCTCACCGTTCTGGCACTCCACCGGGCGCATGACGTTCGCTTTTTTGCGGTTGATGTTGGCCATGTCCGGCTGTGCGTTTGTGTCGAAATATTCGCTCAGTGGCAGGGTGACAACCACATCCACTTCCTGTGGTGTGATGCCTGATTTGACCAGTGCGTGGTGAATGGCAATGACATTCAC
>NZ_RHJM01000024.1:0-105087 GCF_004212315.1 Escherichia sp. E10V5
GGCATCTCTTTGCTGTTGATTCTGCGGGCTAGTCTGCATTTTCTCGCGGGCCGCCTGACGCTGCTCAGGCGAGGCCGACTGGATACGCTGACGCGCCGCCTCTCTTCGCTGCTGGTTCTGCGGGTTAGTCTGCATTTTCTCGCGAGCCGCCTGGCGCTGTTCAGGCGAGGCAGATTGATAACGCTGACGCGCCGCCTCTCTTCGCTGCTGGTTCTGCGGGTTAGTCTGCATTTTCTCGCGGGCCGCCTGGCGCTGCTCAGGCGAGGCAGACTGATAACGCTGGCGAGCGGTGTCCTTTTGCTGCTGGGTCAGTGGTTGGTGGCGGCTGAACTCGCGGAAGTCGTCATAATTGCCATAGTGTTCCGCTTCATTAAACCGCTGTGCCGCAGCCTGACGCTGGGTATCTCGCGTAGTGACTGGTGCTGCGTGTGTTCGTTGCTGAAACTGGCTTGCTGCCGCCTGGCGCTGGCTATCGCGCGTTGGGGCCGGTAATTGTGTGGCACTCATGCCGCCTTTAACATCGGTTTGGTGAAACCGTTTTGCCATATCCTGATCATGATAGGGCACACCATCGCGGTAGTTTGGATTGTGCCGCCATGCCATATTCTTGTCAGTAAGATGCTCACCAGTAATACGGTTGAAATTGTTGACGTCGATATTGATGTTGTCGCCGTTGTGTTGCCAGCCATTACCGTCACGATGACCGCCATCGTGGTGATTATAATCATCATCGTCATGATGATGATGGTCATGATCGTCATCGTCCCAGTCGATGCTGCTGAATAGTGCATACGTGGTAGCAACGCCCATGCTGTAGCCAAATCCGCGCACGAAGCTGTCAACAAACGGTTCTCCGGCTGGCGGCGACAGGTAAACCGGCGGATAAGCGGTATTGGCCCAACTGCCGTAAACCACGGTTGGGTTGTAGTTGGGAATATAAACTACATCCGGATTGGCGGGCTCAATGGTTATTACGGTCGGCGCAGGTTCAGCGACGACGGGGCTGGATGTAGAAACGGTATTTGATTGTGTAACAGGGGCGCTGGCGGGCTGATTTGCCGGTACGACTTTTTTCGTTGTCGTGATGACCTTTTGTTCAGTTGATGACTTCAGTGACCCGGTTTGTTGCGCCAGTTGCCGCAAACGTTGTACCGAGTCCATCACATCCTGCGGCTGCGCCAGAAACGCGTCGCCAAGATTTTGTACCCATTGCGGGTTTTCCCCCATCAACGCCATCAATTGCGGAAAAGCCACAAGTGATTTGACGCTGGCATCCCACGGTTGGTCGGATACTGCCTGAATAGCGGCATCACCTTGCTTGAGCGGGGTGTCGTGCGACCACTGCACGGCCTGGGCGACATTTGCCGGATAGGTCGATGCCATCAGCACCTGCGAAAGCAGAGCGTCGGGATATAGCGCGACGGGCGCGACCCATTGATCGATTTGTGCAGTGCTGAATGCGGATTTAACGACGGCAGGCGTTACGGGGGGCGCGGAAACCGTTGCAGGAAACGTAACTGCGGTGATGTCAGGCGCAGTCTGTTGTGTCGATTGCGGTTCCACAGGCGCTTCCACTGTGCGGCTTTTTATATATAGCCCGGCAGAGGCGGCACAAAGCCCGGCACTGCAAATTAGCGCCAGCACATGGGGTTTAAACGGCAAAGTCATTTTCATAATTCGGATCTCAAGGAAATCGCAATGGTCGGCGAACTGCCACCCGCAGGTGCTGTGAATCCGAGTATAAAGAGGCGGTAGTTTAAATTTTGACTAATCTTGGGATTCGTTGAGAAAGGTGATTATCACAATGCGAATTAACGAAGTTTTTACGGAGGGAAACAATCTCTAGACCATCCTTAACGATTCAGCCACTTTTTTATGTTGCTTTTTTGTAAACAGATTAACACATCGTCAAAATCCTGCTATTCTGCCCGTTGCGGTACTGGGCATTTACCCTACAAACTGCTGTCTCACAGGAGCGTGAAGAGAATCGCCTGCCGCACTATGACAATGAGAGCGAGGAGAACCGTCGTGCTAGAAGAATACCGTAAGCACGTAGCTGAGCGTGCCGCTGAGGGGATTGCGCCCAAACCCCTGGATGCAAACCAAATGGCCGCGCTTGTAGAGCTGCTGAAAAACCCGCCCGCGGGCGAAGAAGAATTCCTGTTAGATCTGTTAACCAACCGTGTTCCCCCTGGCGTCGATGAAGCCGCCTATGTAAAAGCAGGTTTCCTGGCTGCTGTCGCCAAAGGCGAAGCCAAATCCCCACTGCTGACTCCGGAAAAAGCCATCGAACTGCTGGGCACCATGCAGGGTGGTTACAACATTCATCCGCTGATCGACGCGCTGGATGATGCCAAACTGGCACCGATCGCTGCCAAAGCACTGTCCCACACGCTGCTGATGTTCGATAACTTCTATGACGTAGAAGAGAAAGCCAAAGCAGGCAACAAATACGCGAAGCAGGTAATGCAGTCCTGGGCGGATGCCGAATGGTTCCTGAATCGCCCGGCGCTGGCTGAAAAACTGACCGTTACCGTCTTCAAAGTAACTGGCGAAACCAACACCGATGACCTTTCTCCGGCACCGGATGCGTGGTCGCGCCCGGACATCCCATTGCACGCGCTGGCGATGCTGAAAAACGCCCGTGAAGGCATTGAGCCAGACCAGCCAGGCGCTGTTGGTCCGATCAAGCAAATCGAAGCTCTGCAACAGAAAGGTTTCCCGCTGGCGTATGTCGGTGACGTTGTGGGTACGGGTTCTTCGCGTAAATCCGCCACTAACTCCGTACTGTGGTTTATGGGCGATGATATTCCGCATGTGCCGAACAAACGCGGCGGTGGTCTGTGCCTCGGCGGTAAAATTGCACCAATCTTCTTTAACACGATGGAAGACGCGGGTGCACTGCCAATTGAAGTGGACGTCTCTAACCTGAATATGGGCGATGTGATTGACGTTTACCCGTACAAAGGCGAAGTGCGTAACCACGAAACCAACGAGCTGCTGGCGACCTTCGAACTGAAAACCGACGTGCTGATTGATGAAGTGCGTGCTGGTGGTCGTATTCCGCTGATTATCGGGCGTGGCCTGACCACCAAAGCGCGTGAAGCACTTGGTCTGCCGCAGAGCGATGTGTTCCGTCAGGCGAAAGATGTCGCTGAAAGCGACCGTGGCTTCTCGCTGGCGCAGAAAATGGTAGGTCGCGCCTGTGGTGTGAAAGGTATTCGTCCAGGTGCGTACTGTGAACCGAAAATGACTTCTGTAGGTTCTCAGGATACCACTGGCCCGATGACCCGTGATGAACTGAAAGACCTGGCGTGCCTGGGCTTCTCGGCTGACCTGGTGATGCAGTCTTTCTGTCACACAGCGGCTTATCCGAAACCAGTTGACGTTAACACGCACCACACGCTGCCGGACTTCATTATGAACCGTGGCGGTGTGTCGCTGCGTCCGGGTGACGGCGTAATCCACTCCTGGCTGAACCGTATGCTGCTGCCGGATACCGTCGGTACCGGTGGTGACTCCCATACCCGTTTCCCGATCGGCATCTCTTTCCCTGCGGGTTCTGGTCTGGTGGCATTTGCTGCCGCAACAGGCGTAATGCCGCTGGATATGCCGGAATCTGTTCTGGTGCGCTTCAAAGGCAAGATGCAGCCGGGTATCACCCTGCGCGATCTGGTACACGCCATTCCTCTGTATGCGATCAAACAAGGTCTGCTGACCGTTGAGAAGAAAGGTAAGAAAAACATCTTCTCTGGCCGCATTCTGGAAATTGAAGGTCTGCCGGATCTGAAAGTTGAGCAGGCCTTTGAGCTGACCGATGCGTCCGCCGAACGTTCTGCCGCTGGTTGTACTATCAAGCTGAACAAAGAACCGATCATCGAATACCTGAACTCCAACATCGTCCTGCTGAAGTGGATGATCGCGGAAGGTTACGGCGATCGTCGTACTCTGGAACGCCGTATTCAGGGCATGGAAAAATGGCTGGCGAATCCTGAGCTGCTGGAAGCCGATGCAGATGCGGAATACGCGGCAGTGATCGACATCGATCTGGCGGATATTAAAGAGCCAATCCTGTGTGCACCTAACGATCCAGATGACGCGCGTCCGCTGTCTGCGGTACAGGGCGAGAAGATCGACGAAGTGTTTATCGGTTCTTGCATGACTAACATCGGTCACTTCCGTGCTGCGGGTAAACTGCTGGATGCGCACAAAGGCCAGTTGCCGACCCGCCTGTGGGTGGCACCGCCAACGCGTATGGACGCCGCGCAGCTGACAGAAGAAGGCTACTACAGCGTCTTCGGTAAGAGCGGTGCGCGTATCGAGATCCCTGGCTGTTCCCTGTGTATGGGTAACCAGGCGCGTGTAGCAGACGGTGCGACGGTGGTTTCCACCTCTACCCGTAACTTCCCGAACCGTCTGGGGACTGGCGCGAACGTCTTCCTGGCTTCTGCGGAACTGGCTGCTGTTGCGGCGCTGATTGGCAAACTGCCGACGCCGGAAGAGTACCAGACCTACGTTGCGCAGGTGGATAAAACTGCCGTTGATACTTACCGTTATCTGAACTTCAACCAGCTTTCTCAGTACACCGAAAAAGCGGACGGGGTGATTTTCCAGACTGCGGTTTAATAAGTAAGCGCACGCGCTGCGCATAAACGACACAATGCCCGGTGAATGTGATTCCCGGGCATTTTTTTATCTCTAAACCACCGTCGCTCCGCTGTTTTTCTCCGATAAGGCTGCGATAATTACATCAATGGCGCAATGCGATTTCGGCGCATTGCCGGGAGCAGAGGAACACACTATGGATTACGAATTTCTGCGCGATATTACCGGAGTGGTAAAGGTGCGCATGTCCATGGGGCATGAAGTGGTCGGGCACTGGTTTAATGAAGAGGTGAAAGAAAACCTGGCCTTGCTTGATGAAGTGGAAGACGCCGCGCGCACGCTCAAAGGTAGCGAACGTTCCTGGCAGCGGGCAGGGCATGAGTACACGCTATGGATGGACAGCGAAGAGGTGATGGTTCGCGCCAATCAACTGGAATTCGCTGGCGATGAAATGGAAGAGGGGATGAACTACTACGACGAAGAGAGCTTGTCGCTGTGCGGCGTTGAGGATTTTCTTCAGGTAGTGGCGGCGTACCGTAATTTCGTGCAGCAGAAGTAAATAAATCAGGCGGAGCCTCCGTGCTCCGCCAGGGCCGTTAAACGGCGGGCATATTGCGCCCGTAATAAATCTCGCGCATTTCTTTCCACAGCGCAGCGGTAATTTCCTGGCGCTCGCTGTCGGTTAAATCTTCCGGTTTGGTGTGGAACATGTAGTGCTTAAGGTCGAACTCTTTAAGCAACATCTTGGTATGGAAGATATTTTCCTGATAGACGTTTACATCCACCATGTCATACAGCGTCTTTATATCTTCGGACATAAAGTTCTGAATCGAATTAATCTCATGGTCGATAAAGTGCTTCATACCGTTAATGTCGCGGGTAAAGCCGCGCACGCGATAATCAATGGTCACGATATCGGACTCAAGCTGGTGGATCAGGTAATTCAGTGCCTTCAGCGGGGAAATCACGCCGCAGGTAGAGACTTCAATATCGGCGCGGAAGGTACATAAACCGCCTTCAGGATGGCTTTCCGGGTAGGTATGTACGCAAATATGACTTTTATCGAGATGGGCAACGACCGTTTCTGGCAGTGGGCCGGGGTGTTCTGTTTTGTCGATAAGTTTTGGGTCGACCGGTTCTTCACTCACCAGAATAGTGACGCTGGCACCCTGTGGTTCGTAATCCTGGCGGGCGATGTTAAGAATATTGGCCCCGATAATGGAACAGGTTTCTGACAGGATTTCGGTCAGACGGTTGGCATTATAGAGTTCATCGATATAAGCAATATAACCGTCGCGCTCTTCGGCAGTTTTGGCGTAGCAGATATCGTAAATACAAAAACTCAGACTTTTGGTCAGATTATTAAAGCCATGCAGTTTCAGTTTTTTCAATTTCTTATCTTCTCCTTAGAGCGCCTGTGAAGCCAGTGCGTCTTGCAGATACTGAGGTAAGGCAAAAGCTGCCGAATGGACTGCCGGATTGTAATAACGGCATTTCAGGCCAGAGGCGAGAAAACGCGCCTGAATAATTTCGGTTGAGAGATGGCGTAAGGCGTCGTTATCTGTCGCCCATGCAAAGGTCATGATGCCGCCGTAATAGGTCGGGATCGCCGCCTGATAAAAGCCAACATCACTGAAGTAATGGCTGAGTTTACGATGGCTGCCGATGGCCTCTTCCTGCTGTAAAAAGCAGACACCGTTTTGTGCGACGAAGATACCGCCAGGATTCAGGCAACGTTTGCAGCCTTCATAAAATGCTGAGGTGAACAGACTTTCGCCGGGGCCGATAGGATCGGTGCAGTCGGAGATAATGACATCAAAGGTCTGGCTGGTTTGATTCACGAAATTGACGCCATCGTCGATCACCAGCTTAAAGCGCGGATCGTCGTAGCTACCGGCGTTGTGGTTGGGCAAATACTGACGGCAGAACGACACCACGCCCGCGTCGATTTCCACCATCGTGATTGACTCAACGTTTTTATGTCGGGTCACTTCACGCAGCATTGCGCCGTCACCGCCGCCGATAATCAGCACATGTTTCGCGTGACCGTGGGCCAGTAGCGGAACATGGGTCATCATCTCATGATAGATAAACTCGTCGCGCTCGGTGGTTTGTACTACGCCATCCAGCGCCATCACGCGACCAAATGCGGCGTTCTCAAAAATGATCAGATCCTGGTGATCGGTCTTTTCATGATACAGAACGTTATCTACCGCAAAGTACTGCCCAAACTGGTCGTGTAGCGTTTCATGCCACAGTTTATTTTCGGCCATGGGTTGATACCTCCTTTGTTAACACTCGTAAAAAAAGAGCGCAACATAATAGCTAACATTGACCGTGGTTGCACGGTCAATGTTTCTACAAAAAGGTATCAGGGATTATTTGACGTAGGCAAGCAGGCTTAAGGAATCGCGGGCCAGGGCTTTGCACTTTTTCGCGACGGGAATACCGATACCGCTGAGATCGCGGTAGCTGTCTTCACCGAGGGATTTCATGTCGAAGGTGTCGTAGTTGCTGAGATCCCACTGGTTTTGCTGGGCGAAAAAGACCAGTGCGCGACGAATTTGCCCATTAGGTAAGTTCTGGTAACCACAATCGTTCTTCAGAAAAACAAAAACTGCCGTTAAATCGGCCATATCTTCGGCTTCAGACTCGCTGAGCGCGTAACTGTTTGCGCAAACGGCCATCAGGCTGCCGAATAACACTGTTCTGAAAAACGTCTTCATTGCTTCTACCAGGACTTAAAGAAGATAAACGTTAGCACACTGTGAGCGAGGCGACGACCATTATTGTCGATTAAATTGTGTCTGCGGCTTGACCTTCCCGTAAGGGGAAGGGCTATGCTCAACGTTTGATTTTGTTTCGCCTGCTTGAGAATAAGGAAATAACTATGCAACGCCGTGATTTCTTAAAATATTCCGTCGCGCTGGGCGTGGCTTCGGCTTTGCCGCTGTGGAGTCGAACAGTTTTTGCCGCAGAACGTCCAACACTGCCGATCCCCGAACTCCTCACTTCTGATGTTCGTGGCCGCATAAGATTATCGATCATGCCAGGTCAGTCCACCTTTGCCGGGAAAACGGCGACCACCTGGGGCTATAACGGTAATCTGTTAGGGCCTGCGGTGAAGTTACAGCGCGGTAAAGCGGTAACGGTTGATATCTATAACCAACTGACGGAAGAGACGACGTTGCACTGGCACGGGCTGGAAGTGCCGGGAGAAGTGGACGGCGGCCCGCAGGGAATTATTCCGCCAGGCGGTCAACGCACGGTGACGCTGAACGTCGATCAACCTGCCGCTACTTGCTGGTTCCATCCGCATCAGCACGGCAAAACCGGGCGTCAGGTGGCGATGGGGCTGGCAGGTCTGGTGGTGATTGAAGATGACGAGATCCTGAAATTAATGCTGCCAAAACAGTGGGGTATCGATGATGTTCCGGTGATCGTTCAGGATAAAAAATTTAACGCCGACGGACAGATTGATTATCAACTGGATGTGATGACCGCCGCCGTGGGCTGGTTTGGTGATACGTTGCTGACCAACGGTGCAATCTACCCGCAACACGCAGCCCCGCGTGGTTGGCTGCGCCTGCGTTTGCTCAATGGCTGTAATGCCCGTTCGCTCAATTTCGCCACCAGCGACAATCGCCCGCTGTATGTGATTGCCAGCGATGGTGGTCTGCTGCCTGAACCGGTGAAGGTGAGCGAGCTGCCCGTGCTGATGGGCGAGCGTTTTGAAGTGCTGGTGGAGGTTAACGACAACAAACCGTTTGACCTGGTGGCGCTGCCAGTCAGCCAGATGGGGATGGCGATCGCGCCGTTTGACAAGCCGCATCCGGTAATGCGGATTCAGCCGATTGCCATTAGTGCCTCTGGTGCTTTGCCAGACACATTAAGTAGCCTGCCTGCGTTACCTTCTCTGGAGGGGCTGACGGTACGCAAGCTGCAACTCTCTATGGACCCGATGCTCGATATGATGGGTATGCAGATGCTGATGGAGAAATATGGCGATCAGGCGATGGCCGGGATGGATCACAGCCAGATGATGGGCCATATGGGGCATGGCAATATGAATCATATGAACCACGGCGGGAAGTTCGATTTCCACCATGCCAATAAAATCAACGGTCAGGCGTTTGATATGAACAAGCCGATGTTTGCGGCGGCGAAAGGGCAGTACGAACGTTGGGTTATCTCTGGCGTGGGTGACATGATGCTGCATCCGTTCCATATTCACGGCACGCAGTTCCGTATCTTGTCAGAAAATGGCAAACCGCCAGCGACGCATCGCGCAGGCTGGAAAGATACCGTTAAGGTAGAAGGTAATGTCAGCGAAGTACTGGTGAAGTTTAATCACGATGCACCGAAAGAGCATGCTTATATGGCGCACTGCCATCTGCTGGAGCATGAAGATACGGGGATGATGTTAGGGTTTACGGTATAAAAAGACCGTAATCGGAAATATGCCCGGATCTCTCCGGGCATTAAACTGATGGCAAACGCAAAACTGCCTGATGCGCTACGCTTATCAGGCCTACGTTACCTGTTCAATCCATTGATTTTGCACAATTTTGTAGGCCGGATAAGGCGTTCACGCCGCATCCGGCATGAACAACGTGCACGTTGTCAGCAATATGAGTCAATCTTACTTCACATCATCCGGCAACGCATAAGCCACAATATAGTCGCCCATCTTCGTACCAAATGAACCGTGACCGCCCGCGGAGATCACCACATATTGCTTACCATTCACTTCATAGGTCATCGGCGTTGCCTGACCACCCGCTGGTAAACGGCCCTGCCACAGTTTTTCACCGTTGCTCATGTTGTAAGCGCGCAGGTAGTTATCTGCCGTAGCGGCGATAAACAGCACGTTACCCGCCGTGGAGATTGGCCCGCCCAGCATCGGCATACCCATATTGAATGGCACCGGAACAGGCATCGGGAACGGCATGCTGTCCTGCGGCGTACCAATACGTTTCTTCCACACCACTTCATTGGTTTTCAGATCCAGCGCCGAGATATAACCCCATGCTGGCTGTTTACATGGCAGACCAAACGGTGAGAGGAACGGGTTGAGCGTGACGCCATACGGCACACCGTACTGCGGCTGAATGCCGGATTCCGTACCCGTGCCTTTGGCATCTTTCGGCTGTTCCATCGGATTACCCGGACCGCGCGGGATCAGTTTCGAAACAAACGGCAGTGCCATTGGGTTGGCAATCGCCACTTCACGATTCGGATCAACGGAAATCCCGCCCCATTCGAACATCCCCAGGTTACCCGGGAAGACCAGCGTACCCTGTTCAGATGGCGGGGTGAAAATGCCTTCATAGCGCATCTGGTGGAACATCACGCGGCACACCAGCTGGTCAAACATGGTGGCGCCCCACATATCCGCACCGCTCAAATCTTTCGTCGGACGGAAGCTCAGTTCCGAGAATGGTTGAGTAGGGGTAACGTAATCGCCTTTCGCTGCACCTTGTGGCACTGGTTTTTCCGGGGCCGGAACCACCAGTTCACCATTACGACGATCGAGCACAAAAATGTTGCCGGTTTTCGCCGGAGCATAAATGACCGGAACTTTCTGACCATTGACGGTGATATCCGCGAGCGTCGGCTGTGCCGGAAGGTCCATATCCCACAGGTCATGGTGAACGGTCTGGTAACTCCACGCCAGTTTCCCGGTGGTGGCATTCAGCGCCAGAATCGAGCTGGCATAACGCTCCTGTTCCGGTGTGCGATTACCGCCCCAGATATCTGGCGTAGTCACGCCCATCGGCAGATAAACCAGATCCAGCTTCGCGTCATAGGCCGCAGGCGCCCAGGAGTTTGGCGAGTTAAAGGTAAAGGTGTGCTCGTCAGACGGGATTGCGTTCGGATCTTTCGCGCCCGGATCAAAAGCCCATAACAGCTCCCCGGTGTTGACATCAAAACCACGGATCACGCCAGACGTTTCGCGGGTTGAGAAGTTGTCGGTAACTGAACCGGCCATCACGATGGTTTTATCGGTGATAATCGGCGGAGAAGTCGGCTCATACAGACCTGGTTTGGTGTCCGGCATATTGCTTTGCAGATTGAGCACGCCTTTATTGGCGAAGGTTTCGCACAGTTTGCCGTTTTCAGCGTTAATCGCAATCAGTCGACCATCATTGACCGGAAGAATGATACGACGCGGGCAATCCGCCATCACTTCCGGCGAAGCCGTTTCTGCTTTGGCTTCATGATAAGAGACGCCACGGCAGGTTACGTGCTGGAAAGACTCGTTAGTTTTCAGCTCAGGATCGTAATGCCATTTCTCTTTGCCGCTGGCGGCATCGAGCGCAAACAGGCGCTGGTGAGCGGTACACAGGTAAAGGGTGTCGCCCACTTTAATTGGCGTCACTTCATTGGTGATTTCGCCCGGATCGTTCGGCTGTTTCACATCGCCTGTACGGAATACCCAGGCTTCTTTCAGGTTGTGGACGTTATCGGCGTTAATTTGTTTCAGTGGTGAAAAGCGTTGACCTTCCTGATTGCGGCCATAGGCAGGCCAGTCCTGATCGGCAACGGGAGAAATGGCTTCTGCTGGTGTGGTATCGACGCTTAAAGTGCCGTTGATTTCTTGCGGATCGTGAAATCCGGCCCAGGTGAGGATACCGCCGCTAATCAACAGTGCGATTAACAGCGCAGCAACTGCGCCGCCAGAAGGAATGACCAGGCGACGCCAGACAAACGGCAGGATCAGCCAGATGCCGAAGAAGACCAGAATGTCACTGCGCGGAGTCAGCGCCCAGAAGTCGAAACCAACTTCCCAGACGCCCCAAATCATGGTGCCGAGCAGCAGAGCGGCATACAGCCAAAGCGCGGCGCGTTTACTGCGCCACAGCATCCAGGCGACGCCGAGCATCACAAGGCCTGCGATAGGGTAGTACCAGGAGCCGCCAATGGCGACCAGCCAGCCTCCGCCAATGAGAAGATACAGCCCGCAAAGCGCTGCAAATAGGGCGGTTAGCGTGACGAGTAATCGTCGCGAGCCGGGATTGTTAATTGCCATAAAGAAACACCATTTCAATTCATTAATATTTTAGTAGCAATTAATTATAGGTTTTAACATGTGTGATCGTCATCACAATTTGAGCTTTATTAACAGATTCCGCGAATGAATAGTTTTACTGGTATACTGCATGTCTTGCGCTTTGTTGCGGTGCTGAATCCCGCCCGTGCGAAGTGATTTGTTTTTAAATCATATGGTTAGAGATATGAAACATACTGTAGAAGTAATGTTTTTTATGTTCCTGACTTTTCTAGTGTTTACCCGTTGAATATAAAAAATCAATCAAAATCATTATGTTGTAGTGATTTTGTGTTCATGCTCGATTTCATTTTTTCTGGATATTAATATTTCACGTGTATCAATGCGTGTATCAATATCGGAACGGTGATGATGTCTGGAACGAATAAGCTCAGCGACAGGAAACTAAAGGCGCTGCAAGGAACGCATAGGGATCGTGTTGAAATGCTTGCTGACGGAGAGGGGTTAGGGGTCAGGTTATCAACTAAAGGGCATGTGAGCTGGGTTTTTTCATATCGCCTTGGAGGGCGTGAGAGTTCAGTTATTCGTCTTACTCTAGGGAATTACCCTGATATTAGTCTGAAAGATGCCAGGATGTGGCGTGAGCGTTGCCGTCAATGGTTGGCTAATGGTCTTGATCCAAAAATTGAACTCCAACTTTTTACTGAAGAATCCCGTGCTCCTGTTACTGTTCGAGATGCGTTGGAATATTGGTTGGTCAATTATGCAAGACATAAGCGCAAAGATGAGGAATTGATTAGGGCGCAATTCTGCAAACATGTCTACCCCAGAATAGGCCATTATCCGTTATCACGGTGCGATACTCGCCATTGGGTAAAATGTTTTGATGAGATTCGTGCTATAAGTTCAAAAACGGCGGGGCGTATGTTTCAACTCTCCAAGCAGGCATTGCGGTTTTGCAATGTTCGGCGTTATGCCATCAGTGATGCCCTTGTTCATTTAACGTTAACCGATGTAGGGGAATCTGCCGGACAGCGCGACCGTGTTTTGAGTGATGCCGAACTATCAGATCTTTGGTATTTTGCAAAGGAGAAACATCGGGATATTTATTTTTCTAGATTAATAAAGTTGCTTATTGTCTTTGGGGCTAGAACTGTAGAGATTCGCCGTTCTCATTGGATTGAATGGGATTTTAATGAATGGGTTTGGATTGTTCCAAGAAATAACAGTAAAAGCAACAAAAAGATTATTCGGCCAATTCCCGAAGGTATAAGAGACTGGTTAAAAGAGCTAAAACAGGAAACCGGGAGGACGGGCTTACTTTTGGGTGAGGAGAGAACGCATAGAGCTGTTTCTCTGAAAGGTCGCAGAATGTATAAAATATTCGGACATAATGAAAAATGGACGCTACACGATTTAAGACGGACATTTTCAACTGGGTTAAACAACATGGGGGTAATGCCTCATATTGTCGAGTCATTATTAGGTCACGTATATAATGCTGGCTCCGCAGAATTTAACTATAATCTTAGCCAGTATATCCCATTCAAATTAAAGGCTCTAAATGACTGGCTTGAATATTTAGAAAAAATGGTTAAAGATAAATAATATGTGAGCGAAAAGAATGACGTTACCACTAAGAGATTACTATCCTATTGAGCGCGCGGCAAAGTTATTAGACTGCGATATTGATGATCTTATTCATTGGGCTGTGACAGGCTGCATTCGTATTTGTATAAAAATTGAATCTGCATATGGAGTATTAAATATCCCAGATGAAAAAGATGTGGTTAATTTCGATTGTCTGCGTAAGTTTATGGATTCAGAACCATGTAAATCACGGTTATCTGACCTTGATGCCATTTCAGAAAGGGCGGCAGAACACCATGGTTTTAATTATATAAAAACCAAGTCGAGAATTATATTTGATTCAATGTGCGAATCTCTAAGCCATTCATATGTAGCGCCCAAATTTGGTGACATAGCAATTGATACTGCATTTGCTTTGTTAAATTATTATAACAGGGGGTTATATTATGGGGAAAATTATCACATATATAGTGTATATCGAATAGCAACGGATGAAAGAGCTGTGGCAGTTGTACCACCAGTATTTAAAGGTATTCAAGAAAAATACCATAAGTATTTTGTTGAAATAGGCGGTATTTTCGCTTTGGGGGGAAGTTTTTTTGCCAACTATGATTTTAATAAGAAGTTTAAAGCCAACCGAATAATTAATAGCAATATTATAATTGCTTCTGACGTTGATATACATATAGGAGTAATTGTTACTGAGGATGTTTCTTTTGATATTGGTGATTTATATATCTTAAAGAATGATTTTTTAAAAATACAAAATGCTACAAACTCCAATAGCGAGTTAAGAAAAGATTATGTTAGTCCATTGGCAGATACTTTATATTTGTGTGCGGGTAACAATATATTAAGTTCTGAGGATGGAGAGAAAGATATATGCACCAACAAAAACAATATAGAACGATTATCTAAAACAATGAAGGATTTTTTTCGTGCGATGCTTGTTATTCATTATAAAGAACTCGAAAACAATCCGGTAAAACTTGCTGATATATTGACCGCGGAAGCAAGAGAGGCAGGACTCAATATGCGCTTTGATAAAAGTACTATATCAAGATGGATTAAGGCATCATCTCAGTAAGACCAGCAAGCATCTTAATAAGACCTTTAATACTTGCTTTCAAAACTCCGTAAAACAAAAATCTCCCCCGAAAGTTTAGAAACATAGGGGGAAATATGACTCAATCCGCATTCATTCCACCAACTCCAGAACAGCGCCGCACCATACTCGCCGAGTATGGTTTTGACTGCGAAGAACGCATCAGGGAAGAGAAGTGTAAAAAGATGACCACGCTTTCACGCTCCCGGCGCTGGGAACTGGAGAAGATCGGTGCTTTTCCTCCTCGTCACTCTTTGGGGCGTTGCTCATGTACCTGGCTGTTAAGTGATGTTTTGTGGTGGCTACGTAATCCGCCAGTTATTGCCAAAGTGAATAACCCATACGAAAACGCCAAAAAGAAAAGAGAGAGGGAATCCGGTAGCGCCAGAGCTGAATAAGCGTTGGTGGTTTATTGCGTCCATCACTGGGTGGCAAAACTTACTGATCTGAACGTATTGCTACATGTGGGGAAAGGAGGCCAAGTACTGACAGCAGAGCAAAAAAAGAAGCTCGCTAAAGCTAGCGAGCCAACCAGTCAAGGATGTGCATTTAGTGCACCTGAAACCAACAATAAGAAACAATAGGCAGAAATGATTATGGCTTTTTTATTCTTTAAAATCAATCACTCAGCACAAGTGAGCAAAAATAATTTGCAATATTGCTTGACTCGCTTTTTTGTCATGGCGTATCGTTTGCCCGCACCTCATAAAGCGGGTGCCGGGTTTGACAGCCTGATAGTAGAAGCGGGTAGCCGCTATATTTCCGTAATGCGGTTTTTTTGTGCCCGTAATTCCACCCTACCCCGTATTATGGCGGGGCGTAATGGGGGAGCCTTTGCGCTCGCTGGTTTCTTCTACGCCAGTCTGTCAACCCTGTTACGTCCCGCCACCATGTTTGACAGCGTGCTGGCGAGACTCCGTAAATCAGTAGAAGGAGCCGCCAAAATGGCTATATCAACACGCCCTGATTTTATCTGGCGCTTTATGCAGTGCCACGGTAAAAATATCCGCCTTCATACCGTTACCGCTGCCAGTGAGCGCGAAGCGCGCGCCCTGCTTCCGGCATCCCGTCTGGTCTTTGTTGCCCGTATCCGTGTCCGGGAGGCGTGCCATGTTTAAGCTCCTTATCACCCTGATTAACTACCAGAACGGCGACGTTCGCCAGATGATTCATTCCCGGGAATATCCGACTTATGACGATGCATGGCGTGATGCCTGTCGTATGGCATATTCCCGCAATGACAAACAGGGGCGATTAACCCACAAATGCGCAGTAAAAATCATGGAGGGGTAACGATGTACGAGATTCATATTAAATTGCGTAATGTGGTAACAGGAGAGGAAGAAAACTACCGCACCACATATAAATATAAATCAAAAGGAAAAGCGGCAAGGGACGCTATCAGGTATACGGAAGAAATTGCGCCGAAATATCAATTGCCAGAAGAAGAACTCACAGCATCAGTGGTAAAGGTGAAGAAATGAAAAACCGTTCAACATCCCGTAAAAATAATGGCAGCGGTGAAAAACGTTTCTTTGTGCTGGGTTATGCCGTTAATAAACGTGGGTTAACCAAACATGCACATGCAACGGTATACGGAACGGGACCGGGCGAAGCCATACGCCGCGCAGCCGAAGGGCTGGAAGAGCTGGGAATGACACATTTCAAAGCGTTGAAGGTGACGCAACTTTCCGCCTGATTCCCGAATTATCCACTGATAACTGAATTAAATTTATATTTCGACCTTAACGGGTCGGGGAGTTTTTATGTCTGAAAATCAGAATGTCCGCAATATATACAAAAAAGAATACGCTGGCTTTTTCACAGAAGATTCCATTGGCAGTCTTGAGGATGTAATAAATGTTATTGCTCTTTTTTCAGCATTGACAGGTGAAATTAATACCAAAGAGCGAATTGCTGTACAAAGCGATGAAATGGAATCATTAACTAACATTCTTTATCGGGAATTACGAGCGATTAAATCAGGAATGCATCTTTCTGGCGGGATTTTTTCATGGCACAAAGCTGAAGCCGCAGGGATTGCTAAAGCAATAAGTAACGAGTAATTAATAAAAACCCCACTGCAAAAGATGCAGTGGGGTGGAGTTTTATATATGAAATCTGACATCAGGAAAGAGATTATTAACCGTCTTATCCGTGATTACAACTTCAAAGAAGAAAATAACTACCTCCGGTATGGTGTTTGTCCGCAATGTGGAAAGAAAGAGTTGTTTACCAGCCTTGAAAGGCCGTACATCGTACACTGCGGGCGTGAAAATAAATGCGGTGCAGACCTGCTGACCAAAGAACTTTACCCGGATGTGTTTTCATCATGGTCAGATCGCTATATCAGCACGAAAGACGAGCCATATGCAGCGGCGGCAGCTTACCTTCAGGAGGCGCGCAATATTGCTGTGGAGCCGCTGAAGGGGGCATTTACTCAGGAGCGATACCAGGACAAGGAAAACGGCGAACAGGCCGCTACTGTGCGTTTTACGCTGGCTGACGGCGTGTGGTGGGAGCGCATCATAGACCGACCGGAACGCTTCGCTCGCAAGGCGAATTTTTCCGGCAGCTACAAGGGGTTGTGGTGGGCTTATCCGGGAGCGGATTTAAGCAAGGCCAAAGAAATCTGGATTTGTGAGGGTATCTTTGATGCCATCAGCCTTAACCAGAATGGCATTGCGGCCGTTTCTGTCATGTCTGCCGTAAACTACCCGGATAAGGCGCTGGAAGAACTGGCGAAGCTGTGCGGTGATACCCCCCGTCCGGTTATCGTGTGGGCGCTGGATAACGGGCGTGCGGGTGAGCGTTACGCGAAAAAACATGCAGAACGCAGCGCCGAAGACGGCTGGAGAACGGCAGCGGCGTTACCGGGTGAAAACAACAATAAACGCGACTGGAATGATTTACACGTCGCCGGAAAGCTGCGTGGCCATGATGTGAAAAGATATCGTCATTACGGTGATTTATTGCTGGCGAAATCTCCGAGAGATAAGGCGCTGATAATATTTTCCTTTCGTGAGCGGAAGGAATTTCATTTTACTTTTGATAACCGTGTTTTCTGGTTCAAACTGGACATTGAGCGCTATATGAAGGCTGTTGAGCGTGCCAAGAATGAGCGAAATGTTGATGAGGATGAAGCGCGCAAAATTGCACTTAAGGAATCTGGTGCAGTAAAAGAAATCGCAAACTGTAACCCAGCGCCGCTTTATTACATTCGAAATAATGACACGGATGAAGCATGGTATTACTTCCGTGTTACGTTCCCGGATGGTGCTACGGTGAAAAACACCTTTACATCAGGACAATTAACATCCTCATCTGAATTTAAAAAACGCCTGTTACACGTGGCAAAAGGCGGTATTTATACTGGAACGACTACGCAGCTTGACGCATTAATAAAAAATGACCTTCCCGCAATAAAAGAGGTTATTGGTCAGGATTTTATCGGATACAACAAGGCGATTGGGGCATGGCTGTTTAATGATATTGCTGTTTACAAGGGAAAAACTTATGAAATCAATGACGAGGATTATTTTGAAATTGATGGCATAAACGCAAAACCATTAAGCGAAAAACCCACATTACAGATTAACTACAAAAAACCGGATGAGTTTACAGAGTCCTGGGTGGAAGATCTCTGGCTGGCTTTTGGTGAAAAGGGAATTATTACCCTGGCTTTCTGGTTGGGCTCCCTGTTCAGCGAACAAATCCGGGATAAAGAAGAATCCTTCCCCTTCCTTGAAGTCACCGGGGAGCCCGGAACGGGTAAATCAACATTGATTGATTTTTGCTGGCGGCTGTGCGGTCGTGACAACTATGAAGGCGTAGATCCAACCAAAGGATCAGAGGCGGGCTGGAAGCGCACCTTTGGACAGGTCGCCGGATTACCTGTTGTTCTGATTGAAGCAGACCGGGGAGACAATGCGCAAAAAAGAGGTGCGTTTGACTTCGATAACCTGAAAAGCCTCTATAACGGTGGCGGTATCGGTGTTCGTGGGGTTAAGGCCAACAATAACAACACCTATGACCCGGATTTTAAGGGCGCTATCGTGATTGCGCAGAATGCGCGGGTAAATGCCTCGCCGGCAATTATTGAGCGCCTGATACGCATATACACCGATAAAAAACGCCATTCACCTGATACCCGACTGGCGGCGAGACGGCTGGAACTCTACCCCGTCGAGAAGGTATCGGGGTTTATTCACCGGGCGGTAAGTCAGGAACGGGCGATTATGCAAACGTTCCTGGAAGTATCGCCCGCTGAAACGGAACGCCTTTGCGGATGCGAAAATATTCGCCATCCCCGTATTGCCAAAAATCACGCGCAACTTATCGCGCTGGTCAGGGCGCTGAAATGCGTTATCGATATCCCGGATGAATGGCTTGATGCCACATGTCTGGAACTGGAACAAATGGCAACGGCGCAGGTTAAAGCGGCGGCGGCTGACTTGCCAGAAGTGATGGAGTTCTGGGAGGCGTTCGACTTCCTGGACGGCATAACAAAATACGGTGTAAACCATTACGGCAAGGGATGCCGCGAAGGGATTGCTATCAGTATTCCGCAACTGGCACAGGCTGCCGCCATTCACCGCGTGGAGATCCGAACCGATCGCGAAATGATTGAGTTGCTCGGAGCCGGACGTTCCCGACCTTTGACAGGCCGCAAAACCATTCGTAGTGAGGTGTCCAGACAGGCAAACGCCGGAAAAGGAGTAGCCGAAGCCAGAGAACCAGAAGTACTGAAATGCAGGATATTCAGTTACAAGGAGGGGGCTTAAACATGTCGATCAGAAAACTGGATGATGGGCGATGGTTGCTCGATATCAGGCCATGCGGACGTAAAGGAAAGCGCGTCAGAAGAATATTTGACAAAAAATCGATAGCTACAGCAACTGAACGGTACATCATAGCGAACGCCGAAAAGCGCGAGTTTATACAGGGCTATCGCGACCGGAGAACGCTTAGCGATTTACTGGAATTGTGGTGGGTCTATCACGGTCAGCACAGGCGAAAGGCAAACACGGATAAACAGCAGCTTGGCAAAATTATTAATGAGCTTGGAGCTGACATGTTTGCGGTGGAGCTCGACAAATTAAAAATCATTGCATGGCGATCGCAGAAAATTGCAGAAGGATTAAAGCCGTCCTCAGCAAATAGATACATGAACAGATTATCGGGGATGTTTACAGCCCTGAGAAAGATCGGTTTGTGGGATGCAGAGCATCCGGTTCGTGGTATTCCTGTTCTTTATGTAAAGCAGCGGGAAATGGCCTTTTTATCAAAAAACGAGGTCACATTGTTGCTTGACGGGCTGAATGGAGATCAACGAAGGGTTGCGCTCTTGTGTCTTTGTACCGGAGCCCGCTGGAGTGAGGCCAGCAGATTGTATGGAGAGCAAATAGTTCATAACAGAATAACGTTTCTGGAAACCAAAAACGGTAGAAAAAGAACGGTGCCTGTGTCGCAGGAAATATGCGATGCCGTAAAAACAAAAGAAACCGGGCGACTGTTTGATGTGAAGTACAGAGAGTTTTGCCGGGCATTAAAAAAAATAAAACCCGATTTACCGAGGGGGCAGGCTGCGCATGTATTGCGGCATACATTCGCCAGTCACTTTGTGATGAACGGTGGCAACATTCTTGCGCTACAAAAAATCCTTGGGCATGCAACAATTCAGCAGACGATGACTTACGCGCATTTTGCACCGGATTACCTGGCAGATGCCATGAGATTTAACCCGGTAGCCAACATAGTGATCACCGAAGAAAAAGAGCCAGCAGAGTAACCCGCAGAACGCCGCATTCACAGCAAAAGAGGTCAGTTTCCCGCTGACCTTTTTTGTTGGCCAGAACCAACGGTAACAGCAATGCAATGGTGGCCATATTGCAGTGGTGCCGCCATCAATTTTTGGCTTCCCCTGATTATCAGAAAGAGTCAAACAGTGGCGAGATACATTTCAATCACAGAGAGTTAATGAGAGTGAGACAGAGTAAGTGGGTTTAATTAACATTTTAAAGGGTCGCGCTAAAGTTTGGGGGGGGATGCGCAAAGCGGTTACAACGGTTACAAATTTAAAATCACTTATTTTTGTATTATATATCAATACATTATAACTGGTCGGATGAGTTACAAAAGCGGTTACAACGCGGTTACATGTAACCGTTTTGTTAGGTTACAGGCGGTTACAGGTTAAGTTTTTAATTGATTGATAATAAAGTGCTTTTTGAAACCTGTAACCGTTGTAACCGCAGTGTAACCGCAAAGCGGTTACAAACAATATCCATTAAAATCATGCTGTTAAGTGGTGTTTTTGACTGTTGTAACCGTTGTAACCGCTTTGCGCACCCCCCACCGGATTATGAGGCAGAGCCCCAAAACAACTGGTCTAACCTCTAACAAAAATGCAACATCAATCATTGATTTTTTGGGGCTGTCAGTCACGGGGAGTTGCCCTGTTGTCTGGCAGAAAAATGAAGTATGTACATGCGCGGCGGGGGTGGTAAAAAACGTAATACACGCGGCGCAGTTGCCATAAAAAATCTCTCAAAAGCACTCTTTTTGACGCTATTGTTCATCTGCACAAAAGTGCACAAATTTGCACAATTTTTTAGAGTAACTTTTTGCCCATCCGGCCCAGTACTGGCGCGCCCGGAGGGCGATTTCGTGCGTGCACAAAAAACGGTGAGTTTTTCGCGCGCAGGTGACGGGGGAACAGCACGCGTTTCAGGGGGTAAATTACATTTACGCTAAAGACTGCGGGAATGCCCGACCGGGTTAGTTTTATCGCCAGTCAGAGCCGTTCTTACGGCAAGAGAGAACTGATACGGGGAATGTGACGAGTGAGCATGGGAACGGTGCGCCCGTGCGTAATACGCGGCGACTGCTGCGGGTTTATTTGATACGGCCAGAGGGGGCGGCAGAAGATATAATAGGTTAAATTTCACACCAGTAAGAGGAGCGTGATATGTCTTTCCCTTGCCCGGCCTGTGGCGCTTCAGCCCGCACCCGTGGTCGTTCGTTGGAAGAACACGAACAAAACATCTACAAAACGTATTACCAGTGCAATAATATTGAGTGCGGGGCCTGTTTTTGTACGCTTGAGTCGTTTGTACGCATCACTAAGCGCAGGAAGTCGAAAACTTCATAGTGATTTGTATAACACAGCCAGCGAGTGTGACCGGCTGCGTTATTTCTGTATTACGTCGTGTGGTTCTGGTCATTTGCCCAGGCCCACACATCCCCCGCCACATTGCGCCCGTTGCGGTCTTCTTCCTGCTTTTCCCCGGCCTTAATTCCCTGACTGATAAACATTCTGACGCACTGGGAGTAGTTCATCTCTCTGTCCTCACATATCTGATTTATTTTATGGTCGATTTCGAGCGGGATACGAATACAGCGTAATACGCATCGCATTTTCTTTTGTTTTTTCATCGTGTTGCCTCCCTGATTATTTATGCCGGGATTTAACACCCGCGATATAAGAAAGCGTAATACAACAGTATTGTGAGCGTATTACGAGAACAAAATCGGCTGGAATGTATTACGCAATATGGAAAAAATCGGCGTAAGTAAAAAAATGTATTACAGGAGCAAATAATGGATATAACTCAGGCAAGCGCTGAACATCAGGTATGTAAAGCACAGTTTGATACAGCCAGGGCAAAACTCAGTGAACAGGAATCATTAATCACCAATCTGGAAGCGACTATCGAACAGACGAAAAGGGAACTGGAATCTCTCGATCGTGACTGGCAGAACTCAATCCTGTCTGCGCTGGGCGTAAAAACGGAAGCCTCCGCGAAATTATCCATTCAGGCGGGTGTGGCGCGAGAAAATCTTGAGCGTCTGCGGGTACTGCATGATGAGGCGCGCATCAGGCTACTGGAGTGTCGTTATAACGCGGCAGAGGCTGGCTGTGCTTACGAAAGCATTGATAACAAGTTGCGGGCAGAGATATTTGCAAAAGCGCTTCCCGAACTGATTAACGAGCTGACCCCTGCTCTGTTATTGATTCGTGGTTTATGTGAGCTGCTTGGTCAGCCACTGTATAGCGCAGAAAAGAAAATATGCGAAACACTGAAAGCGGCAGATACTGCTGAAAGTGTCGGAATGATTCGCGGCCGGATTAACGATACCGAAAGCGACACCTCCAGCCCGCTGCGTTATTGCCCGGAGAAACTCCCGGATTCAGTAAACTGCGCAATCAGGAACGCCCCTTCACCTGTACAATGGAGCGCGGCGCGACAGAATCCAGAAAAAATGCGCGACCTTGCGGAGGGCAGAGAACTTTGCCGGGGGTGGCAGTAATGAGCGGTCTGAATACTCCACATTTGCACGGCGCTGATATAGTGAGCCGACTCAGGGAATTAATGTCCCGGAATCGCCTGAAAGCAAACACAGCAAGCATAAGCGATGAGACGCGTCGCGCGCTGGACAATGAATATCAAAAACTGGAGCGTGAGCTTGAGCTTCACACCCTGCATACTGCAAGCGGTGGGGGTAATAACGACGGCATTGAGCGTTATAATTGCACTGCTGATTCTGTTGTATCACAACGAAATCAACAGTCTCAGATGGTTTTCAATTGCGCTATCGAGTCGATAACCGGAAAGCATCCGAAGGATTTGCACTTTTCCGGTGATACTGCGCGCTATTCGTCAGAAGTTGAACCCGTTCCTCGCCAGAGTGCAACGCTTGCCAGTGGATGGCAGGCAAATTTCCTTGCTGAAATAACTCCCGTGCCTGTTACGGATATATCAGGTCAGGTTGTGCTGATAGACGCTTCGGGGCCGTTGGCACGTACATCGCCACCTCACGAGCGCCGTTCGCCACTACAGGCGCATTCACTGGTTTCAAGGGGCTACCGCTGCGAGCAGGTTAATTTTGATTTTGCGTTGAGCTACGACAATGCCGATGCTCACGCATCCGCAAACGGCCTTGAAGGAAGTGCGCGGGCCGCTTTTGAGCGCCGGAAATGGCTGGATTTAATTCAGATTGGTTTTAACGGCACACATTATGCCGCCGAATCTGACCCTGAAACATATCCGGGGCGTGACGATTGCGGCGTGGGCTGGTTGCAGAAGTTTCGAAATGAAGCGGCGGGAAGGGTTATCAGCGGCCTTTCTGTTTCATCACCGAAAAGTAATACACGCGGCACACACCATACGATAGATGCGCTCGTTCTGGATGCCTGGCAATCCATGATTGATGAACAGTGGCAGGAAGGCATTGTGGCCGTATGCAGTCACAATATGCTGGTCCGTAAGCAATGGCCTTTGATAAACCGTCTTGATCCATCGCAGATGAATCAGGAAATTTTGCTTAACGAGGAAATCATTAAAAATCCTGTTCTGGGGAATCTCCCGGCTGTGACCGTTCCATTTTTCCCGGACAATGCTGTATTGATCACACCTCTTGCCAATCTGTGTCTGTACTGGCAGCGTGGTTCCGTTCGTGGCCTGGTAAAAAACGAGCCTCAGTATAATCGCCTCGCGTTCTATGAGTCCTGTAACCTTGACTGGGTGGTGGGGCAATATGAAGCAGGGTGCTTACTGGATGGGATTGACTGGAAAGAATAGCAAGGAAATTTCCGGTAACGTTGAGGGCTTCTCAGCCCTCCTTTTACTTAAGCAGATGCTCTCCGCCAATCAGGGTAATGACTCTTTCAAGCACATCATTAAATACCCCATCTTCTGCCTCTGTGATTAAGCGCGCTTTCCGCTGACGCCAGTCAAGGGTTTGAATGAGTGTGGTTGCTACAACGCTGGGGGCGTCCAGATTTGTTACCGGAACTTCTGTGGGAGCATTTCGTATGCTCGTACTTATGGGGCAGCATATGACAAGCCCGGTGAGTCGGTTATATTGCTCATGGGACAGTATGAGTGCCGGGCGATACTTTCCGATCTCTTTTCCTTTCTGCGGCTCAAAATCCAGCCAGCAAATATCACCACGCTTAGGTACAAACATCAGTAATCAACCTCCTCATTGAATGGGGTGGCAATTTCGTCCGCGTGCGCTGTAACTGGCGTTATCCCGGCGAGTAATTCGGCTTCACTCAGGCGACGGCGTGCAGGCTTTTCTACAAAAAGCCCCTTTTCACTAATTTCAACGTTGACGATATCACCCACTGAAAAACCCGGAACGGTTTTAAGGTTTCCCGTTAGTCGAAGGGCAATGCTATTACCCCATTTTTGCAATACAACCTGTGTGCGCATGTGGGTTAACTCCTGTATCTATTGTGTGTCTACAGTGAGGATAGGCGAGTAATTATTCTGTGTCTACAACAAAGATACATTAAAAGCGTTAGTGAGCTTTTATGGGATCGGGTACAATCCCGACTCAATTTGTTGTTCTCTTATTTTCTGTCATTTTTTTTGTGCCGTTCTCTGTTTGTGTATCAATCGGTGTATCAATATTGTTTTTTTAAGCATGAAAAATGATGGTTATTTCATTAATAATCAATTGGTTATTTGATAGATGAAACATTATGTAGAAGTAATGATCCCCGAAGCGGAGATTAAAGCGCGTATCGTCGAACTGGGTCGTCAGATTACTGAGCGTTACAAAGACAGCGGCAGCGATATGGTGCTGGTAGGTCTGCTGCGTGGCTCATTTATGTTTATGGCGGACCTGTGCCGTGAAGTTCAGGTATCTCATGAAGTCGATTTTATGACCGCCTCCAGCTACGGTAGCGGCATGTCCACCACCCGTGATGTGAAAATCCTCAAAGATCTGGATGAAGATATCCGTGGCAAGGACGTGCTGATTGTTGAAGATATCATCGACTCGGGGAATACACTGTCGAAAGTGCGTGAAATCTTAAGCCTGCGTGAACCGAAGTCGCTGGCGATTTGTACGCTGCTGGATAAACCGTCCCGTCGTGAAGTGAACGTCCCGGTAGAATTTATCGGTTTCTCGATCCCGGATGAGTTTGTGGTGGGTTACGGCATTGATTACGCACAGCGTTACCGTCATCTGCCATATATCGGCAAAGTGATTCTGCTGGACGAGTAAGTGTAAAGTTGCCGGATGTGTTGCATCCGGCATAGCATATTTATTTGTGGTTGGCGTGTTTCAGCTTGAGGTTGGAAATCCCGTGACGGTAACGTTGCTCAAGGGTTTCGCGGTTGGTGGCAGTAACATCCAGATCACGCAGCAAGCCGTCGTGAATGCCGTAGGCCCAGCCGTGAATGGTCACTTTCTGCCCGCGTTTCCACGCTGATTGCATAATGGTGGAGTGGCCCAGGTTATACACCTGTTCCATGACGTTCAGTTCACACAAGGTATCCAGACGGCGCTCTGGCGGCATTTCGCCGAGCAATGAGCTATGTTTGAACCAGATATCGCGGATGTGCAGCAGCCAGTTGTTGATAAGCCCCAGTTCCGGGTTTTCAACTGCGGCTTGTACGCCGCCGCAACCGTAGTGGCCACAGATAATAATGTGTTCAACTTCGAGAACATCCACTGCATACTGAACCACGGAAAGGCAGTTCAGGTCGGTGTGAATGACCAGGTTAGCAACATTACGGTGAACAAAGAGTTCGCCCGGCTCAAGACCGGTTAAACGTTCTGCAGGAACGCGACTGTCGGAACATCCAATCCATAGAAAGCGCGGTTTTTGCGCTTGTGCCAGTTTCTCAAAAAACCCGGGATCCTCTTCCACCAGCATTTTTGACCATAGTGCATTATTGCTGATGAGTGTATCTATGTCTTTCATGGAGGTTAACGACCTGTAACCAAATAATTACGTTTGGCTAATATAGGGCAACTCCGGGACGATTTAAACCACAGATAAAGTGTAAGAACGTAAGGTAAGTAAAAATTTATGACCATTGCACTGGAACTTCAACAGCTTAAAAAAACCTATCCAGGCGGCGTTCAGGCGCTTCGTGGGATAGATTTGCAAGTCGAAGCGGGTGATTTTTATGCGCTTCTCGGGCCGAACGGGGCCGGAAAATCAACCACTATCGGTATTATCAGCTCTCTGGTAAATAAAACCTCCGGGCGGGTCAGCGTATTTGGTTACGATCTTGAAAAAGATGTCGTCAACGCTAAACGTCAGTTGGGACTGGTGCCACAGGAATTTAACTTCAACCCGTTTGAAACCGTACAGCAAATTGTGGTGAATCAGGCGGGGTACTACGGTGTAGAGCGCAAAGAAGCGTACATCCGCAGCGAAAAGTATCTTAAACAACTCGATTTGTGGGGAAAACGTAACGAACGTGCGCGTATGTTATCTGGCGGGATGAAGCGCCGTTTAATGATCGCCCGTGCGTTAATGCATGAACCTAAACTGCTGATTCTGGACGAGCCAACGGCAGGCGTGGATATCGAACTTCGTCGCTCAATGTGGGGCTTTTTGAAGGATTTAAACGACAAAGGCACCACCATCATTCTTACCACGCATTACCTGGAAGAAGCAGAAATGCTGTGCCGCAATATCGGCATTATTCAGCACGGCGAACTGGTGGAAAATACCTCGATGAAGGCACTGCTGGCAAAGCTGAAATCAGAAACCTTTATTCTCGATCTCGCACCGAAAAGCCCGTTACCGAAGCTCGATGGCTATCAGTACCGACTGGTAGATACCGCCACGCTGGAAGTTGAAGTGCTGCGTGAGCAGGGGATCAACAGCGTATTCACGCAGTTAAGTGAGCAGGGCATTCAGGTATTAAGTATGCGTAACAAAGCTAACCGTCTGGAAGAGTTGTTTGTTTCACTGGTTAATGAAAAACAAGGAGATCGCACATGATGCATCTTTACTGGGTGGCGTTAAAAAGCATCTGGGCGAAAGAGATCCATCGCTTTATGCGTATCTGGATACAGACGCTGGTGCCACCGGTTATCACCATGACCCTTTACTTTATCATCTTCGGTAACCTGATTGGTTCGCGTATTGGCGATATGCATGGCTTCAGCTATATGCAGTTCATTGTTCCGGGGCTGATCATGATGTCGGTAATCACCAATGCCTACGCCAACGTCGCTTCATCATTTTTTGGCGCCAAGTTCCAGCGTAATATTGAAGAACTGCTGGTCGCTCCGGTTCCGACTCACGTCATTATTGCCGGATATGTCGGCGGTGGCGTAGCGCGCGGACTGCTTGTTGGTATGCTGGTGACAGCAATTTCGCTGTTCTTTGTACCGTTTCAGGTGCATTCGTGGGTATTTGTCGCTTTAACGCTGGTGCTCACGGCGGTGTTGTTCTCTCTTGCCGGATTGCTTAATGGTGTGTTTGCCAAAACGTTTGATGACATCAGCCTGGTACCAACCTTTGTGTTAACGCCACTCACGTATTTGGGCGGGGTGTTTTACTCACTGACCTTGCTGCCACCGTTCTGGCAGGGGCTGTCGCATCTCAACCCAATCGTTTATATGATCAGTGGATTCCGCTACGGCTTCCTCGGCATTAATGATGTGCCGCTGGTTACTACTTTTGGTGTGCTGGTTATTTTTATTATTGCGTTTTATCTGATCTGCTGGTCGCTGATCCAGCGCGGACGCGGTCTGCGCAGCTAAGGCTAGTTCCTCTCCTCTGGATTCGGGGGAGAGGAGTTTTGACGACTATCACCCTTTATCAACAATGGTCAGGGTAGACTGATTTTCAGCTAAGGAGGAAGGTAATGTTAGGTTGGGTAATTACCTGTCACGACGACCGGGCGCAAGAGATGTTGGATGCGCTGGAAAAAAAACATGGCGCACTTATCCAGTGCCGGGCGGTGAATTTCTGGCGCGGATTAAGTTCCAATATGCTCAGCCGCATGATGTGCGATGCTCTGCATGAAACAGATTCTGGCGATGGGGTTATCTTTTTAACCGATATTGCAGGTGCTGCGCCTTATCGTGTTGCATCGTTATTAAGCCACAAACATTCCCGTTGCGAAGTGATTTCTGGTGTCACGTTACTGTTAATTGAGCAGATGCTGGCCTACCGTGAAACGTTATCCAGTGCGGAGTTTCGCGAGCGAATTGTCGAACTGGGTGGGCCTGAAGTCAGTAGTCTCTGGCACCAACAACAAAAAAATCCCCCCTTTGTCCTCAAGCATAATTGGTTCGAGTATTAAATCGCATTCCGATTTTGCTACACTAACGGCGCTGTTTCTCGCCTGGTAGTTTTCTCATGATTAAAAAGATTATTTTTTTACTGCTGCTGGTTTCATCTGGTGTCGGCGCAGCGCTTCCCGCGCGTTATATGCAAACCACTCAGGATGCAGCTATCTGGGGAAAAATTGGCGACAAAACGGTAACCGTCGGCAACATTCGCGCCGGGCAGATTATTTCGGTCATCCCAACCGCTGCCGATTATTATGAATTCAATTTTGGTTTTGCTACGGGGTATATTGATAAAGGGCATCTGGAACCTGTACAAGGGCGGCAAAAAGTTGAAGATGGTCTGGGGGATCTGAATAAGCCACTGAGTAACCAAAATCTTATTACATGGAAAGATACTCCGATATACAACGCGCCTGATGCGGGTAGTGCGCCATTTGGCGTGTTGGCCGATAATTTGCGTTATCCCATTATTAATAAATTAAAAGATCGCCTGAATCAAACCTGGTATCAAATTCGTATTGGCGAACGACTGGCCTATATCAGTGCACTGGATGCGCAGCAGGATAACGGTATTCCTGTATTGACCTACCATCATATTTTACGCGATGAAGAGAACACCCGTTTTCGTCATACTTCGACCACGACGTCGGTGCGAGCTTTCAATAACCAGATGACCTGGTTACGCGATCGTGGATATACCACGTTAACCTTGTATCAACTGGAAGGGTATCTGCGTAATTCGTTGAATCTTCCGGCTCGCGCGGTGGTGCTGACGTTTGATGATGGCTTGAAATCAGTGAGTCGTTATGCATATCCCATTCTGAAAGAATACGGTATGAAGGCGACGGCATTTATTATTACCTCTCGCATCAAACGTCATCCACAGAAATGGAATCCGCAGTCATTACAGTTTATGAGTGTTTCTGAACTGCTTGATGTCAGCGATGTTTTTGATTTCCAGTCACATACTCATTTTTTGCATCGGGTAGATGGATATCGCCGACCCATATTACTCAGCCGCAGTGAGCATAATATTCTGTTTGATTTCGAACGCTCTCGCCGGGCGCTAAACCAATTTAATCCTCGAGTCTTGTATCTTTCGTATCCATTTGGTGGATTTAATGACAAAGCGGTAAAGGCGGCAAATGATGCCGGATTTCATCTGGCGGTGACGACCATGAAAGGTAAAGTAAAACCGGGGGATAATCCGTATTTATTAAAGCGGCTGTATATTTTAAGGACAGATTCGCTGGAGACGATGTCGCGGCTGGTGAGTAACCAGCCGCAGGGGTGATTATCAGGCAACCTGTACCGGAATCGCTTTCGCGGTACGTTTCATTTCATTGTCGCCTTCAAAGTAGGCAACGTTGGGGCGCCAGGTACGGGCTTCTGCATCTGGTATAGTGACGAAGCTGGCGATGATGACAATATCGCCGACGCTGGCACAGTGGGCCGCCGCACCGTTGACAGAAATGATTCTCGAACCGCGTTCTGCCGCGATGGCATAGGTGGAGAAACGCTTGCCGTTGGTAACATTCCAGATATCAATGGCTTCGTTTTCGAGAATACCGGCTGCGTCAAGAAAATCCTGGTCAATGGCGCAAGAACCTTCATAGTGCAGGTCCGCATGAGTCACTTTCACGCGGTGGAGTTTGCCCTGCAGCATCGTGCGAATCATAACTTCTACCTTTCTACCCTGTCGTTAACGAAGCAGGCGATGCCTGCTTTGAGGAAATTCTCACGCAGTATTGCCCGATTTTTGATAAGTGTCTACTGATCTGGTGGCATTTGCACCAGCAGTTTGCGTACCGCGCCGAAGCTTGCCATGTAACGCCTGTAACCAATTGAAATTTCTCTGAACGCTGCTCGGTAAACAATAAAGAGGTGGCTGACGACGGCACGCCTTGACTGGATACTGCCTTCACTCAGGGCCACACGGAAGGCAGGGAAGATGGACGCACCGAGTACCACACCGCATGACGCGGTATTTAAACAATTTTTAATGCATGCGGAGACGGCTCGCGACTTCCTGGATATCCATTTGCCAGTGGAATTACGCGAACTTTGTGACCTCAACACGCTTCATTTAGAGTCGGGGAGTTTCATTGAAGAGAGCCTGAAAGGACACAGCACGGACGTGCTCTATTCCGTGCAAATGCAGGGCAATCCCGGTTATCTGCACGTTGTGATTGAACACCAAAGCAAGCCGGACAAAAAAATGGCCTTTCGCATGATGCGTTATTCTATTGCTGCCATGCACCGGCATCTGGAGGCGGATCACGATAAGCTGCCGCTGGTGGTGCCGATTCTGTTTTATCAGGGCGAGGTCACACCTTATCCACTCTCAATGTGCTGGTTTGATATGTTTTACTCACCGGAGCTGGCGCGACGCGTCTATAACAGTCCATTCCCGCTGGTGGACATCACCATCACACCGGATGACGAAATCATGCAACATCGGCGGATTGCGATTCTCGAACTGCTGCAAAAACATATTCGCCAGCGCGACTTAATGTTATTGCTGGAGCAACTGGTCACGCTGATTGACGAAGGGTACACTAGCGGAAGTCAGTTAGTTGCCATGCAAAACTATATGCTGCAACGCGGTCATACTGAACAAGCGGATTTGTTTTACGGTGTGGTGAGAGACAGGGAAACAGGAGGGGAGTCTATGATGACGTTGGCGCAGTGGTTTGAAGAGAAAGGGATTGAGAAAGGGATTGAGAAAGGGATTCAGCTGGGAAGACAGGAAGGGAGACAGGAGGCAAGACAAGAAGAAAGGCAGGAATTCGCCCAGCGTCTTTTGAGTAAAGGGATGTCTCGAGAAGACGTTGCAGAGATGGCAAATTTACCTCTTGCTGAGCTTGATAAGCTGATTAACTAAGTTGTCTACGATATGAACAATCGCTTACAAATATCGTGGCAATGAATAACTGGCGCCATCAGCTGTAGCGCCAGTTAAGTATTACGCCAGCTCGACCATTTTGTTGTCGATCAGGCGAGCATCGCCAAGCCAGGCGGCTACCAGAATTACTGCCCGTTTGCTGTTTTCAGAGACTTCCAGCAGCGTGTCGGCATCGCGAATCTGAATATCATCAGCGCGGAAGCCTTTTTCATTCAGTTCTTGCCCTGCAATGGCAATAATTTCATCGAGATCCCGCTCGCCAGCCTGCAATTTGTCGGCAATCGAACTTAAAACTTTGTACAGACCGGGCGCAATTTTGCGTTGTTCTGCCGTCAGATAACCGTTACGGGAACTCAGCGCCAGACCGTCTTTCGCACGCATAATCGGTACGCCGACAATCTCAATATCGAAGCCCATATCGGCAACCATTTTGCGGATCAGCGCCAGTTGCTGAAAGTCCTTTTCGCCGAAGCAGGCGATGTCCGGCTGGACCAGGTTAAACAGCTTGCTGACGATAGTCGAAACGCCGCGAAAATGTCCCGGACGGCTGGCACCTTCCAGCATGGTCGAAAGGCCAGGAACATCAACATAGGTGTGGGTTTCAGTACCGTTCGGGTAGATCTCTTTTACCGAGGGCGCGAAAACCAGATCGACTTTGCGCTTGTTCAGTTTTTCGCTGTCTTCTTGCAAAGTGCGTGGATAGCGAGCCAGATCTTCCGGGCGGTCGAACTGCATTGGGTTAACGAAAATACTGACCACTACCACATCGGCGCGGGCTTTGGCTTCGTCGACCAGTTTCATATGGCCATCGTGCAGGTTACCCATGGTTGGCACCAGCGCCACGCGCTTACCTTCCATACGCAGGCGGCGAATTTGCTGACGCAGCAGCGGCAGGGTTTCGATAATTAACACAACGTCACTCCTTAATGGAAACTGTGTTCTTCGCCCGGATAAACGCCGGACTCCACTTCAGCCATATACTGCCGCACGGCAGCACGGATGTCGCCCGTTTCAGCGAGGAAATTTTTAGCGAATTTAGGAATGTGACCGCCGGTAATGCCAAAGGCGTCGTGCATCACGAGGATCTGCCCGTCAGTGACGTTGCCTGCACCAATACCAATAACCGGGATCGCCAGTGCCTCGGTAATGCGTTTTGCCAGCTCAACCGGCACACATTCCAGCACCAGCAGTTGTGCACCAGCGGCTTCTAAGGCTAATGCATCGCTGAGCAGTCGATCGCCCGCTTCATCGCCGCGCCCCTGTACTTTGTAGCCGCCGAAAATATTCACTGACTGCGGCGTTAAACCTAAGTGACCACATACAGGAACTGCGCGCTCGGTAAGCATTTGTACCGTTTCAACAAGCCACTCACCGCCTTCAATTTTGACCATATTGGCACCGGCACGCATAACCGTTGCGGCGTTTTCAAAGGCTTGTTCCGGCGTGGCATACGCCATAAACGGCAGGTCAGCCAACAGCAGGCAGTTTGGCGCGCCGCGACGTACCGCAGCGGTATGGTAGGCGATATCAGCAACGGTAACTGGCAGGGTGGAGTCATGCCCCTGAACCGTCATGCCCAGTGAGTCGCCTACCAGCATGACGTTAAGCCCTTCATCAGCAAACAGTTTCGCGAAGCTGTAGTCGTAAGCGGTGATGGTTGCGAAACGTTTTTTTTCCTGTTTGTACTTCTGCAGTAAGGAGATGGTGGTCGGTTTCATAACGTATCCTGATGGCTAAAGTTAGATCCATTCGCATTCTAGCAGTCGATATCAGGCGGGCAATGGTTTTTAGTGTTATGAGGATATTCGCACCAGTGCAGAGTTCTGGTGCGAAATGGGGAGAAATCGCTTAATTATTCATAGGAAAAAGAGAAGGTTGCTTTACCCGTAAAATCACCCACGTCAACAACCCCACTTCCTCCATCTTTTACTAACTGTGCAGTGAAAGGAAAATACAGAAGATTGTTAGACCAGTTAGTGTAATTAAGAACCACAGCGTTGCTACCATCAGCATTTAATTGAAGTTTATTGTCATTGGCGGTCGAATAAATTTTGACACCAACTCCAGTTGCTGAGCCGGATGATTTTCCTATCAGTTTTTTATCAGGAGCCGCATTTTTCGCATTCAATTTAACAGTAATTTTGTTTGCGTAACAGAAATCTCCACGAATGGAAAAGGGTACTTCTCTGGTAATACCCTCGTTAATTTCAGAAATATATGAATCTCCTAAACTAACTTCATTGCCTTTAATATTTCCTTTTGTTGGATCCAACGCAATAGTAGTACAGGTAGGCTCTTCTACAGTAAAGTTTAATGAATCACTTTGCATAAGAAACCGAATGGTTGGTTGGAAACTAGGACCAATACGCCATAGGGCAATTGGCCCCGGCATAATCTTTCCACTGGAAACACCTTCCTGGGGTTTAAACTCAGGCGTATAATAGAGACGAAAACGTAGTGACCAATTATAATCGGTATCTGCCCACACCCACCAAACATCAGGGTTTGGTGTAAAGTTATCCTCTCCAGAAGGCAGGAGACGTAAATCAAGATTGATATTCGGTTTTTCACGTTGACCACAATTTGTACAGAGTAATTCTACTGAGTATGCAATCCCTTGAACAGTGGTTTTTAATAATGCAGCACCAACTTCATTAACATACCCCGTTTGCAAAGTGGCATCTGCAATATCAATAAAATGCACTGACTCATCACCAGCTGAGACTGCTTTACAGCCAATGCCTCCTCCTCTAAGAACAATAGGCACATCCCAGACCCCATCAGCCATTTCTGAAACGGAAGTTACCTGTTTCGTTACGACGTGATAGATTGAAGGGGAGATATCCATCGTATAATCCCCATTAGAACCATTTTCTATATAACACTCGGCCCCAGTATCAGCAAAAACATACCCAGAAAATATCAAAAAAAGAAGTATTGCATGGCATAGTTGAAGTAATGGATTGTTATTGTTTCTTTGCATAATGATCCTTATTATTCGTAATAAACGTTAACGACGACCTGACTTCTCACCATACCCGCTGTCGGGGGAGTGGTATCATCAATGCGCTGCATACGGGAATAAAACGTCCAGATTGATGGAATCACTTGATTTGACTGAATTGAATAAATGGCTTTTGATTTTCCGTCCGTACCCCGAACGTTGAATGTCTGTTCATTGGGTTGTGCTGAAAAAATAACAACGCCAACATTTTTTGCCCCGGTAGATTGCAACTCATATTCATTGCTAAAAACCTGATTATTTACCGAAGCAAAAGCCCCAACTTGTGGTTGAAAATCTAGTTTAATTTGCGACTGTGTGGTTTGTAGATTATCACAGGAAATAACTTTAACGGTGAATGTCTTGCCACCGGCATAGTCAGTTTCTGGTGTCACATTGTCGGAAAAATAGTCCAGTGTCACGGTACCGAGATCGACAATATTATTGTCTACTGTCACCTGACAGGTACTGGAGATGATCTGTGCTGTGAGATCTACATCCTGACCTGCACTGCAAAAAGGAGCGCAGAGGGCTGTCGTCAGCCCTAAATAAAGTGCGAAATTATTATGCCTATTAAGCATTATAATATCCTTATCCATTGTTACTGATAAGTGATAGTAAAGGTCGCTGGAGAGAGGAAATCTCCAGGAGTGACATTTGCTACTGGCCCATTATCAGCAATAACCATTCGGGCACTTAAAATATAATCATAAGGTTTTGTCATGGTGGCATCAGAAAGATCGGCTGTCAGGGCATTGGCGCTAAAACAATTGAACGGCTCACTACCAGATCCCTCAGGAATATTGCTTGTCCATACTTCAACGGCAGCATTTGTTGCCGGACCATTGCTGGATTTATTGGCAAACGCAGCTGTGTTAGCTCCACTGCCTGCGCACCCTGGTGTCCTCGGGGTTAATTTTACTTTAGCACTTTTCCCTGGAATACCAGCACAACCGCTGAAACGAATTTTGAATACTTTAACTTTGCTTTTTGCGTAAAGTTCAGAAATATAAACATCACCAAATGCAATGGTAGATATAGAATTATTACTCGCATCAAGCAAGGTAGTGGTACAAGTACCCATCGTAATTTCACTATTTACTGTCAGGGAGGCTGAAGGCGTACCAGCCTCAGCGACATTTACAAAAGTAACGCCACTAACGATAACAGTACCAATCATTGTAGCTATAATTTTTATTTTCATGGTTGCGGTTCCTGTTATTCGTAGGTGAAGTTGAAGGTGGCCTTAGCCCGAAAAGTACCGGTATTCCCCATTCCTGCTGTAGTTTCGCGTAGCGCAACAGTAAGAGGTAGGCCATTGGCTTTATTGTCCGCTGACCATTCAATACTGAATGTATTATTTGGTGTTATAAAGGCAGAATCTGCGGTATCCCTGAGTTTGATGCCCATACCTATATTGGCTGCCGCTGAGGTAGTCGCTTCATTTTTTATTAATTTACCTGAAATTGATGCGCCCGATAGTTTTGTGTAAATCTTTTGATAACCGCTACTACACCCCGAAGCCACTAACTTAAAGTTGGCTTGTGCTAGTGTATTACCGGTGACTATGTTATCCAATCCAACGCTGGCAATAGTCAGACTATAATTATCGCCACCATCAGCATTAACTTTGGGGCCACCATCTTGAACGATAGTAATCGTACATGTAGTGGCTAATATGTTTGCAGTAAAATCGACATCAAGCCCATCTGCCGCAAAACTTATAGTAGGTAATCCAAAGCCTATTAGTACGGATGTTTTTAATATCCTTCTCATAAAATATTCCATATTAGTGGTTAGCCAACTGGCAGGTTAGATTATTCAATGATAAAGTATTGGTACTACCCAGCGTTTGCGGTTGTGCCGGGACGCGATACGGTAATTTGCAATCGATGGTGTGATTATTTTCAAACCAGCGCACAATTAATTCTCCGCTATCATTAATTCCGCGGACAAATGCCTGGCCACCCTGACCCATACTGCCGATCATTATGTCATCCTGGTAAACTTCTGCTGCAAACGGAATAGATTTTCCATTATTAGTGATGATATTTAATACGGCAGAACGCCCCTGATCCGTTTCAAAACTGGTCAGGATAATAGAACCACTGCGTGGAATTGTGGTGGCGCTGGTACTTTTAAGTTCTACGTCATTTTCCATTGTTTCAATATTCAGACCTACCTGGTTTTCCCGGTATGGGCTGACAGAAGACGTAATGGCATACCCCCAGCGATCAATTTCATCATTACTGTTATTAACTCGCGCACCCTTAGCACCCGGTGCTTTAATAACAACCAATGTGTCATTGCTGCTGAAACTATTATTGGTGTATGTCAGGCCACCACTGTGCAACACAAATCCACCATCGGTGCTAATTGAATATTGTTGATTATTGTCGCTGGTGGCAGACGCCGATGCGGAAATCCCTCCCCATGCAGACTCATAGCTGAGGTATCCCCCCAAAGAGGCAACATCACCGGATGCATTATCCAGACTATATCCGGTATTAACGCTGTAGCTCATTAAATGGTCTTCGCTGCTACCAGAACTACTGACGTTCATTTGATGAGAACCATTAAAGTCGGTATTGACCTGAGTATTCAGATTGCGAAAACCAGATGCACGACGTTTGCCACCAAAAATATTCTCCAGTGGAACACTTACGTTCAGGTACATTGCGTCGTCTTTATCGCCATCAGCATTCCAGCTACGTTGCAAGTTGACGCTGAAACTTCCCCACGGGACACTTTTACTGTAGCCCACGTTATATTCAGTGTGGTTATTGGCAGCGGCCCAATAATCTGTCCAGCTACCAGATAAATAGAGTGAACCGTAGTCTTCATAAGCAATATTCAGTGGCTGGTTTATACTGATGGTAAACTGATTTTTCATCCGCGAATAATTTCGCATGGTATTTTTATCTTCATCACCAGATGAATGATTTGCATCATCGATTAATGTCAAGGCATCATGCAGACCAAGATAATTCTGTGTGGAGTAACGATAGGCAGCAAGGTTAAATGAAGTGCCTGTTCCCTCGAAGAGTTTATTCCAGGTGATACGATAACTTTGCCCCTGATAGGTTTTATCATCGGGGATATCGGTACGGGAGTGAGTTACGTCTACTGCAAAAGCACCAATACCCGTATTGATCCCCAGGCCCAATAATCCGGCGATATAATCATTGTCAGTAACTTGTACTCCGGTATAGCCCGTTAACAGGTTATTAATACCATAGTAAAACGATGCCTGCGCCATGTTGGGTTCATGGTACAGGTTGTCATCAATGACCTGACCAGCACTGAAATCCCAACGTCCGACTCCTGGACGTTGCATCTGTACAACGGAGGAGAACGGTTGAGTAAATGAACGCGTAGAGCCATCGGCCTCTTCAATGGTGACAACCAGTTCACTACCAAACCCGGACGGGCTAATATCATCAATGGTGAATGCACCAGGCGGAACGGTTGCCTCATAGATTTTATACCCGTTCTGGGTAATGGTGACTTTAGCGTTAGTGTTAGCTACACCGCGGATAGTTGGTGCATAGCTGGCTAATACGGAGGGCAGCATACGGCTGTCACTGTAAAGGCGTAACCCGCGCACATTGACTGAGTCAAAAGTTTCACCGGTAGTGTAGGCATCACCAAGAATTATCTGTGAACGGATCGCTGGGATGTCGCGCTGAAGGTAACGATCCTGAAAATCAAAGTTGCTTCCGCCATCTTTTGACCAGTTATAGTTGCCGCGTGCGCGCAGATGCCAGGCACCTAAATTAATGCCAGAATTGAATGCGCCATAGATACTGTCTCTGTCTCGATTATCTGAATCGGTGTGGTACATGTTCAGTGAATAGGAGAGCATGGCAGCGTTTATCCCTGATTCCCACAAAGAAGGATCGACGTAACCGCCATAGCTTTTATACACATAAGCCTGAGGAACGGAGAGCTCCAGAAATTGCTCCCCACCGTCATAACGGATCTCTGCCTGATCAATTGATTTTACCAGATCCAGACAATCTCCTTCTTCGCCCTCTCTGGCTAGCAGGGTAACAGGTTGTTCTGGTTGCTTAATGTGCATCTGTGCAAGATTTTTACGGGTAATACAGGCAGCAGCGCTATTTTCACCAATATCAACAAAGGGCAGCTCTAAACTAGCGACAGATTTTTCATTTACAAATACACGGACGTTATAAACACCCGGTGGTGTTGGGTTTCCTTGTGTGTAACGTTTCACATCGATTGTTGATGATCCTGCTCCCATCAAAAACGAACTGTCATACTCTACACTTTCTGTTGCCGCGCCATTACCGCTATAGAACAAGGCGCAGCAGGCAGCTAGTATCGTCTTTTTCGGGGCACGGTTTTTATGATGAGTAAGCTTATACAAGATTGCATTCCTGGCGATATAAAAAGAATCCGTTTGGTTATTAGAGTGATGCAGAACCATCAATATTGCCGCCATAGTCATTGATGGCTTTGTAGACTATTTTTCCTGATGACACGTTACCTGCCAGCCCGGTAACGGCGAAGCTAGCCTGACTAAAAGGAGCGACCATGCTGGAGTCTACGGTGTAGGTTTTGCCGCCGCTCTCCAGAGTGGTATCGTTGAATGAAACGTAGTAAGGCGTTGGGTTATTTACCTGTACCTGTGCGTTGCTTAACTTCCATGTCAGTTTTGCGGGCGCTTCGGCTGGTTCACCCTGTAAGCCACTGGGGCGATAAAAGAGTTTGATGCGGGTACGGAAAGCTAGTTGTAATAAGTTTTTGTCAGACTCTGCATCTTTTGGTTTAGGCGGTACTTCCAGCACGTTAAACCAGAAAACACTTTCTCTGTCCGCAGGAAGTGTTGTTGCCCCGGTAAACATCACTTTTACTGTTTGTCCGCGTTTGGGTTCAACACGTGAAACTGGCGGTGTGGCGGTAAACGGTACTTTGATTTGGCTGGGATCTGCATTGTCGTCACCTGTATCCAGCCAGTTTTGAATTAATAAAGGACGATTTCCTTTGTTTTCCAGGCGAACGTTAACATCTTTTTTATCAGCGTTATAAATGATACGCGTACCGGAAATAATAATATCGGCAAATACTGGAGTACTGGCTAAGAGAGTACTCATAAATAATGCACTAACGGTTTTTTTTACGAAGGGAAACATAAGCACTCCTTGCCTCAATGTAGGTATACACATAAGAGAAAAATAAGGTTTGCCTTTCAGGCAAACCTTATACTCAGATAATGAACTATTACTGGTAAGTAATGGTGTACAAGGCATTAGTGGTAACGTGACCTGCAGTAACATCCTGGCTGTTCGGCGCTTTTACATAGGAAGCATTGAACTTGTACTGACCATCACCTTCTGAATCTAAATTCAGCAGGTGTTTTTCAGCAGAATTGTTCATGTTGACCAGTTTAGTATCAGCGCTACCATCCTGTTTTTGCATATTATGCACAGCAATATTGACGTTTTTTGACGGCTGAATACCGTTAACAGTCACGTTCATATTGTTATTCAGTGTACCACTTGTGTTTGCGTAGCTGGCTGAACCCATGGTTAAAGCTGCGACATTGACAGTGCCTGGTGCACAATCAACGGTAATCATAAATTCTTTAGGCAGTAAACCAACGGTGTTTGCACTTACTTCTGCAAACGTATCGCTGACGTTAGCAGTATCCAGCGTAACTACGCCATCGGTAGTGATGCTGTGTTTGCCTTCATCAACAACACCGACTTTACAGGTTCCGGATTGCACCAGACCGTTAAAATCGATATGACCACCATCTACAGCCAGTGCAGATCCTGAAGTGAAAACCAGAGTGGCCGCGAGAAGTGCTTTTTTCATTACATGTATCCTTACAAAAAATATTAGTTAATGTAGCTGGCGGATAATACTGATTATGTGGTTGTTATGTAAGAGGGGGGTGATTATTATTTGGTTGAATGTATTTATTTAATTTATTGGTTTGTTTGTTTTAATTGATTTTTTAGTGAAATGTAATTGAATTTATTTGTTTTTTGTATGATTAATGATGTCAAGTTAGATAATTTGAAAGGTGATTGTAGAATAATTAATGTGGGAAAATTCAAGTTTATGTTTATGATAAGAAATAATTTCTTTTGGGAAGGGATGGTATATCTACTATCATCAACTACTTTTTGTAGTTTATTTGTAAATATAAATTATTCAAATTACCAGATTGCAGGTTGTGAAGTGTTCAGAATATTAAGTATATTTTGCAACGATGCGCCATCAGGAAAAACCAGCTCCGGCGCAATCTCAAACAGCGGCCACAGCATAAATCCACGATTCTTCATATCGTAGTGCGGAACGGTGAGTCGTTCGGTATTAATCGTTTCATTACCGAATAACATAATGTCGAGGTCCAGCGTGCGTGGCCCCCAGCGTTCAGCTTTGCGGACGCGACCTTGCTGCAACTCAATACGCTGTGTGTGATTGAGTAACTCTTCAGGGGCAAGAGCGGTTTCCAGCGCTACGGCTGCGTTTAAGTAATCGGGTTGATCTTGCGGCCCCAGCGGTGGGGTACGGTAAAATGAAGAAACGGCAAGAATGCGGCTTTCCGGAATGTCACCTAATGCTTTCACGGCAGCATTGACCTGCTCCAGCGGAGAGGCCAGATTGCTGCCTATGGCAATATACGCCACCGTCATGCGGTACCCTCGCGACGCGGCGCGCGTTTGCGCGGACGGCGAGTACGACGGCGCGGTGCTGGATCTTCATCCAGCTCGTTGAGCATCCCTTTTTGGTCTGGTGGCGCAGAAACCTGGAACTCACCCCACCATTTCGCCAGACGTTGCAGCTCGGCGTTGCGTTCCACTTCAGCACGCAGGGACAGCAGGTCGTAGGCGGCGCGGAATTTCGGATGCTCCAGCAGTTTCCATGCCCGTTTGCCCTGACGACGGGACATACGCAGCTGCAACTGCCAGATATCGCGAGTTAGCGTAGTCAGACGTTTCGGGATTGCCAGTGAACGGCAGGCTTCGTCCAGCACGTCGTTCATCGCCAGCGCGAAAGCGTCGTGATAGGTCAGGCCGCTTTCCTGAGCAATTTTCTGCGCTGTTTCCAGCAGTGGATACCAGAACATGGCGGCAAACAAAAACGCCGGGTTAACGCGCATATCGTTATGAATACGCGTATCGGTATTCTTCAGTACCTGCTCAATGATCCGCTCCATTGGGCTGTCGCCATTTTCCGTGAAGTAACGGGTAATGGTCGGGAACAGCGGCTGGAACAGATTATATTCACACAGCAGTTTATAGGTTTCGTAACCGTAGCCCGCTTGCAACAGTTTAAGAGACTCTTCAAACAGGCGTGCTGGCGGAATATCGTTGAGCAGAGTAGCAAGGCGTGGGATCGGCTCGGCAGTTTCTGGGCTGATGCGCATCCCCAGTTTCGCGGCAAAACGTACTGCGCGCAGCATACGTACCGGATCTTCACGGTAGCGCGTTTCCGGGTTCCCAATCAGGCGGATAACACCGTCTTTCAGATCCTGCATGCCACCAACGTAATCACGGACGGTAAAATCCGCGACGCTGTAATACAGACTATTAATAGTGAAATCGCGGCGCTGGGCGTCTTCTTCGATGGAGCCGAAAATGTTGTCGCGTAGCAACATGCCGTTTTGCCCGCGCTGAGAAGTCGTGCGGTCGCTGACATTGCCTTCGTGGTGACCTCGGAAGGTGGCGACTTCGATAATTTCCGGGCCAAACATCACATGAGCTAGACGGAAACGGCGACCTACCAGGCGGCAATTACGGAACAATTTGCGCACCTGCTCAGGCGTGGCGTTGGTGGTCACGTCAAAATCTTTCGGCTTTTTGCCAAGTAACAGGTCGCGTACGCCGCCGCCAACCAGCCAGGCTTCGTATCCCGCTTTATTGAGCCTGTACATTACCTTCAGGGCATTTTCACTGATATCTTTGCGGGAAATAGCATGCTGCTCGCGCGGGATCACCGTCACCTGTGGACGGGCGACTGCCTGTTCAGCTTCGCTCTCCTCGCGGCTCAACACCTTGCGGCAAAAATTAGCGACTCGGGTAAAAATAATACACCTCGGTAGTGTCAAACATCATTCAGGACAAAAAAATAGCGGCTAATCATAGCTCAGCATGACGCATTTGAGAATGTTGAATTTACAATTGCCGACTCTGGCACGGCGGTCAGCGTCCAGTTTTTGACGGCTGACTGAAGGATTTGCTCTACGCTGTAATCCTGCCAGTGCGCTTCTGCCTGCTGACCCAGAAAATGAAGTGCCGCGATTAGCACAGGGCGCGGATCGCCTTTCGGTAACGCAGGCGCATGATTCTGCTTGGAAAGTTTAGTGCCTTGTGCGTTTAGCGCCAGCGGTAAATGAATGTAATCTGGCACCTGCCAGCCAAAAAGCTGGTACAGCGAGATTTGCCGCACTGTCGGTTCAATTAAATCTGCCCCACGAACAATTTCTGTGACGCCCTGGAAGTGATCATCGACCACCACCGCCAGGTTATAGGCAAACAAACCATCACGACGATGAATAATAAAATCTTCTCGCGCCAGTTTTTCGTCGGCGTGAATAATTCCGCGTAGTTGATCAGTAAACTGCGTGACCGGATACAACTGCCGAATACGCACAGCCGCGTTGTCTGGTCCATGATGCAATGTTCGGCAATGACCGTCGTAAATACCGCCAATGCTTTGGATACGCGCACGCGTGCAGGTGCAGTAATAACTTAGCTCTTGCTCATGTAACCAGGCGAGTGCTTCGCGATAGGCGTCGTGACGTTGGGATTGCCAAAGAACATCGCCGTCCCAGTGCAGGCCGTAATGTTCCAGCTGGCGCAGGATAGTTTCTGCGGCACCGGGAACTTCACGAGGCGGGTCGATATCTTCAATGCGTACCAGCCAGCGACCTTGCCGGGCGCGAGCCTGCAAATAGCTGCCAAGCGCAGCGATCAGAGAACCAAAATGAAGCTCGCCGGAAGGAGAGGGGGCGAAGCGACCAATATACTGTGTGTCTGTCATCTCTTTGAACAAAAAATAAGGCGGGAGTATTTCCCGCCTGTGGTAAACGTGATGGAACGGCTGTAATTAGCCAGCCATCTGTTTTTCGCGAATTTCAGCCAGCGTTTTGCAGTCGATGCACAGATCGGCTGTCGGGCGCGCTTCCAGACGACGAATACCAATTTCAACACCGCAAGATTCGCAGTAGCCGAAATCTTCGTCTTCCACTTTTTTCAGCGTCTTCTCGATCTTTTTGATCAGCTTACGCTCGCGATCGCGGTTACGCAGTTCGAGGCTGAACTCTTCTTCCTGGGCTGCACGGTCTACCGGGTCCGGGAAGTTGGCTGCTTCATCCTGCATATGTGTAACGGTGCGATCGACTTCATCCCTGAGTTGATTACGCCATGCTTCCAGAATACGACGGAAGTGCGCCAGCTGGGCTTCGTTCATATACTCTTCGCCCGGCTTCTCCTGATATGGCTCCACCCCAGCGATGGCGAGAATACTCAGGGACGATGTTTTACGGTTTTGCCCTTCTTGCATGTTGCTTCTCCTTAACACGCACTATCGATCCCCATGTTCGGGGGAAAAATGAGGCCGCTATAAATAGCAGATGCTTTTCCGGATAGCAATTATCTAAACGTAACACTTGACAACTGTGTGAGGAAAAGCGTATTTGCGCACGCGACCAGAATGTAAATTAACCAGTTACTTACACTACTACAATGTAACAGGCAGTGATTTTTTAAGAGCCATACCTTCAGCAGAAAGTTCCGCTTTATAAGCCAGAATTTCTACTCCCCTCTGTTGTGCTTCTGACAATAGTTGCGCGTATTTCTCATCGATGTGGCGCGCGGGTGAAAACCGTGTAATGGCTGAATGCAGTACAGCGAAAAAAATCACCGCTCGTTGGCCTTCAGCCGCTACGCTCATCAACTCCCGAAGATGTTTCTGCCCACGTTGGGTAACGGCATCGGGAAAGTAACCTTGCTCATTTTCCGCTAACGTAACCGATTTCACTTCAATATAGCAGTCAGGTCGAAACCTCGCCTGTAACATGAGGTCAATACGACTGCGCTCGGCACCGTATTTTACTTCGCTTTTCAGCGAGCTATAGCCTGATAGCTCCGAAATTTCCCCATTAAGGATAGCCTCTTTCGTCAATCTATTCGCCCAAAGCGTATTAACGCAAATAAATGCGCCGCTTTGGCTTTGGGTTAATTCCCAGGTGTGCGGGTATTTCCGTTTTGTATTGTCGGAAGTCGAATACCAGACGGTATCGCCAGGCGTTGCACAACCGGTCATCGCGCCAGTGTTGGGGCAGTGTAGCGTCAATTCACGACCATCAGGTGTGATCACATCGGCTAAAAAGCGTTTATAACGCTGAATTAGCGTGGCGCGCTGTAAAGGAGGAGAAAATTCCATTATGACAATCCTTTTTATTGCGTCAGCGTCCAGCGTTTGAGCGGTGTGTAGCGTGTACGCCCACGGGCAAACGAGGAAGCATAAAGAGTGAACTCCTTCACCTCATATGACCAATTAAAACCAGGCGGTGGGATTGTTACCGCCTCGCTGGCGTCGCGCAATAAGGTGATATGCGGATGAAATGGTCGATTGCTTTGAAAACAACCACTGCGTGCTGCCTGAGAACGAAGCATATTCGCCAGTTGGATTAAGCCGCGCGGCGGCTGGCGCATACCCAACCATACCACGCGTGAACGCAGCCACTGACCTGCGTCATCAAGCGTGAGTGTAAAACCGGGTTGACGAATTCGCCCGGCCAGCAGTGAGAGCGCCTTCTCTTTGTCTGCGCTTACTTCGCCTAAAAACGCCAACGTCAGATGCAAATTCTCAGCAGCAACCGGGCGGCCCGCTTCAGGTGGAAACTGTGCGGCGCGCCAGTGAATAATCTGTTCGCGGATTTCAGCAGGTAGGTCAATGGCAAAGAACAGCCGTTGCGGTTCAGACATGTCAGGCACTCGGTTATGAATTACCGCGATGCTACAATGTGGCGCGAAGAATGTTAACCCTCTGGAGCGTTTTGTGTCGTCGTTACCCGTTGCAGCCGTCTTACCTGAATTACTTGCCGCCCTCGATTATGCGCCGCAGGTGTTATTAAGTGCGCCGACCGGAGCCGGAAAATCGACCTGGCTACCGCTGCAACTGCTGGCGCATTCAGGGATTCACGGGAAAATCATCCTGTTGGAGCCACGTCGACTGGCGGCGCGTAACGTTGCGCAACGCCTGGCGGAGCTGCTGAACGAAAAGCCTGGCGACACAGTTGGCTACCGGATGCGTGCGCAAAACTGCGTCGGGCCGAATACTCGTCTGGAAGTGGTCACCGAAGGCGTGTTGACGCGCATGATCCAGCGCGACCCGGAACTGAACGGCGTGGGGCTGGTGATCCTCGATGAATTTCATGAACGCAGTTTGCAGGCGGATTTGGCGCTGGCGTTGTTACTCGATGTGCAACAAGGTCTGCGCGATGACTTAAAGCTGCTAATTATGTCGGCTACGCTGGATAACGATCGCTTGCAGCAGATGCTGCCAGAAGCGCCCGTTGTTGTTTCCGAAGGGCGCTCGTATCCGGTGGAGCGCCGCTATTTGCCGTTGCCTGCACACCAACGCTTTGACGAAGCAGTAGCTGCCGCTACCGCCGAATTGCTGCGCCAGGAAACTGGGTCATTACTGTTATTTTTACCTGGTGTCGGAGAAATTCAGCGCGTGCAGGAACAATTGGCGTCACGTATCGGCAGTGATGTGTTGCTCTGCCCGCTGTATGGCGCGTTGTCGCTGAACGATCAGCGAAAAGCTATCCTCCCTGCGCCGCAAGGAATGCGCAAAGTGGTGCTGGCGACCAACATCGCTGAAACCAGTCTAACCATCGAAGGTATCCGTCTGGTGGTGGATTGCGCCCAGGAAAGGGTAGCGCGCTTTGATCCGCGTACGGGTCTTACTCGGTTGATCACTCAGCGCGTTAGCCAGGCGTCGATGACCCAACGTGCCGGGCGTGCCGGGCGTCTGGAGCCAGGTATTTGCCTGCATTTAATCGCTAAAGAGCAGGCGGAACGCGCCGCAGCGCAAAGTGAACCGGAGATCTTACAAAGCGATCTCTCCGGTTTGTTGATGGAATTACTGCAATGGGGATGTAGCGATCCGGCACAGATGAACTGGCTGGATCACCCGCCAGCGGTGAATCTACAGGCGGCGAAACGTCTGTTACACATGCTGGGGGCGCTGGACGGTGAACGGCTTAGTGCACAAGGGCAAAAAAAGGCGGCGCTGGGTAACGATCCGCGTTTAGCGGCAATGCTGGTGAGTGCGAAGAGCGACGATGAAGCGGCTACCGCCGCAAAAATTGCCGCCATACTCGAAGAACCGCCACGGATGCGGAATGGCGATCTTGGCGTGGCGTTCTCGCGTAATCAACCAGCCTGGCAGCAACGTAGTCAGCAACTGTTGAAACGCTTAAACGTTCGCGGCGGTGAGGAGGACAGTTCGCTTATTGCGCCGCTACTCACCCGAGCGTTTGCCGATCGTATTGCTCGTCGGCGTGGGCAAGATGGTCGCTATCAACTGGCGAACGGCATGGGGGCGATGCTGGATGCCGACGACGCGTTAAACCGCCACGAATGGCTGATCGCTCCGTTATTATTGCAGGGCAGCGCCTCGCCGGATGCGCGGATTTTGCTGGCGCTGCCGGTCGATATTGATACGTTAGTAGAACGTTGCCCGCAACTGGTGCAGCAGTCTGACACTGTGGAGTGGGACGACGCTCAAGGCACGCTGAAAGCCTGGCGTCGGCTGCAAATTGGCCAGCTCACGGTAAAAGTGCAGCCACTAGCGAAACCTTCGGAAGAAGAATTACATCAGGCGATGCTTAACGGTATACGCGATAAAGGATTAAACGTCCTCAACTGGACGCCAGAAGCGGAACAGCTACGCCTGCGTTTACTGTGCGCTGCGAAGTGGTTACCAGAGTATGACTGGCCAGCGGTCGATGACGCGAGTTTATTGGCGACGCTTGAAACGTGGTTGTTGCCGCATATGAGCGGCGTACATTCGCTACGTGGCCTGAAATCAGTCGATATTTACCAGGCGCTGCATGGATTACTCGATTGGGGAATGCAGCAACGTCTGGTGAGTTCCCTGCCTGCGCATTACACTGTGCCGACGGGAAGTCGGATCGCCATTCGTTATCATGAAGATAACCCGCCTGCGCTGGCAGTAAGAATGCAGGAGATGTTTGGCGAAGCCACCAATCCGACAATCGCCCAGGGGCGTGTGCCACTGGTGCTGGAGTTGCTTTCACCCGCCCAAAGGCCGCTGCAAATCACGCGTGATTTGGGGGCCTTCTGGAAAGGGGCGTATCGTGAGGTGCAAAAGGAGATGAAAGGGCGTTATCCCAAACACGTCTGGCCGGACGACCCGGCGAATACCGCACCAACGCGGCGGACGAAAAAGTATTCGTAAGGTTGGTAAACGGGCATAGGGGCAATGTGCGCGCTGATGCCCTCACCCCGGCCCTCTCCCACAGGGAGAGGGAGAAAAGCATTTTGAGAGATATCTTCTTCTGTATTGCAACAGAAGAACAGAAAATCGGGCTTTTGCGCCTGAATATTGCGGAGAAAAAGCATGGCCGGGAATGACCGCGAGCCAATTGGACGCAAAGGGAAACCGACGCGTCCAGTCAAACAAAAGGTAAGCCGTCGTCGTTACGAAGACGATGATGATTACGACGATTATGATGACTATGAGGACGAAGAACCGATGCCGCGCAAAGGAAAGGGCAAAGGAAAAGGGCGTAAGCCTCGTGGCAAACGCGGCTGGTTATGGCTGCTGCTAAAACTGGCTATCGTTTTTGCCGTGCTGATCGCCATTTACGGCGTTTATCTCGATCAAAAAATTCGTAGCCGTATTGATGGCAAGGTCTGGCAGTTGCCAGCGGCGGTCTATGGCCGAATGGTTAACCTTGAACCAGATATGACCATCAGCAAGAACGAGATGGTGAAACTGCTGGAGGCGACCCAGTATCGTCAGGTGTCGAAGATGACCCGTCCTGGCGAATTTACCGTGCAGGCCAACAGCATTGAAATGATCCGCCGTCCGTTTGATTTCCCGGACAGTAAAGAAGGGCAGGTGCGTGCGCGTCTGACTTTTGATGGTGATCATCTGGCGACCATCGTCAATATGGAGAACAACCGTCAGTTCGGTTTCTTCCGTCTTGATCCGCGCCTGATCACCATGATCTCCTCGCCAAACGGCGAGCAGCGTCTGTTTGTGCCGCGCAGTGGTTTCCCGGACTTGCTGGTAGATACTTTGCTGGCGACAGAAGACCGTCATTTCTACGAGCATGATGGCATCAGCCTCTACTCCATTGGACGTGCGGTGCTGGCGAACCTGACAGCCGGACGCACGGTGCAGGGGGCGAGTACACTGACGCAACAGTTAGTGAAAAACCTGTTCCTCTCCAGCGAACGTTCTTACTGGCGTAAAGCGAACGAAGCCTATATGGCGTTGATTATGGATGCGCGTTACAGCAAAGATCGCATTCTTGAGCTGTATATGAACGAGGTGTATCTCGGTCAGAGCGGCGACAACGAAATTCGTGGCTTCCCGCTGGCGAGCCTGTACTACTTTGGTCGCCCGGTAGAAGAGTTGAGCCTTGACCAGCAGGCGCTGTTAGTTGGCATGGTGAAAGGCGCGTCGATCTACAACCCGTGGCGTAATCCGAAACTGGCGCTGGAGCGACGTAACCTGGTGCTGCGTTTGCTGCAACAACAGCAGATTATCGACGGCGAACTGTATGAAATGCTGAGTGCGCGACCGCTGGGCGTACAGCCACGCGGCGGAGTAATCTCTCCTCAGCCAGCCTTTATGCAGCTGGTGCGTCAGGAGTTGCAGGCGAAACTGGGCGATAAGGTGAAAGATCTCTCTGGTGTGAAGATCTTCACTACTTTTGACTCAGTGGCCCAGGATGCGGCAGAAAAAGCTGCCGTAGAAGGCATTCCTGCACTGAAGAAACAGCGTAAGTTGAGCGATCTGGAAACGGCGATTGTCGTCGTTGACCGCTTTAGTGGCGAAGTCCGTGCGATGGTTGGGGGGGCTGAACCGCAGTTCGCGGGCTATAACCGTGCGATGCAGGCGCGTCGTTCGATTGGTTCACTGGCAAAACCAGCGACTTACCTTACGGCGTTAAGTCAGCCGAAAATCTATCGCCTGAACACGTGGATTGCTGATGCGCCAATCGCGCTGCGTCAGCCGAACGGTCAGGTCTGGTCACCGCAGAACGATGATCGTCGCTATAGCGAAAGCGGCAGAGTGATGCTGGTGGATGCGTTGACCCGTTCGATGAACGTGCCGACGGTGAATCTGGGGATGGCGCTGGGGCTGCCTGCGGTTACGGATACCTGGATCAAACTGGGCGTGCCGAAAGACCAGTTGAATCCAGTTCCGGCAATGTTGCTGGGAGCGCTGAACTTAACGCCAATAGAAGTGGCGCAGGCGTTCCAGACTATCGCCAGCGGCGGTAACCGCGCGCCGCTTTCTGCGCTGCGTTCGGTAATCGCGGAAGATGGTAAGGTGCTGTATCAGAGCTTCCCGCAGGCGGAACGCGCAGTTCCGGCGCAGGCGGCGTATCTGACGCTGTGGACCATGCAGCAAGTGGTGCAACGTGGTACAGGACGTCAGCTTGGGGCGAAATATCCAAATCTGCATCTGGCAGGGAAAACGGGTACTACCAACAACAACGTTGATACCTGGTTTGCGGGCATTGACGGCAGCACGGTGACCATCACCTGGGTAGGCCGCGATAACAACCAGCCGACTAAGCTGTACGGTGCCAGCGGGGCGATGTCAATTTACCAGCGTTATCTGGCTAATCAGACACCAACGCCGCTGAATCTTGTACCGCCGGAAGATATCGTGGATATGGGCGTGGATTACGACGGTAACTTTGTTTGCAGCGGTGGTATGCGTACTTTGCCGGTCTGGACCAGCGATCCGCAATCGCTGTGCCAGCAGAGTGAGGTACAGCAGCAGCCGTCAGGCAATCCATTTGATCAGTCTTCACAGCCGCAACAGCAACCTGCTCAACAGCAGCAGAAAGACAGCGACGGCGTGGCAGGCTGGATCAAGGATATGTTTGGTAGTAATTAACGTCTAAGCGTGACATACCGGATGGCGAGTAGCCATCCGGTAAAATAACATCCCTCCAAAAGCATTAACCCTTTCTTTTCATCTGGTTATTTATTGACCCTTTGGTTGGATCTCTGATGGGTACTGCTTGCTATCGTCTCGCCGTTTCGAATATTATTTTATCTTTATAATAATCATTCTCGTTTACGTTATCATTCACTTTCATCAGAGATATACCAATGGCGCGTTCCAAAACTGCTCAGCCAAAACACTCGCTGCGTAAAATCGCAGTTGTAGTAGCCACAGCGGTTAGCGGCATGTCTGTTTATGCACAGGCAGCGGTTGAACCGAAAGAAGACACTATCACCGTTACCGCTGCACCTGCGCCGCAAGAAAGCGCATGGGGGCCGGCTGCAACTATTGCGGCGCGACAGTCCGCCACCGGCACCAAAACAGATACGCCGATTCAAAAAGTGCCACAGTCTATTTCTGTTGTGACCGCCGAAGAGATGGCGCTGCATCAGCCGAAGTCAGTTAAAGAGGCGCTTAGCTACACCCCTGGCGTTGCCGTGGGAACCCGTGGCGCATCCAACACTTACGATTACCTGATCATCCGCGGATTCGCCGCTGACGGCCAAAGTCAGAACAACTATCTGAATGGCCTGAAGATGCAGGGCAACTTCTATAACGATGCGGTTATCGACCCGTATATGCTGGAGCGCGCTGAAATCATGCGTGGCCCGGTATCTGTGCTGTACGGGAAAAGCAGCCCTGGTGGCTTGTTGAACATGGTCAGCAAGCGCCCGACCACCGAACCGCTGAAAGAAATTCAGTTTAAAGCTGGGACTGATAGCCTGTTCCAGACCGGTTTTGATTTCAGCGATGCGCTGGATGATGATGGCGTTTACTCTTATCGTCTGACCGGACTTGCGCGCTCTGCCAATGCCCAGCAAAAGGGCGCGGAAGAGCAGCGTTATGCTATTGCTCCAGCTTTCACCTGGCGTCCGGACGATAAAACCAATTTCACCTTCCTTTCTTACTTCCAGAATGAACCGGAAACCGGTTATTACGGCTGGTTGCCGAAAGAAGGGACCGTCGATACGCTGCCAAACGGTAAGCGTCTGCCGACTGACTTTAACGAAGGGGCGAAGAACAACACCTATTCTCGTAATGAGAAGATGATTGGCTACAGCTTCGACCACGAATTTAACGACACCTTTACCGTGCGTCAGAACCTGCGCTTTGCTGAAAACAAAACCTCGCAAAACAGCGTTTATGGTTACGGCGTCTGCTCCGATCCGGCGAATGCTTACAGCCAGCAGTGTGCAGCTTTAGCGCCAGCGGATAAAGGCCATTATCTGGCGCGTAAATACGTCGTTGATGATGAGAAGCTGCAAAACTTCTCTGTTGATACCCAGTTGCAAAGCAAATTCGCCACTGGCGATATCGACCACACCCTGCTGACCGGTGTCGACTTTATGCGTATGCGTAATGACATCAACGCCTGGTTTGGTTACGACGACTCTGTGCCACTGCTCGATCTGTACAATCCGGTGAATACCGATTTCGATTTCAATGCCAAAGATCCGGCAAACTCCGGCCCGTACCGCATTCTGAATAAGCAGAAACAAACGGGTATTTACGTTCAGGATCAGGCGCAGTGGGATAAAGTGCTGGTCACCCTGGGCGGTCGTTACGACTGGGCAGATCAAGAATCTCTTAACCGCGTAGCGGGAACGACAGATAAACGTGATGACAAACAGTTCACCTGGCGTGGTGGCGTTAACTACCTGTTTGATAACGGCGTAACACCGTACTTCAGCTATAGCGAATCGTTTGAACCTTCTTCACAGGTCGGGAAGGATGGTAATATTTTCGCACCGTCTAAAGGTAAGCAGTACGAAGTCGGCGTGAAATACGTACCGGAAGATCGCCCAATTGTGGTGACTGGCGCGCTGTATAATCTCACCAAAACCAACAACCTGATGGCGGATCCTGAGGGTTCCTTCTTCTCGGTTGAAGGTGGCGAGATCCGTGCGCGTGGCGTAGAGATCGAAGCAAAAGCGGCGCTGTCGGCGAGTGTTAACGTGGTCGGTTCTTATACCTATACCGACGCGGAATACACCACCGATACCACCTACAAAGGCAATACGCCTGCGCAGGTGCCAAAACATATGGCTTCTCTGTGGGCTGATTACACCTTCTTTGACGGTCCACTTTCAGGTCTGACTCTGGGTACTGGTGGTCGTTATACTGGCTCCAGCTACGGCGATCCGGCGAACTCCTTTAAAGTGGGAAGTTATACGGTCGTGGATGCGTTAGTGCGTTATGATCTGGCGCGAGTCGGTATGGCTGGCTCCAACGTAGCGCTGCATGTTAACAACCTGTTCGATCGTGAATACGTCGCCAGCTGCTTTAACACCTATGGCTGCTTCTGGGGCGCAGAACGTCAGGTCGTTGCAACCGCAACCTTCCGTTTCTAATTTTCTCTTTGGGGCACGGATTTCCGTGCCCGCTTCACAAGTTGGCTGTTATGCAGGAATACACGAATCATTCCGATACCACTTTTGCACTGCGTAATATCTCCTTTCGTGTGCCAGGGCGCACGCTTTTGCATCCGCTGTCGTTAACCTTTCCTGCCGGGAAAGTGACCGGTCTGATTGGTCACAACGGTTCTGGTAAATCCACTCTGCTCAAAATGCTTGGCCGTCATCAGCCACCGTCGGAAGGCGAAATTCTTCTTGATACCCAGCCGCTGGAAAGCTGGAGTAGCAAAGCGTTTGCCCGCAAAGTGGCTTATTTGCCGCAGCAGCTTCCTCCGGCAGAAGGGATGACCGTGCGTGAACTGGTGGCGATTGGTCGTTACCCGTGGCATGGTGCGCTGGGGCGCTTTGGCGCGGCAGATCGCGAAAAGGTCGAAGAGGCGATTTCGCTGGTTGGCTTAAAACCGCTGGCGCATCGGCTGGTCGATAGTCTCTCCGGCGGCGAGCGTCAGCGAGCGTGGATCGCCATGCTGGTGGCGCAGGACAGCCGTTGCCTGCTGCTGGATGAACCGACCTCGGCGCTGGATATCGCCCACCAGGTTGACGTGCTGGCGCTGGTGCATCGTTTAAGTCAGGAACGTGGTCTGACGGTCATTGCTGTGCTGCACGATATCAATATGGCGGCGCGCTATTGTGATTATCTGGTCGCCCTGCGCGGTGGTGAAATGATTGCTCAGGGAACGCCTGCTGAAATTATGCGCGGCGAAACCCTCGAAATGATTTATGGCATCCCGATGGGGATTTTGCCGCATCCGGCGGGTGCTGCACCTGTGAGTTTTGTTTATTGATGAGCGGTTTACTTCTTATTTCGCGCCGCCGACTGTTAACGGCGATGGCGCTTTCTCCGTTGCTATGGCAGATGAATACCGCCCGTGCGGCGGCTATTGATCCACATCGCGTTGTGGCGCTGGAGTGGTTGCCGGTGGAATTACTGCTGGCGCTCGGCATCGTACCTTACGGTGTGGCAGACACCATTAACTATCGCCTGTGGGTCAGCGAACCGCCATTGCCAGATTCGGTGATTGACGTTGGTTTGCGTACAGAACCTAACCTTGAACTGCTGACCGAAATGAAACCGTCGTTTATGGTCTGGTCGGCGGGATATGGCCCTTCGCCAGAAATGCTGGCACGCATTGCGCCGGGACGCGGATTTAACTTCAGCGACGGCAAACAGCCGCTGGCGATGGCGCGTAAATCGCTGACGGAAATGGCGGATTTACTTAATCTACAAAGCGCAGCAGAAACGCATTTAGCGCAATATGAAGACTTTATCCGCAGCATGAAACCCCGCTTTGTGAAGCGTGGAGCGCGCCCGTTATTGCTGACGTCGCTTCTCGATCCGCGCCATATGCTGGTCTTCGGTCCAAACAGCCTGTTCCAGGAAATTCTCGATGAATACGGCATTGTGAATGCCTGGCAGGGAGAAACCAATTTCTGGGGCAGTACTACCGTCAGTATCGATCGTCTGGCGGCGTATAAAGATGTTGATGTGCTCTGTTTTGATCACGACAACAGCAAAGACATGGACGCGCTAATGGCAACCCCGCTGTGGCAGGCCATGCCGTTTGTCCGCGCCGGACGCTTTCAGCGCGTACCCGCAGTCTGGTTTTATGGTGCGACGCTTTCGGCAATGCACTTTGTACGTATTCTGGATAACGCCATCGGAGGTAAAGCGTGAGTAAACGAATTGCGCTTTTCCCGGCGTTATTGCTGGCGCTGTTGGTGATTGTCGCTACGGCGCTGACCTGGATGAACTTTTCGCAGGCGCTGCCGCGTAGCCAATGGGCGCAGGCTGCCTGGTCGCCGGATATCGATGTCATCGAGCAGATGATTTTTCACTACAGCTTGCTGCCGCGTCTGGCGATTTCGCTACTGGTGGGCGCGGGCCTGGGGCTGGTGGGCGTGCTGTTTCAGCAAGTGCTGCATAACCCGCTGGCGGAACCGACGACGTTGGGCGTTGCTACAGGCGCGCAACTGGGGATTACCGTCACGACGCTCTGGGCGATCCCCGGCGCGATGGCGAGCCAGTTTGCTGCGCTGGCGGGCGCTTGTGTCGTTGGCTTAATCGTTTTTGGCGTCGCGTGGGGGAAACGGCTTTCGCCGGTAACGCTGATCCTCGCGGGGCTGGTGGTGAGCCTTTATTGCGGGGCAATTAATCAGCTACTGGTTATCTTCCATCACGACCAGCTGCAAAGCATGTTCCTGTGGAGCACCGGAACGCTGACGCAAACCGACTGGGGCGGCGTTGAGCGTTTATGGCCGCAGCTGCTGGGCGGCGTGATGCTGACGTTACTGCTACTTCGCCCGTTAACCCTGATGGGGCTTGATGATGGCGTGGCGCGCAATCTGGGGCTGGCCTTGTCGCTGGCGCGTCTGGCGGCACTGTCGCTGGCGATTGTCATCAGTGCGCTGCTGGTGAACGCGGTGGGGATTATCGGCTTTATCGGCTTGTTCGCGCCGCTGCTGGCAAAAATGCTGGGCGCGCGGCGTCTGCTGCCGCGACTGATGCTGGCGTCGCTGATTGGGGCGCTGATCCTCTGGCTTTCCGATCAAATCATCCTCTGGCTGACTCACGTGTGGATGGAGGTTTCTACCGGTTCGGTCACTGCGTTGATCGGTGCGCCGCTGCTGCTGTGGCTGCTGCCGCGTTTACGCAGCATTAGTGCGCCAGATATGAAAGTGAACGATCGGGTGGCGACTGAACGTCAACATGTGCTGGCGTTTGTCCTCGCTGGCGGTGTGCTGCTGTTGATTGCAGTGGTGGTGGCGTTATCGTTTGGTCGTGATGCGCACGGCTGGACGTGGGCAAGCGGGGCGTTGCTCGAGGATTTGATGCCCTGGCGCTGGCCGCGAATTATGGCGGCGTTGTTTGCGGGCGTCATGCTGGCGGTGGCGGGCTGTATTATTCAGCGGCTGACCGGAAACCCGATGGCAAGCCCGGAAGTGCTGGGGATTAGCTCTGGCGCAGCGTTTGGCGTGGTACTGATGCTGTTTTTAGTGCCGGGTAATGCCTTTGGCTGGCTGTTACCCGCGGGAAGTCTCGGCGCGGCGGTGACGCTGTTGATCATTATGATCGCCGCCGGACGCGGTGGATTTTCCCCACACCGCATGTTACTGGCGGGGATGGCGTTAAGCACCGCGTTCACCATGCTTTTGATGATGTTGCAGGCGAGCGGTGACCCGCGAATGGCGCAAGTGCTGACCTGGATTTCTGGTTCGACCTACAACGCGACCGATGCGCAGGTCTGGCGCACCGGAATTGTGATGGTGATTTTGCTGGCGATTACCCCGCTGTGCCGCCGCTGGCTGACCATTTTACCGCTGGGCGGTGATACCGCTCGGGCCGTGGGGATGGCGCTAACGCCGACGCGAATTGCACTGCTGATGCTAGCGGCTTGCCTGACGGCGACCGCGACAATGACCATTGGACCGTTGAGTTTTGTCGGTTTAATGGCACCGCATATTGCGCGGATGATGGGCTTTCGACGGACGATGCCACATATTGTGATTTCGGCGTTGGTGGGTGGGTTGCTGCTGGTGTTCGCTGACTGGTGTGGGCGGATGGCACTGTTTCCGTTCCAGATCCCGGCGGGGCTGCTGTCGACCTTTATCGGCGCGCCATACTTTATCTATTTGTTGAGAAAGCAGAGCCGTTAATTTGCCCATATAACGGCGCTGAACCCCAGGTCGGATAGGGCGTTCACGTCGCATCCGGCAAACAATGCCCGATGCGACGCTGACGCGTCTTATCGGGCCTACAAACGGCCCTGCACTCCAGGTCGGATAAAGCGTTCACGTCGCATCCGACAAATAATGCCCGATGCGACGCTGACGCGTCTTATCGGGCCTACAAACGAAGGCGTTCACGCCGCATCCGGCAAACAATGTTGGATCACAACTTCGCAAACACCCGACGTGCAGCATCGATGGTGTTATTGATATCTTCCATGCTGTGCGCCACGGACATAAAGCCCGCTTCAAACGCTGACGGTGCCAGGTAAACACCTTCGTCCAGCATCATATGGAAGAAACGCTTGAAGCGCTCGACGTCACAGGACATCACATCCTGGTAGCATGTTACGGACTCGGCGTCGGTAAAGAAAATACCGAACATGCCGCCAACGTGGTTAACGACCAGCGGAATTCCCGCTTCTTCCGCCGCTTCCAGCAGACCTTCTGCCAGACGTGTTGTCAGCTCATTCAGTGTCTCGTGAACGCCCGGCTGCGCGACTTCATTCAGACAGGCGAAACCGGCGGCCATCGCAATCGGGTTACCGGAAAGCGTACCCGCCTGATAGACCGGACCAGTCGGGGCCAGCGCATCCATTACATCACGACGACCACCGAATGCGCCTACCGGCATTCCACCGCCGATGATTTTGCCGAGGCAGGTTAAATCTGGCACTACACCGTAATAATCCTGTGCGCCAGCTAGCGCTACGCGGAAACCGGTCATCACTTCATCGATGATCAGCAACGCGCCAAATTCGTCGCACAGCGCGCGCAGACCCGGCAGGAACTCTGGCAGCGGCGGAACACAGTTCATATTGCCTGCCACCGGCTCGACGATAATACAGGCAATCTCTTGCGGGTATTGCTCAAACGCGGCGCGTACAGAAGCCAGATCGTTATAAGTACAGGTTAAGGTATGTTTGGCGAAATCTGCCGGAACACCCGGCGAGTTTGGCTGGCCTAACGTGAGTGCGCCAGAACCGGCTTTCACCAGCAGGCAGTCAGCGTGACCGTGGTAACAACCTTCAAATTTAATGATTTTGTCGCGACCGGTAAAACCACGGGCCAGGCGGATGGCGCTCATCGTCGCTTCAGTGCCGGAGTTCACCATGCGCACCATATCCATGGTCGGGACCAGTTCGGTCACCAGTTGCGCCATTTTCACTTCCATTTCGGTCGGTGCACCAAAGCTTAAACCACGCTCAGCGGCTTCAATCACGGCATTGCGGATTGCCGGATGGTTATGGCCCAGCACCATCGGCCCCCAGGAACCGACATAATCGATATAGGCTTTGCCATCAACATCGTACAGATAAGCACCGTCCGCTTTTTCGATAAACAGTGGAGTGCCGCCCACGCCAGTAAAGGCGCGAACAGGGGAGTTCACACCGCCAGGGATCAGCTCACGCGCTGCGCTGTAAAGATTTTCAGACTTACTCATGGAGGGGTTCCTGATTCGTAGAAAAAGTGAATGGCTGCTATTCTAGGTTATTCATCACAAGTTAAATACTCGTCAACAAGTTGCTTTTACTACTGCAACTTTGACTTCGTAGAGTATAAAAGTTTTGTGCATTTGAAACATTACGCTTTGCAAAGGATTTTCATTGAATGTGCGAGTAAAATGCCGTCATCTTATTTGTATGACCAATATGTGATCATTGGATGAAAACTGATACTCCCTCTTATGAAATACCGCAGGCTGCGCGTCTGCGACGCAGACAACTCATTCGCCAGCTTCTTGAGCGTGATAAAACGCCATTAGCTATTTTGTTTATGGCGGCGGTCGTCGGTACCCTTGTCGGGCTGGCAGCGGTTGCTTTTGACAAAGGTGTCGCCTGGTTGCAGAACCAACGAATGGGCGCGCTGGTACATACTGCCGATAATTACCCACTTCTGTTAACCGTTGCTTTTCTCTGTTCGGCAGCGCTGGCGATGTTCGGTTATTTCTTGGTGCGCAAATACGCGCCGGAAGCGGGTGGTTCGGGTATCCCGGAAATTGAAGGGGCGCTGGAAGATCAACGTCCCGTTCGCTGGTGGCGTGTATTGCCAGTGAAATTCTTTGGTGGTCTGGGGACGCTGGGCGGCGGTATGGTCCTGGGGCGCGAAGGGCCAACCGTGCAGATTGGCGGTAATATTGGCCGGATGGTGCTTGATATTTTCCGCATGAAAGGTGACGAAGCTCGCCATACGTTACTGGCAACCGGTGCGGCGGCGGGTCTGGCGGCGGCTTTTAATGCGCCGCTGGCGGGTATTCTTTTTATTATTGAAGAGATGCGTCCGCAGTTTCGCTATACGCTAATTTCGATTAAAGCGGTATTTATTGGCGTCATTATGTCGACCATTATGTACCGGGTATTTAACCACGAAGTTGCACTTATTGATGTCGGTAAACTTTCTGACGCCCCGCTCAATACGCTTTGGCTTTATCTGATCCTCGGTATTATTTTTGGTATCTTCGGCCCTATTTTTAATAAATGGGTGCTGGGGATGCAGGATTTGCTGCATCGCGTGCACGGCGGCAATATTACCAAATGGGTACTGATGGGAGGTGCGATTGGCGGTTTGTGTGGGCTGCTGGGTTTTGTCGCTCCTGAAACCTCAGGCGGTGGTTTTAACCTGATTCCTATCGCCACGGCGGGGAACTTCAGCATGGGAATGCTGGTATTTATCTTTGTCGCGCGGGTCATCACCACCTTACTCTGTTTCTCTTCCGGCGCGCCGGGCGGTATTTTTGCCCCGATGCTGGCGCTGGGTACCGTGCTGGGAACCGCGTTCGGAATGGTTGCCGTTGAACTGTTTCCGCAATATCACCTTGAAGCAGGCACCTTTGCTATTGCCGGAATGGGCGCGTTACTGGCGGCATCCATTCGTGCGCCGTTAACGGGGATCATTCTGGTATTAGAGATGACAGATAACTATCAGCTCATTTTGCCAATGATTATTACCGGTCTTGGCGCAACACTATTAGCACAATTTACCGGCGGAAAACCGCTATACTCGGCGATTCTTGCGCGCACGTTGGCAAAACAGGAAGCGGAACAACTGGCGCGAGCCAAGGCCGCACCAGCCAGCGAGAATACTTGAACGAAATACCAGGGTATTAGATAATGGTGATTATTATTGGGTTAGAATTTGCCCAATTGCCGATGTCGTTTGGAGCAAAATATGAGTGATGACGTAGCACTGCCGCTGGAGTTTACCGACGCAGCAGCCAACAAAGTTAAAAGCCTGATCGCTGACGAAGATAACCCGAATCTGAAATTACGCGTGTATATCACCGGTGGCGGTTGCAGCGGCTTCCAGTATGGTTTCACCTTTGATGATCAGGTGAACGAAGGCGATATGACCATCGAAAAACAGGGCGTTGACCTGGTCGTTGACCCAATGAGCCTGCAATATCTGGTTGGTGGTTCCGTTGATTATACTGAAGGACTGGAAGGTTCGCGTTTCATCGTGACCAACCCGAACGCGAAAAGCACCTGTGGTTGCGGTTCTTCCTTCAGCATCTAATCTGCTGTTAATGTGCCGGATAAACTATCCGGCACATCTGCTCTCTTTAACGCCCATTCTCATCCAGCGCAAACGTCGGCAGTTTAAGATGCCAACGGATAGCTGCCAGTCGAATCAATAGCGTTACCACCATCCCCATCATACTGGCCGTTTCTAACGGGACGGAAAACGTATAATAAGCCGTAGCGTGGACAATACCGCCGATAATACAGGCTGTAGCGTAGATTTCTGTACGTAAAATCATGGGGATTTCGCGCGCCAGTACATCGCGAATGATCCCGCCGCCGACGCCCGTAATAACGCCCATACATACCGCAATCAATGGACCCGCATCCGCATTAAAGGCTTTGTTGACGCCAATGCCAACAAAGACTGCCAACCCAACAGCATCCAGCACCGGCAGCATCCATTTCGGCAAGCGTCTTGGCTGGCGTACCAGGACGATCGTCAGCATGCTGGTTACCATTGCAACGACCAGATCGGTGGGATCTTTCACCCAAAATACCGGACCGTGATCCAGCGCCATGTCGCGAATGGTTCCACCGCCTACCGCGGTAACCACGCCTAATACCAGGACGCCAAAAGGGTCCATACGCAATTTTCCGGCAAGTAAAACGCCGGAGATGGCAAATACCGCTGTGCCGACTATATCCAGCCAATAGACGAGCATTGTTCAATCCCCACTGAGCACCTGAAAAGGTCAGGCGCTAATCCACTTGTGAAAGCGCATTACAGAGTTGTTGTGCAGCGAGGATAATACGTGGGCTTGCACGTTCAAACCAGTCACTTGTGAGAGGAATAATGGGAATTTTGAGCTGTTCACCCCAGTATTGCTCGATTTTAGGAGTTTGGTCCGATCCGCCAGTGATGACAATTGCCTGTGGCGCGCGTGCTAATACCTGTTCGCGGCTAACCTGCGGCCAGGGAACATGGCTGTTTTTAAAGATGTTTTCTCCACCGCAAACTTCCAGTACCTGGTTCTGAATCGACTCTTTTCCGCTGGTGAACGGCGGATTTATGCCGAATTGTAAGAAAACACGTTTTTTAGGCTTATCGGCGAATTTAGCTTTGAGTTGCGCATACTGTTCCAGCAAGGTTTGCGCGGCTTTCTCGGCCTTGTCAGGTTGCGGGCTCCACGGGGCCAGTTGACGTAACGCATCGGCAATTTGTTCAATGCTTGTCGCATCGACCCACATCACTTTTATTCCCAGCGAAGCAAGCTGGTCAACTTGCCGCTCGGCGTTACCCCCGCGCCAGGCTACGACCAGATCGGGTTTTAGCGCCACAATACGTTCCAGATTCATCCCTTGCCAGGTGGAAACCTGCTCTATTTTTTGTGCTTCTGGCGGATAGTCGGAATAACTGCTGACCGCTACCGGCGTGATCCCGGCGGCAAATGCGAGTTCGGTGTTAGCGGGGGAAAGTGTGATGACACGCGGCGCGGCGTTGAGCCACAGTGGCGCAAGAAAAGACAGGGCGACCAGCGCCCTGAAGAGTGACTTAGCCATGAGCCAGTTTCTGCACCAGTGACTCAACCATCAGGCTGGACTGTTTGGCAGCAACGGCCAGGAACTCGTCGAAGCTAAGGTGAGACTGTTGATCGGCGACGTCAGAGATGGCGCGCACCACCACAAACGGGACGTTAAAATTGTGGCAAACGTGAGCGATAGCCGTCGCTTCCATTTCTACTGCAATGGCCTGCGGGAAATTGTGGCGGATTTTCGCCAGACCAACAGAGCCGTTGATGAAAGCGTCGCCGCTAACAATCAGGCCACGTACAGCGTTAAGATTCAGTTCGGCAATGCAGGACTCGGCGGCAGCGATCAGTTTATCGTTAGCTTTGAAGCCTGCAGGGCAGCCAGGCAGTTGACCGTATTCATAGCCAAACGCCGTGACATCCGCGTCGTGATAACGTGCTTCGTCCGAGACAACGATATCGCCCACTTTCAGCGTTGGCGCCAGGCCACCCGCGGAACCGGTGTTAATAATCACATCAGGCTTGCAGTGTTCCAGCAGCAGAGTTGCACCCAGCGCCGCTGCGACTTTACCAATGCCTGATTTCAGAAGCGCAACCTCGGTTCCGTTCAGTTGGCCGGTATAGATTTCGCAACCGCCCAGGCTGATAGTTTGACGGTTTTCGATTTTGTCACGCAGCAGCGTAACTTCTTCTTCCATTGCACCAATGATGCCGATTTTCATAGATTTACTCGCGATAAGCTCGATTTGAAGGCATAGTTTATCATGCGCTTGAGGGGAAGCGTATTTCTCACGCGGGAGAGGACATGGCACAGATTGATTTCCGAAATAAAATAAACTGGCATCGTCGTTATCGTTCACCGCAGGGCGTTAAAACTGAACATGAGATCCTGCGGATCTTCGAGAGCGATCGCGGGCGTATTATCAACTCCCCGGCGATTCGCCGTCTGCAACAAAAGACCCAGGTCTTCCCACTTGAGCGCAATGCTGCCGTGCGCACGCGTCTTACCCATTCTATGGAAGTTCAGCAGGTGGGGCGTTATATCGCTAAAGAGATTTTAAGCCGCCTGAAAGAGCTTAAATTGCTGGAGGCTTACGGTCTGGACGAGTTGACCGGGCCGTTTGAAAGCATTGTCGAAATGTCGTGTCTGATGCATGACATAGGAAATCCGCCGTTTGGTCATTTTGGCGAGGCAGCTATTAATGACTGGTTCCGTCAGCGTTTGTACCCGGCGGATGCCGAAAGCCAGCCATTAACCGACGATCGCTGTAGCGTGGCGGCGTTGCGATTGAGGGAAGGGGAGGAGTCACTTAACGACCTGCGGCGAAAAATTCGTCAGGACTTATGTCATTTTGAAGGTAACGCACAGGGTATTCGTCTGGTGCATACATTGATGCGGATGAATCTTACCTGGGCTCAGGTCGGCGGTATTTTAAAATATACCCGTCCGGCGTGGTGGCGCGGCGAAACGCCCGAGACTCACGATTATTTAATGAAAAAGCCGGGCTACTACCTTTCTGAAGAATTCTATATTGCGCGTTTACGTAAAGAACTTAATTTAGCACTTTACAGTCGCTTCCCATTAACGTGGATTATGGAAGCGGCCGACGATATATCTTATTGTGTGGCTGATCTTGAAGATGCGGTAGAAAAAAGAATATTTACCGTTGAACAGCTTTATCATCATCTGCATGAAGCGTGGGGCCAGCATGAGAACGGTTCTCTGTTTGCGCAGGTGGTAGAAAATGCCTGGGAAAAATCGCGCTCAAATAGCTTAAGTCGTAGCACGGAAGATCAGTTTTTTATGTATTTACGCGTAAATACCTTAAATAAACTGGTGCCGTATGCGGCACAACGATTTATTGATAACTTACCTGCAATTTTTGCCGGAACCTTTAATCATGCACTGTTAGAGGATGCCAGCGAATGTAGCCAGTTGCTGAAGTTATATAAAAATGTCGCTGTAAAACATGTGTTTAGCCATCCAGATGTCGAGCAGCTTGAATTGCAGGGCTACCGGGTGATAAGCGGTTTATTAGAGATATATCGACCGTTGTTAAACATGTCGTTATCAGACTTTACCGAACTTGTTGAAAAAGAACGTGTGAAACGTTTCCCTATTGAAACGCGTTTATTCCATAAGCTCTCAACGCGTCATCGGTTGGCCTATGTTGAGGCTGTCAGTAAATTATCGTCAGATTCACCTGAGTTCCCGCTATGGGAATATTATTACCGCTGCCGGCTGTTACAGGATTATATCAGCGGTATGACAGACCTTTATGCGTGGGATGAATACCGCCGTCTGATGGCCGTAGAACAATAACCAGGCTTTTGTAAAGACGGACAATAAATTTTTACTTTTTGCAGAAACTTTAGTTCGGAACTTCGCGCTATAAAACGAATCTGAAGAACACAGCAATTTTGCGTTATCTGTTAATCGAGACTGAAATACATGAAAAAAACCACATTAGCACTGAGTGCACTGGCTCTGAGTTTAGGTTTGGCGTTATCTCCGCTCTCTGCAACGGCGGCTGAGACTTCTTCAGCAACGACAGCCCAGCAGATGCCAAGCCTTGCACCGATGCTCGAAAAGGTGATGCCTTCAGTGGTCAGCATTAACGTAGAAGGTAGCACAACCGTTAATACGCCGCGTATGCCGCGTAATTTCCAGCAGTTCTTCGGTGATGATTCCCCGTTCTGCCAGGAAGGTTCTCCGTTCCAGAGCTCCCCGTTCTGTCAGGGTGGTGGACAAGGTGGTAACGGCGGTGGCCAGCAACAAAAATTCATGGCGCTGGGGTCTGGCGTCATCATTGATGCCGATAAAGGCTATGTCGTGACTAACAACCACGTTGTCGATAATGCGACGGTCATTAAAGTTCAACTGAGCGATGGCCGTAAGTTCGACGCGAAGATGGTCGGCAAAGATCCGCGCTCTGATATCGCGCTGATCCAGATCCAGAACCCGAAAAACCTGACCGCGATTAAGATGGCGGATTCCGATGCGCTGCGCGTGGGTGATTACACCGTCGCAATTGGTAACCCGTTTGGTCTGGGCGAGACGGTAACTTCCGGGATTGTCTCTGCGCTGGGGCGTAGCGGTCTGAACGCCGAAAACTACGAAAACTTCATCCAGACGGACGCAGCAATCAACCGGGGTAACTCCGGTGGTGCGCTGGTTAACCTGAACGGTGAACTGATCGGTATTAACACCGCGATCCTTGCACCAGACGGCGGTAACATCGGTATCGGTTTTGCTATCCCGAGCAACATGGTGAAAAACCTGACCTCGCAGATGGTGGAATACGGCCAGGTGAAACGCGGTGAGTTGGGCATTATGGGGACCGAGCTGAACTCTGAGCTGGCGAAAGCAATGAAAGTTGACGCCCAGCGTGGCGCTTTCGTAAGCCAGGTTCTGCCGAACTCTTCTGCTGCAAAAGCGGGTATTAAAGCGGGTGATGTGATCACCTCACTGAACGGTAAGCCGATCAGCAGCTTTGCCGCGCTGCGTGCTCAGGTGGGGACTATGCCGGTGGGCAGCAAACTGACCCTGGGCTTGCTGCGCGATGGTAAGCAGGTCAACGTGAATCTGGAACTGCAGCAGAGCAGCCAGAATCAAGTTGATTCCAGCTCTATCTTCAACGGCATTGAAGGCGCTGAAATGAGCAATAAAGGCAAAGATCAGGGCGTGGTCGTGAACAACGTGAAAACCGGTACTCCGGCTGCGCAGATTGGCCTGAAAAAAGGTGATGTGATTATTGGCGCGAACCAGCAGACAGTGAAAAACATCGCTGAACTGCGTAAAGTTCTCGACAGCAAGCCGTCAGTGCTGGCGCTGAACATTCAGCGCGGCGATAGCACCATCTACCTGTTAATGCAGTAATCTCCCTCAACCCCTTCCTGCAAACGGGAAGGGGTTCTCTTTTCAATTTGTGACCCCCTCCACAACTCCATATTTCTCTGTCGTCCTTTGTGCATTTGCACAATGCTGTGCGTTGCGTACTTCCTTATGCTAAACCGTGCACAACGGAGGGCTTATGGCTGGCTGGCATCTTGATACCAAAATGGCGCAGGATATCGTGGCGCGTACCATGCGCATCATCGATACCAATATCAACGTAATGGATGCTCGCGGGCGAATTATCGGCAGCGGCGATCGTGAGCGTATTGGTGAATTGCACGAAGGTGCATTACTGGTACTGTCGCAAGGGCGGGTGGTCGATATCGATGATGCGGTAGCGCGCCATCTGCACGGTGTACGTCAGGGGATTAACCTGCCGTTACGGCTGGAAGGCGAGATTGTCGGCGTTATCGGCCTGACCGGTGAACCGGAGCATTTGCGCAAATATGGTGAACTGGTCTGTATGACGGCGGAGATGATGCTGGAACAGTCGCGGTTGATGCACCTGCTGGCGCAGGATAGCCGACTGCGTGAAGAGTTAGTCATGCATCTGATTCAGGCTGAAGAAAATACGCCAGCGTTAACCGAATGGGCGCAACGACTGGGTATCGATCTCAATCAACCCCGTGTGGTGGCCATTGTCGAGGTCGATAGCGGCCAGCTTGGCGTGGACAGCGCGATGGCGGAACTACAGCAACTGCAAAATGCACTCACCACGCCGGAACGCAACAATCTGGTGGCGATAGTCTCGCTAACCGAAATGGTAGTGCTGAAACCGGCGTTGAATACGTTTGGGCGCTGGGATGCGGAAGACCATCGTAAGCGAGTAGAGCAACTTATTACTCGTATGAAGGAGTACGGTCAGCTGCGTTTTCGCGTGTCACTGGGCAATTATTTTACCGGCGCTGGCAGTATTGCGCGTTCTTATCGTACGGCGAAAACAACGATGGTCGTGGGTAAACAGCGAATGCCGGAGAATCGCTGCTATTTTTATCAGGATCTGATACTGCCAGTATTACTCGACAGTTTGCGTGGCGACTGGCAAGCCAACGAACTAGCGCGCCCTCTGGCACGGCTAAAAGCGATGGATAATAATGGCTTGCTGCGGCGGACGCTGGCAGCGTGGTTTCGCCATAATGTGCAGCCGCTGGCAACGTCAAAGGCGCTGTTTATCCATCGCAATACTCTGGAGTATAGGCTTAATCGTATATCGGAACTGACCGGGCTGGATTTGGGCAATTTTGATGACAGGTTGCTGCTGTATGTTGCGTTGCAACTGGATGAAGAGCGGTAGGTTACGCGTTAAGGTCGAGGCGGCGCTGGCTTGTTCCCCTCACCCCGAAGGGAAGAGGGGATTGCCCGAGCTAACTGTCTGTTCGGGATTATTTACGCGTCAGTTTTTCCAGATCGGCTTCAATCTCGCTGATCTTATTGGTTACTACTGACTCCAGGTGACGTAAGTCGTCGAGGATCTTACGTTTAAGATCAACTTCGCTGCGGTCACGCTGGCAGATTTGATCAAGCTCATCAATGATATAACGCAGATTCGGGCTGATCTCCTGCACTTCTTTATAACCCTGACCCACACCATCGGCGACCACTGTTTTGCGCTGACGCGGATATTTAAACTTCACGCTCTTAGCGAAAAACTCGCCTTTGTCTTTCTGAAAATAGATTTTCAGAATATCGTTGTTGGCTTCCTGCCGGAGGCTGTAACGATCAATTTCTTCAGGATTGGTAATACCCAGACTTTTCAGATTGTCGTACATAGCGTTACCTCAAAATGAGTCAGTAAATTGTGCTTATCTTAGCATTTGGCCTGGCCCGCCCGGCTCGACTGTGATCGCAGAAAGCCTTTTTCTTCCAGACTTCTATCATGGCGTAAAATTAAAAAAATTACCTGCTTTATTCTGGCGATATCATTCATGTTCTACACCAGTTCCAGCATTGTCACTTCCGGACGGCAGTTCAGACGCAAGCCATACAAACTTCCCACACCTCGAGTCGTGTTGATGTGTCGTTCGCCAAAAGCGTTTAACCCTGCGACATAGCGTTTATCTTTAACTGGCGCAAAAGGTTCGCCAACTAATGGCACGTGTAACTGACCGCCGTGAGTGTGACCACAAAGCATCAGATCCCACTTTTCATTACGCATGACTTCTTTGCTGTCGGGATTATGCGCCAACACCAGTCGTGGCAGATTGGCTTCGCTGGCGGGAGGCGGTTTGCATTGTCCGGCCCATAAATCACCAGTGCCTACCAGTTCGAATTGCCTGTTCGGCGTGGCGATCACGGTTGCCTGGTTAACCAACACCGTGATGCCCGCCGATTGCAACGCCTCGCCAATTAAGCGATTTTTCTCTGTACCAACAGGGCGATCGTGGTTGCCGAAGCAGGCAAACGTCGGCGCACATTCGGCAAGGGGGGAGAGTACGTCAGCAAACGCCGGAAAATTCAGCGGCATATCAAATAATACGTAATCGCCGCCCAGCAATATCAAATCGGGCTTTTGTGCTACGCCAAGAGCAATCGCGTCAGAAATCAGGCTTAGAGGAACAAAACGAGAGTAATGGAGATCTGCCAGAAAAAGGATTTTGAAAGGTGGAACGTTGTCTTTAAAAAAGGCGAGGCGGTGACGGATTAATTCAAGCCAGCCAGGTTCCCAGTAATGCATATAACCGAAACCTGAGCCCGCGGCTAACGTCGCGGCGGCAGCCTGCAAAAATCGTCGGCGTGAAATCATCGCTCATCCCTGCAAAAAAATCGGGCAGCGTCGTGCTGCCCGTGTGCATACTTTTAGTCGATGGTACGCAGCAGTTCGTTAATGCCAACTTTACCGCGAGTTTTCGCGTCAACTTTCTTAACGATAACCGCACAGTAGAGGCTGTATTTGCCATCTTTCGACGGCAGGTTGCCGGATACCACCACAGAACCCGCCGGAACGCGACCGTAGTGGATTTCGCCGGTTTCACGGTCGTAAATACGGGTGCTTTGACCGATGTATACGCCCATAGAGATGACGGAACCTTCTTCGACAATCACCCCTTCAACCACTTCAGAGCGTGCGCCGATGAAGCAGTTATCTTCAATAATGGTCGGGTTAGCCTGCAGCGGCTCCAGTACGCCACCAATGCCTACGCCGCCAGACAGATGCACGTTTTTACCAATCTGCGCACAGGAACCGACGGTGGCCCAGGTATCAACCATCGTACCTTCATCAACGTATGCGCCGATGTTGACATAAGATGGCATCAGCACGGTATTGCGGGCGATAAATGCGCCCTGACGCACTGCCGCTGGTGGCACTACGCGGAAGCCTTCTTTCTGGAAACGCGCTTCATCGTAGTTAGCGAATTTCATCGGCACTTTATCGAAGTAGCGGCTTTCTGCCCCTTCGATCACCTGATTATCATTAATACGGAAAGAGAGCAGCACCGCTTTTTTCAACCACTGATGCGTCACCCACTGACCGTCAATTTTTTCCGCTACACGCAGTGCGCCGGAATCCAGCAGGGCGATCACCTGATTTACCGCTTCGCGGGTAACGGTGTCTGCATTGGCTGGCGTGATCTCGGCACGGCGTTCAAAAGCGGTTTCAATAATGTTCTGTAACTGCTGCATTGTTAAACTCTTTTCATATCAGTAAACACATCACCCTTTATCGTTTGGATTGAGGGCCTCTGTCAACCGCTGATGCACTTCCTGCTGCAACTCGTTATTAAGTGCGCGCCGATCAGCGGTGGCGATTATGAATAAATCTTCTACTCGCTCGCCAATGGTTGTAATTCGAGCGCCATGAAGCGAAATTCCCAGATCGGCAAAAATTTTCCCAACTCGGGCCAGTAGTCCAGGTTGGTCGAGAGCGATCAGTTCGAGGAATGATTTTCGATCGGTATGGGTAGGCAAAAACGTCACTTCGGTTTCAACAGTAAAGTGACGTAGTTTGGCCGGTTGACGACGCGGCTGTGGTGGCTGCCAGCTACTTTGCGTCAGTGCCTGCTCAAGTCCAAAACGAATGACTTCATGGCGATCTGCGGACAGCGGGCTGCCATCCGGTTCCAGTACGATGAAGGTATCCATTGCCATTCCGTCGCGGGTAGTGAAAATTTGTGCGTCGTGAACGCTTAAATTGCGACGGTCTAGCTCGGCACAGACGGCGGCAAACAGATAGGGGCGGTCCGGGCTCCAGATAAATATCTCCGTTCCGCCGCGTGTGGCTTGCGGACTAAGCAATACCAGCGGCTTGCTTAAATCATGCTGCAATAAATGGCGCGCATGCCAGGCCAGTTGATTTGGGCTATGGCGGACAAAATAGTTAGCGCGACAGCGCGACCAAATCTGGTGCAGCGCCTCTTCGTCGATGTTATCCATACGCAGCAGCGCCAGCGCCTGAAGCTGATGATGGCGAACTCGTTCGCGCATATCCGGCGTGTTTTGCATCCCGCGTCGTAGCTGTTTTTCGGTGGCGAAATAGAGTTCGCGCAGCAGGCTTTGCTTCCAGCTATTCCACAGCGTTTCGTTGGTGGCGCAAATATCGGCCACTGTCAGGCATACCAGATAGCGCAGCCGGGTTTCCGTTTGCACTTCTTCGGCAAACTGCTTGATGACTTCCGGGTCCTGAATATCGCGGCGTTGGGCGGTGACCGACATCAGCAAGTGCTGGCGAACCAGCCAGGCTACCAGTTGCGTTTCGCGCGAGTTCAGCCCGTGGAGCTCGGCAAAATGCACTACGTCTTGTGCGCCGAGTATAGAGTGGTCGCCGCCGCGCCCTTTGGCGATATCGTGAAACAGTGCGGCGATAAAGATAAGCTCAGGTGACGGCAATCGCGGCCAGACATCCACACACAACGGATGGCGCTGGCGCGTTTCTTCACTGGCAAAACTCTCCAGTTTCAACATCACGCGAATAGTATGTTCATCCACCGTGTAGGCGTGGAACAGGTCAAACTGCATCTGCCCGACGATATGCGACCATTGCGGCATATAGGCACCGAGCACGCTATGGCGATGCATCGGTAACAGTCCACGACGCACCGAACCAGGGTGACGCAGAATGCTCAAAAATAGCTTTCGCGCTTGCGGAATATTGCACAGCGGTTGTTGCAGATGGCGACGGGCATGACGTAACTGGCGCAGTGTGGTGGAGTAAATGCCGGTGATCGCACTGTTGCGCACCATGGTATAGAACATGCGTAATATCGCTTCTGGTTGGCGCATAAACAGCGTTTCATCGCGCAGATCGATAAGCGTGCCGCGTAGCTGAAATTCATCGTCTATTGGTCGCGGTTTTTCGTCGGCAGGGAGGGCGAGGATAGCCTCGTCGAACAGTTGCAATAGCATATGGTTAAGTTCGCTAACGCGGCGCGTAACGCGAAAATAATCCTTCATCATCTGTTCGACAGGCTCGTTACCTTCGCCACCGTAATTCAGACGCTGGGCAACGCTAAGCTGGCGATCAAATAACAGGCGATTATCGTAACGGTTGACCACCAAATGCAGGGCGAAGCGAATTCGCCAGAGAATATGCAAACACTCATTTAGCTCTGCACGTTCCGCAGACGTTAAGAAACCAAATCCGACCATTTCATCGAGTGATGTTGCGCCAAAATGACGGCGGGCCACCCATTGCAGAGTGTGGATATCGCGCAAGCCGCCGGGGCTACTTTTGATATCTGGTTCAAGATTGTAGCTGGTGCCGTGATAACGCTGGTGGCGCTGGTTTTGTTCTTCAACTTTCGCCGCGTAAAACTTATCGGACGGCCAGAATCCTTCGCTGAAAATATGCTTTTGCAGTTCGAGAAATAGCGCTACATCGCCAATTAACAAGCGGGATTCGATCAGGTTGGTTGCGACGGTTAAATCTGATAATCCTTCCAGTAAGCACTCTTCAAGCGTGCGCACGCTATGACCGACTTCCAGCTTCACATCCCAGAGCAGCGTTAACAGCTCGCCCACTTTTTGTGCCTGATCGTCCGGAAGTTTTTTACGGCTTAAGATCAGTAAATCGACGTCTGAAAGCGGATGCAGCTCGCCACGACCATAGCCACCGACGGCGACCAGCGCCAGATCGGCGATCTGGCTGAATCCTGCTTCAATCCATAACCGTTGCAAGAGCTGGTCGATAAATTCAGTGCGGGCTTCAATCAATTGTTCAGCGGAGATCCCACTATCAAAGGCATCACCCAGCCAACGCTGGAAAATATCAATATGGGCTTTTATCCCACAGACAGTTAATTCATCACGGGGCCAGGCGCATGGATTTTGCGGTTGACCGGGCAGGGTGGGGAGAGCGGTATTTGCGTACTGTTCTGGAAGGGTATTCATCGTGCGCCACCCATAAGATTACATTATCACATTAAAAAAGCCGGCATTCGCCGGCTTCAGATTGTTGACAAAGTGCGCTTTGTTCATGCCGGATGCGGCGTGAACGCCTTATCCGGCCTACAACTCCTTGCAAATGGAGAAGGTCGGACGCATCAGGCATTTTTGCGTTTGTCTTCCTCTTATTCGTCGTGCGAGATTATCGCCGGGATGGTGTCATCCTTGCGTAACGTCAGAATTTCGCAGCCGTTATCAGTCACCACAATAGTATGCTCGTATTGTGCAGACAAGCTGCGATCTTTGGTTTTTACTGTCCAGCCATCTTTCATGGTGCGGATCTCTTTTTTACCCGCGTTGACCATTGGCTCGATAGTGAATGTCATCCCTGGTTTCAGCACGACGTTGGTTTCAGGGGAGTCATAGTGCAGCACCTGCGGTTCTTCATGGAAGCCGCGACCAATACCGTGCCCGCAATATTCACGAACGACAGAGAAGCCTTCTGCTTCGACAAATTTCTGAATCGCTGCACCGATTTCGCGCAGATTGATGCCTGGTTTCACCATACGCAGCGCCAGGTACAGGCTCTCTTGTGTGATGCGGCACAGGCGTTCGCCCATGATGGTTGGCTTACCGACGATAAACATTTTCGAGGTATCGCCGTGGAAACCATCCTTAATAACGGTGACATCGATGTTAACGATGTCGCCATCTTTCAGCAGCTTGGCATCGTCCGGAATACCGTGGCACACCACTTCATTAATAGAGATGCAAACAGATTTCGGATAACCATGATAGCCGAGGCAGGCAGAAACCGCGTGTTGTTCATTAACAATGTAATCATTACAGATGCGATCCAACTCGCCGGTGCTGACGCCCGGTTTAACATAGGGTTCGATCATCTCCAGCACTTCGGCAGCCAGGCGGCCAGCGACGCGCATTTTTTCAATATCTTCAGGGGTCTTGATTGAGATAGCCATTAATTCTGTCCATCAGCGTCGGTGATACCGACAATATATATGTAAGTGCTGTCAATGGTATCACACCCGGGCAAATTGAGAATCATTCTGAATTTCGCCAAACGTGCCACTGAACGTTTTCTATAATAGAAAATTCATCGTCTGGTGCTGTACACAGCGCCAACAATTATTGGTGTCCGCAACGTATTTGTGGTATAAAGCGCGCCGGACTTCCGATCCATTTCGTATACACAGACTGGACGGAAGCGACAATCTCACTTTGTGTAACAACACACACGTATCGGCACATATTCCGGGGTGCCCTTTGGGGTCGGTAATATGGGATACGTGGAGGCATAACCCCAACTTTTATATAGAGGTTTTAATCATGGCAACTGTTTCCATGCGCGACATGCTCAAGGCTGGTGTTCACTTCGGTCACCAGACCCGTTACTGGAACCCGAAAATGAAGCCGTTCATCTTCGGTGCGCGTAACAAAGTTCACATCATCAACCTTGAGAAAACTGTACCGATGTTCAACGAAGCTCTGGCTGAACTGAACAAGATTGCTTCTCGCAAAGGTAAAATCCTTTTCGTTGGTACTAAACGCGCTGCAAGCGAAGCGGTGAAAGACGCTGCTCTGAGCTGCGACCAGTTCTTCGTGAACCATCGCTGGCTGGGCGGTATGCTGACTAACTGGAAAACCGTTCGTCAGTCCATCAAACGTCTGAAAGACCTGGAAACTCAGTCTCAGGACGGTACTTTCGAAAAGCTGACCAAGAAAGAAGCGCTGATGCGCACTCGTGAGCTGGAGAAACTGGAAAACAGCCTGGGCGGTATCAAAGACATGGGCGGTCTGCCGGACGCTCTGTTTGTAATCGATGCTGACCACGAACACATTGCTATCAAAGAAGCAAACAACCTGGGTATTCCGGTATTTGCTATCGTTGATACCAACTCTGATCCGGACGGTGTTGACTTCGTTATCCCGGGTAACGACGACGCAATCCGTGCTGTGACCCTGTACCTGGGCGCTGTTGCTGCAACCGTACGTGAAGGCCGTTCTCAGGATCTGGCTTCCCAGGCGGAAGAAAGCTTCGTAGAAGCTGAGTAATAAGGCTTGATAACTCCCCCAAAATAGTTCGAGTTGCAGAAAGGCGGCAAGCTCGAGAATTCCCGGGAGCTTACATCAGTAAGTGACCGGGATGAGCGAGCGAAGACAACGCATCTACGGCGCGAAATATGAAGGGGGGAGAGCCCTTATAGACCAGGTAGTACACGTTTGGTTAGGGGGCCTGCATATGGCCCCCTTTTTCACTTTTATATCTGTGCGGTTTAACGCCGGGCAGATCACATCTCCGAGGATTTTAGAATGGCTGAAATTACCGCATCCCTGGTAAAAGAGCTGCGTGAGCGTACTGGCGCAGGCATGATGGATTGCAAAAAAGCACTGACTGAAGCTAACGGCGACATCGAGCTGGCAATCGAAAACATGCGTAAGTCCGGTGCTATTAAAGCAGCGAAAAAAGCAGGCAACGTTGCTGCTGACGGCGTGATCAAAACCAAAATCGACGGCAACTACGGCATCATTCTGGAAGTTAACTGCCAGACTGACTTCGTAGCGAAAGACGCTGGTTTCCAGGCATTCGCAGACAAAGTTCTGGACGCAGCTGTAGCTGGCAAAATCACTGACGTTGAAGTTCTGAAAGCACAGTTCGAAGAAGAACGTGTTGCGCTGGTAGCGAAAATTGGTGAAAACATCAACATTCGCCGCGTTGCTGCGCTGGAAGGCGATGTTCTGGGTTCTTATCAGCACGGTGCGCGTATTGGCGTTCTGGTTGCTGCTAAAGGCGCTGACGAAGAGCTGGTTAAACACATCGCTATGCACGTTGCTGCAAGCAAACCAGAATTCATCAAACCAGAAGACGTATCCGCTGAAGTGGTAGAGAAAGAATACCAGGTACAGCTGGACATCGCGATGCAGTCTGGTAAGCCGAAAGAAATCGCAGAGAAAATGGTTGAAGGCCGCATGAAGAAATTCACCGGCGAAGTTTCTCTGACCGGTCAGCCGTTCGTTATGGAACCGGCAAAAACTGTTGGTCAGCTGCTGAAAGAGCATAACGCTGAAGTGACTGGCTTCATCCGCTTCGAAGTAGGTGAAGGCATCGAGAAAGTTGAGACTGACTTTGCAGCAGAAGTTGCTGCGATGTCCAAGCAGTCTTAATTATCGAAAAGGAGCCGCCTGAGGGCGGCTTCTTTTTGCGCCCATCTTGTAAATTCAGCTAACCCTTATGGGGCTGCGCTGAAAAGCGACGTACAATGTCGCTGGTATTAATTCATTTCAATCGTTGACAGTCTCAGGAAAGAAACATGGCTACCAATGCAAAACCCGTCTATAAACGCATTCTGCTTAAGTTGAGTGGCGAAGCTCTGCAGGGCACGGAAGGCTTCGGTATTGATGCAAGCATACTGGATCGCATGGCTCAGGAAATTAAAGAGCTGGTTGAACTAGGTATTCAGGTTGGTGTGGTGATTGGTGGGGGTAACCTGTTCCGTGGCGCTGGTCTGGCGAAAGCGGGTATGAACCGCGTTGTGGGCGACCACATGGGGATGCTGGCTACCGTAATGAACGGTCTGGCAATGCGTGATGCACTGCACCGCGCCTATGTGAACGCTCGTCTGATGTCCGCTATTCCGTTGAATGGCGTGTGCGACAGTTACAGCTGGGCAGAAGCAATCAGCCTGTTGCGTAACAACCGTGTGGTGATCCTCTCCGCCGGTACGGGTAATCCATTCTTCACCACTGACTCCGCAGCTTGCCTGCGCGGTATCGAAATTGAAGCCGATGTGGTGCTGAAAGCGACCAAAGTTGATGGTGTGTTTACCGCTGATCCAGCGAAAGATCCAACTGCAACTATGTATGAGCAGCTGACTTACAGCGAAGTGCTGGAAAAAGAGCTGAAAGTCATGGACCTGGCGGCCTTTACGCTGGCTCGTGACCACAAATTACCGATTCGTGTTTTCAACATGAACAAACCGGGTGCACTGCGCCGTGTGGTAATGGGTGAAAAAGAAGGAACATTAATCACGGAATAATTCCCGTGATGGATAAATAAGGGTAAGATTCCGCATAAGTATCGCGGGGGCGTAAGTCTGGTTATAAGGCGTTATTGTTGCAGGCAGTCTGGTCACGGCCAGCGCGCAGCAACCGGAGCGTACATAAGTACGTGAGGATGGCGAGCACTGCCCGGGGCCAAAATGGCAAATAAAATAGCCTAATAATCCAGACAATTACCCGTAATATGTTTAATCAGGGCTATACTTAGCACACTTCCACTGTGTGTGACTGTCTGGTCTGACTGAGACAAGTTTTCAAGGATTCGTAACGTGATTAGCGATATCAGAAAAGATGCTGAAGTACGCATGGACAAATGCGTTGAAGCGTTCAAAACCCAAATCAGCAAAATACGCACGGGTCGTGCTTCTCCCAGCCTGCTGGATGGCATTGTCGTGGAATATTACGGCACGCCAACGCCGCTGCGTCAGCTGGCAAGCGTAACGGTAGAAGATTCCCGTACTCTGAAAATCAACGTGTTTGACCGTTCAATGTCTCCGGCCGTTGAAAAAGCGATTATGGCGTCCGATCTCGGCCTGAACCCGAACTCTGCGGGTAGCGACATTCGTGTTCCGCTGCCGCCGCTGACGGAAGAGCGTCGTAAAGATCTGACCAAAATCGTTCGTGGCGAAGCTGAACAGGCGCGTGTTGCAGTACGTAACGTGCGTCGTGATGCGAACGACAAAGTGAAAGCACTGTTGAAAGAAAAAGAGATCAGCGAAGACGACGATCGCCGTTCTCAGGACGATGTACAGAAACTGACTGATGCTGCAATCAAGAAAATTGAAGCGGCGCTGGCAGACAAAGAAGCAGAACTGATGCAGTTCTGATTTCTTGAACGACAAAAAACGCCGCTCAGTAGATCCTTGCGGATCGGCTGGCGGCGTTTTGCTTTTTATTCTGTCTCAACTCTGGATGTTTCATGAAGCAACTCACCATTCTGGGCTCGACCGGCTCGATTGGTTGCAGCACGCTGGACGTGGTGCGCCATAATCCCGAACACTTCCGCGTAGTTGCGCTGGTGGCAGGCAAAAATGTCACTCGCATGGTAGAACAGTGCCTGGAGTTCTCTCCCCGCTATGCCGTTATGGACGATGAAGCGAGTGCGAAACTTCTTAAAACGATGCTACAGCAACAGGGTAGCCGCACCGAAGTCTTAAGCGGGCAACAAGCTGCCTGCGATATGGCGGCGCTTGAAGATGTTGATCAGGTGATGGCGGCGATTGTGGGCGCTGCTGGCCTGTTACCTACCCTTGCCGCGATCCGCGCCGGTAAAACCATCCTGCTGGCAAACAAAGAATCACTGGTCACCTGCGGACGTCTGTTTATGGACGCAGTAAAGCAGAGTAAAGCACAGTTATTACCGGTCGATAGCGAACACAACGCCATTTTTCAGAGTTTACCGCAACCTATTCAGCATAATCTGGGATACGCTGACCTTGAGCAAAATGGCGTGGTGTCCATTTTACTTACCGGGTCTGGTGGCCCTTTCCGTGAGACGCCCTTGCGTGATTTGGCAACAATGACGCCCGATCAAGCATGCCGTCATCCGAACTGGTCGATGGGACGTAAAATTTCTGTCGATTCGGCTACCATGATGAATAAAGGTCTGGAATACATTGAAGCTCGCTGGTTGTTTAACGCCAGCGCCAGCCAGATGGAAGTGCTGATTCACCCGCAGTCAGTGATTCACTCGATGGTGCGTTATCAGGACGGCAGCGTTCTGGCGCAACTGGGCGAACCCGACATGCGTACGCCAATTGCCCACACCATGGCATGGCCGAATCGCGTGAACTCTGGCGTGAAGCCGCTCGATTTTTGCAAACTAAGTGCGTTGACATTTGCCGCACCGGATTATGAGCGTTATCCATGCCTGAAACTGGCGATGAAGGCGTTCGAACAGGGCCAGGCAGCGACGACCGCATTGAATGCTGCAAACGAAATCACTGTTGCAGCCTTTCTTGCGCAACAAATCCGCTTTACGGATATCGCCGCGTTGAATTTATCCGTGCTGGAAAAAATGGATATGCGCGAACCACAAAGTGTGGACGATGTGTTGTCTGTTGATGCCAATGCGCGTGAGGTCGCCAGAAAAGAGGTGATGCGTCTCGCAAGCTGAGGATAATCCGGCTACAGAGAGTCGTGCTATTTGTTAGCGTAGGGCTTCAGTGATATAGTCTGCGCCATCTGATCGTCAGTAGTTGGCTTTGTAAGGTCAGATATGCCGTGGTTTTACACGGCTTTTTTTTGTATAGGCTTCAGTATTCCTGAGTACCGTAAACCCTATCAGGGAATAAAAAACGCGTGATGTTGTCTGCTACTCAACCACTTAGCGAAAAATTGCCAGCACATGGCTGTCGCCATGTTGCGATCATTATGGACGGCAATGGTCGCTGGGCAAAAAAGCAAGGGAAGATTCGTGCCTTTGGGCATAAAGCCGGGGCAAAATCCGTCCGCCGGGCTGTCTCTTTTGCGGCCAACAACGGTATTGAGGCGTTAACGCTGTATGCCTTTAGTAGTGAAAACTGGAACCGACCAGCGCAGGAAGTCAGTGCGTTAATGGAACTGTTTGTGTGGGCGCTTGATAGCGAAGTAAAAAGCCTGCACCGACATAACGTGCGTCTGCGTATTATTGGCGATACCAGTCGCTTTAACTCGCGTTTGCAAGAACGTATTCGTAAATCTGAAGCGTTAACTGCCGGGAATACCGGTCTGACGCTAAATATTGCGGCGAACTACGGTGGACGTTGGGATATTGCCCAGGGAGTCAGGCAACTGGCTGAAAAGGTGCAGCAAGGAAACCTGCAACCGGATCAGATAGATGAAGAGATGCTTAACCAGCATGTCTGTATGCATGAACTGGCCCCTGTAGATTTAGTAATTAGGACTGGGGGGGAGCATCGCATTAGTAACTTTTTGCTTTGGCAAATTGCCTATGCCGAACTTTACTTTACAGATGTTCTTTGGCCCGATTTCGATGAACAAGACTTTGAAGGGGCGTTAAATGCCTTTGCTAATCGTGAGCGTCGTTTCGGCGGCACCGAGCCCGGTGATGAAACAGCCTGATGGGGGTCGCTTTTGCTGAAGTATCGCCTGATATCTGCTTTTGTTTTAATACCCGTAGTCATCGCGGCGCTGTTTTTGTTGCCGCCGGTGGGGTTCGCCATTGTTACGCTGGTAGTTTGTATGCTGGCGGCGTGGGAATGGGGACAGCTTAGCGGTTTTACCACTCGCTCGCAGCGGGTATGGCTGGCGGTGCTGTGCGGGTTATTGCTGGCGCTGATGCTTTTTCTATTGCCGGAATATCATCGGAATATTCATCAACCACTGGTTGAAGTCTCACTTTGGGCTTCGCTTGGTTGGTGGGGTGTTGCGTTATTATTGGTGCTATTTTACCCCGGTTCGGCGGCAATCTGGCGCAACTCTAAAACGTTACGCATTATTTTCGGTGTATTAACCATTGTGCCTTTCTTTTGGGGCATGCTGACGTTACGTGCCTGGCACTATGACGAGAATCATTACAGTGGTGCGATATGGCTGCTCTATGTCATGATCCTGGTCTGGGGAGCTGACTCAGGGGCATATATGTTTGGCAAATTATTTGGCAAACATAAGCTGGCGCCGAAGGTTTCTCCGGGTAAAACCTGGCAAGGTTTTATTGGCGGACTCGCGACCGCAGCAGTAATCTCATGGGGTTACGGTATGTGGGCGAATCTCGACGTCGCCCCCGTCACCTTACTCATTTGCTCTATTGTCGCAGCTCTAGCCTCTGTGCTCGGCGACTTAACTGAGAGCATGTTTAAGCGCGAAGCAGGAATTAAGGACAGCGGTCATTTAATTCCAGGACACGGTGGTATTTTAGATCGTATTGATAGCCTGACGGCTGCTGTGCCGGTCTTTGCTTGCCTGTTGTTGCTGGTATTCAGGACGCTTTAACGGAAGGTATTATGCTGAGTTTTCTCTGGGATTTGGCTTCGTTCATCGTTGCACTGGGTGTGCTTATCACCGTGCATGAATTTGGTCATTTCTGGGTTGCCCGGCGCTGTGGTGTTCGCGTTGAGCGTTTCTCGATAGGTTTTGGTAAGGCGCTCTGGCGCCGCACTGACAAACTCGGCACCGAATATGTCATCGCCCTGATCCCCCTGGGCGGTTATGTCAAAATGCTGGATGAACGCGCAGAACCGGTTGTTCCGGAACTTCGCCACCATGCCTTCAACAATAAAACTGTTGGCCAGCGTGCAGCGATAATCGCCGCAGGTCCGGTTGCAAACTTCATTTTTGCTATCTTTGCTTACTGGCTGGTTTTTATCATTGGTGTTCCCGGCGTTCGCCCGGTTGTTGGTGAAATATCAGCCAACTCGATTGCCGCACAAGCACAAATTGTACCTGGCACGGAACTAAAAGCTGTAGATGGTATCGAAACGCCTGATTGGGATGCCGTGCGCTTACAACTGGTTGACAAAATCGGCGACGAAAGCACCACCCTTACGGTGGCACCTTTTGGCAGCGATCAACGACGAGATGTAAAGCTTGATTTGCGAAACTGGGCGTTTGAGCCTGATAAGGAAGATCCGGTATCTTCTTTGGGTATTCGCCCTCGTGGTCCGCAAATTGAACCTGTACTGGAAAATGTGTCACCAAACTCAGCGGCAAGTAAGGCGGGTTTGCAAGCAGGCGACAGGATCGTTAAAGTCGATGGTCAGCCATTAACGCAATGGCTGACGTTTGTGATGCTTGTCCGGGATAACCCGGATAAACCGTTAGCGTTAGATATCGAAAGACAGGGGAGTCCCTTGTCTGTGACATTAATCCCGGAGAGCAAACCGGGTAAGGGTAAAGCGATTGGTTTTGCCGGCATTGAGCCGAAAGTCATTCCTTTGCCAGACGAGTATAAAGTTGTACGCCAGTATGGACCGTTCAACGCCATCGTTGAGGCCACGGACAAAACGTGGCAATTGATGAAGCTGACGGTCAGTATGCTGGGAAAATTGATCACCGGTGATGTGAAACTGAACAACCTCAGTGGGCCGATCTCTATCGCCAAGGGGGCTGGGATGACAGCGGAACTCGGGGTTGTTTATTACCTGCCGTTCCTTGCGCTTATTAGCGTGAACTTAGGGATAATTAACCTGTTTCCGTTGCCCGTACTTGACGGGGGGCATCTGCTGTTCCTTGCGATCGAAAAGATCAAGGGCGGACCGGTATCCGAGCGGGTTCAAGACTTTTGTTATCGCATTGGCTCGATTTTGCTGGTGCTGTTAATGGGGCTTGCACTTTTCAATGATTTCTCTCGGTTATGAGAGTTAGTTAGGAAGAACGCATAATAACGATGGCGATGAAAAAGTTGCTCATAGCGTCGCTGCTGTTTAGCAGCGCCACCGTATACGGTGCTGAAGGGTTCGTAGTGAAAGACATTCATTTCGAAGGCCTTCAGCGTGTCGCCGTTGGTGCGGCCCTCCTCAGTATGCCGGTGCGCACAGGCGACACGGTTAATGATGAAGATATCAGTAATACCATTCGCGCTCTGTTTGCTACCGGCAACTTTGAGGATGTTCGCGTCCTTCGTGATGGTGATACCCTTCTGGTTCAGGTAAAAGAACGTCCGACCATTGCCAGCATCACTTTCTCCGGTAACAAATCGGTGAAAGATGACATGCTGAAGCAAAACCTCGAGGCTTCTGGCGTGCGAGTGGGGGAATCCCTCGATCGCACCACCATTGCCGATATCGAGAAAGGTCTGGAAGACTTCTACTACAGCGTCGGTAAATACAGCGCCAGCGTAAAAGCTGTCGTGACCCCACTGCCGCGTAACCGTGTTGACCTAAAACTGGTGTTCCAGGAAGGTGTGTCAGCTGAAATCCAGCAAATCAACATTGTTGGTAACCATGCTTTCACCACCGACGAACTGATCTCTCATTTCCAGCTGCGTGACGAAGTGCCGTGGTGGAACGTGGTAGGCGATCGTAAATATCAGAAACAGAAACTGGCGGGCGACCTTGAAACCCTGCGCAGTTACTATCTGGATCGCGGTTATGCCCGTTTCAACATCGACTCTACCCAGGTCAGTCTGACTCCAGATAAAAAAGGTATCTACGTCACGGTAAACATCACCGAAGGCGATCAGTACAAACTCTCTGGCGTTGAAGTGAGCGGTAACCTTGCCGGGCACTCTGCGGAAATCGAACAGTTGACTAAGATCGAGCCGGGTGAGCTGTATAACGGCACCAAAGTGACCAAAATGGAAGATGACATTAAAAAACTTCTCGGTCGCTACGGTTATGCCTATCCGCGCGTGCAGTCGATGCCTGAAATCAACGACGCCGACAAAACCGTTAAATTACGTGTGAACGTTGATGCGGGTAACCGTTTCTACGTACGTAAGATCCGTTTTGAAGGTAACGACACCTCGAAAGATGCCGTCCTGCGCCGCGAAATGCGCCAGATGGAAGGTGCCTGGTTAGGCAGCGATCTGGTCGATCAGGGTAAAGAACGTCTGAATCGTCTGGGCTTCTTTGAAACGGTTGATACCGATACCCAACGTGTTCCGGGTAGCCCGGACCAGGTTGACGTGGTCTACAAGGTAAAAGAGCGCAACACCGGTAGCTTCAACTTTGGTATCGGTTACGGTACTGAAAGTGGTGTGAGCTTCCAGGCTGGCGTGCAGCAGGATAACTGGTTAGGTACCGGTTATGCTGTTGGTATCAACGGGACCAAAAACGATTACCAGACCTATGCTGAATTGTCGGTAACCAACCCGTACTTCACTGTAGATGGTGTAAGCCTTGGCGGTCGTGTCTTCTATAATGACTTCCAGGCAGATGACGCTGACCTGTCCGACTATACCAACAAGAGTTATGGTACAGACGTGACGTTGGGCTTCCCGATCAACGAATATAACTCGCTACGTGCGGGTTTGGGTTATGTCCATAACTCCCTGTCCAACATGCAGCCGCAGGTTGCGATGTGGCGTTATCTCTACTCTATGGGTGAGCATCCAAACACCTCTGATCAGGATAACAGCTTCAAAACGGACGATTTCACGTTTAACTATGGTTGGACCTATAACAAGCTCGACCGTGGTTACTTCCCGACGGATGGTTCCCGTGTCAACCTGACCGGTAAAGTGACCATTCCGGGATCGGATAACGAATACTATAAAGTGACGTTAGACACGGCGACCTATGTGCCGATCGACGACGATCACAAATGGGTTGTTCTGGGTCGTACTCGTTGGGGCTACGGTGATGGTTTAGGCGGCAAAGAAATGCCGTTCTATGAAAACTTCTATGCAGGTGGTTCCAGCACCGTGCGTGGCTTCCAGTCCAATACCATCGGTCCGAAAGCGGTTTACTTCCCGCATCAGGCCAGTGATTATAATCCGGACTACGATTATGAATGTGCAACTCAGGACGGTGCAACCGACCTGTGTAAATCGGATGATGCAATCGGGGGGAACGCTATGGCGGTTGCCAGCCTGGAACTCATCACTCCGACGCCGTTCATAAGCGATAAGTATGCCAACTCGGTCCGTACCTCCTTCTTCTGGGATATGGGTACCGTTTGGGATACTAACTGGGATTCAAGTCAGTACTCTGGATATCCGGACTATAGTGATCCAAGCAATATCCGTATGTCTGCGGGTATCGCATTACAATGGATGTCCCCATTGGGGCCGTTGGTGTTCTCCTACGCCCAGCCGTTCAAAAAGTACGATGGAGACAAGGCTGAACAGTTCCAGTTTAACATTGGTAAAACCTGGTAAGTGTTCTCCACAAAGGAATGTAGTGGTAGTGTAGCGATGACTTTAGGCGATCTCGATAAGATCGCCGGGCCACGCAAAGAACTGCACCTTCCGGTGCAAATGGGATGGTAAGGAGTTTATTGTGAAAAAGTGGTTATTAGCGGCAGGTCTCGGTTTAGCACTGGCAACTTCTGCTCAGGCGGCTGACAAAATTGCAATCGTCAATATGGGCAGCCTGTTTCAGCAGGTAGCACAGAAAACCGGTGTTTCTAACACGCTGGAAAATGAGTTCAAAGGCCGTGCCAGCGAACTGCAGCGTATGGAAACTGATCTGCAAGCTAAAATGAAAAAGCTGCAGTCCATGAAAGCCGGCAGCGATCGCACTAAGCTGGAAAAAGACGTGATGGCTCAGCGCCAGACTTTTGCTCAGAAAGCGCAGGCTTTTGAGCAGGATCGTGCACGTCGTTCCAACGAAGAACGCGGTAAACTGGTTACTCGTATCCAGACTGCTGTGAAATCCGTTGCCAGCAGCCAGAGCATCGATCTGGTTGTTGACGCAAACGCCGTTGCTTACAACAGCAGCGATGTAAAAGACATCACTGCTGACGTACTGAAACAGGTTAAATAAGTAATGCCTTCAATTCGACTGGCTGATTTAGCGCAGCAGTTGGATGCAGAACTACACGGTGATGGCGATATCGTCATCACCGGCGTTGCGTCCATGCAATCTGCACAAACAGGTCACATCACGTTCATGGTTAACCCTAAATACCGTGAACATTTAGGCTTGTGCCAGGCGTCCGCGGTTGTCATGACTCAGGACGATCTCCCTTTCGCGAAAAGTGCCGCGCTGGTAGTGAAGAATCCCTACCTGACTTACGCGCGCATGGCGCAAATTTTAGATACCACGCCACAGCCCGCGCAAAACATTGCACCGAGTGCAGTGATCGACGCGACGGCGAAGCTGGGTAACAACGTATCAATTGGCGCTAACGCGGTGATTGAGTCCGGCGTTGAACTGGGCGATAACGTGGTTATCGGCGCCGGTTGCTTCGTTGGTAAAAACAGCAAAATCGGTGCAGGTTCGCGTCTTTGGGCGAACGTGACGATTTACCATGAGATCCAGATTGGTCAGAATTGCCTGATCCAATCCGGAACTGTGGTAGGCGCAGACGGCTTTGGCTATGCCAACGATCGTGGTAACTGGGTGAAGATCCCGCAGATTGGTCGCGTAATTATTGGCGATCGCGTGGAGATCGGCGCATGTACCACCATCGATCGCGGTGCGCTGGACGACACCGTTATTGGCAATGGCGTGATCATTGATAACCAGTGCCAGATTGCACATAACGTCGTGATTGGCGACAATACGGCGGTTGCCGGTGGCGTCATTATGGCGGGCAGCCTGAAAATTGGTCGTTACTGCATGATCGGCGGTGCCAGCGTAATCAACGGGCATATGGAAATATGCGATAAAGTGACGGTTACGGGCATGGGTATGGTGATGCGTCCCATCACTGAACCAGGCGTCTATTCCTCAGGCATTCCGCTGCAACCCAACAAAGTCTGGCGCAAAACCGCTGCACTGGTGATGAACATTGATGACATGAGCAAGCGTCTGAAGTCGCTTGAGCGCAAGGTTAATCAACAAGACTAACGTTCCATCTTTTGTTCGCCAAACTTTACGGCCTGTCTCATTCTTACGATTGCGGCAGGCCGTGTTATTATTGTCGTTTCTTATATTTTGACAGGAAGAGTATCTTGACTACTAACACTCATACTCTGCAGATTGAAGAGATTTTAGAACTTCTGCCGCACCGTTTCCCGTTCTTACTGGTGGATCGCGTGCTGGATTTTGAAGAAGGTCGTTTTCTGCGCGCAGTAAAAAATGTCTCTGTCAATGAGCCATTCTTCCAGGGCCATTTCCCTGGAAAACCGATTTTCCCGGGTGTGCTGATTCTGGAAGCTATGGCACAGGCAACAGGTATTCTGGCGTTTAAAAGCGTAGGAAAACTGGAACCGGGTGAGCTGTACTACTTCGCCGGTATTGACGAAGCGCGCTTCAAGCGCCCGGTCGTGCCAGGCGATCAAATGATCATGGAAGTCACTTTCGAAAAAACGCGCCGCGGCCTGACCCGTTTTAAAGGGGTTGCTCTGGTCGACGGTAAAGTAGTTTGCGAAGCAACGATGATGTGTGCTCGTAGCCGGGAGGCCTGATACGTGATTGATAAATCCGCCTTTGTGCATCCAACCGCCATTGTGGAAGAGGGCGCGTCGATTGGCGCTAACGCCCACATTGGTCCTTTTTGTATCGTTGGACCCCATGTCGAAATTGGTGAGGGTACCGTACTGAAATCTCACGTTGTCGTGAATGGTCATACTAAAATTGGCCGCGACAATGAGATTTATCAGTTCGCCTCCATCGGTGAAGTTAACCAGGATCTGAAATATGCTGGCGAACCGACCCGCGTGGAAATCGGCGATCGTAACCGCATTCGCGAAAGCGTCACCATTCATCGTGGCACGGTCCAGGGCGGTGGATTGACGAAGGTGGGCAGCGACAACTTACTGATGATCAACGCGCACATTGCGCACGATTGTACGGTAGGTAACCGCTGCATTCTCGCCAACAACGCAACGCTGGCGGGTCACGTATCGGTAGACGACTTCGCGATCATCGGCGGCATGACCGCAGTCCATCAGTTCTGCATCATTGGTGCGCACGTGATGGTAGGCGGTTGCTCTGGTGTGGCGCAGGACGTCCCTCCTTATGTCATTGCGCAGGGTAACCATGCAACACCGTTCGGTGTCAATATCGAAGGGCTGAAGCGCCGCGGATTCAGCCGTGAGGCGATTACCGCTATCCGCAATGCGTATAAGCTGATTTATCGCAGCGGTAAAACGCTCGATGAAGTGAAACCGGAAATTGCTGAACTGGCGGAAACATATCCGGAAGTGAAAGCGTTTACCGATTTCTTTGCACGCTCAACGCGCGGTCTGATTCGTTAATGACTGAACAGCGTCCATTAACGATTGCCCTGGTCGCCGGAGAAACCTCCGGCGATATCCTGGGGGCCGGTTTAATCCGTGCTCTGAAAGAACGTGTGCCCAATGCCCGCTTTGTTGGTGTTGCCGGGCCACGAATGCAAGCCGAAGGTTGCGAAGCCTGGTACGAAATGGAAGAGCTGGCGGTGATGGGCATTGTTGAAGTGCTCGGGCGTCTGCGTCGCTTACTGCATATTCGTGCCGATCTGACAAAGCGTTTTGGCGAACTGAAGCCAGATGTTTTTGTCGGTATTGATGCGCCTGACTTCAATATTACCCTTGAAGGTAACCTTAAAAAGCAGGGTATCAAAACCATTCATTATGTCAGTCCGTCCGTCTGGGCGTGGCGACAGAAACGCGTTTTCAAAATAGGCAGAGCCACCGATCTGGTGCTCGCATTTCTGCCTTTCGAAAAAGCGTTTTATGACAAATATAACGTGCCGTGCCGTTTTATCGGTCACACCATGGCTGATGCCATGCCGTTAGATCCAGATAAAAACGCCGCGCGTGATGTGCTGGGGATCCCTCACGATGCCCACTGTCTGGCGCTGTTGCCGGGAAGTCGTGGCGCGGAAGTTGAGATGCTTAGCGCCGATTTCCTGAAAACTGCCCAGCTTTTGCGCCAGACGTACCCTGATCTGGAGATCGTGGTGCCGCTGGTAAATGCCAAACGCCGTGAGCAGTTTGAACGCATCAAAGATGAAGTCGCGCCAGACCTGTCGGTTCATATGCTGGATGGAATGGGCCGTGAGGCGATGGTCGCCAGCGATGCGGCGCTATTGGCATCGGGTACGGCTGCACTGGAGTGCATGCTGGCGAAATGCCCGATGGTGGTGGGGTATCGCATGAAGCCTTTCACCTTCTGGTTGGCGAAGCGGCTGGTGAAAACCGATTATGTCTCGCTGCCAAACCTGCTGGCGGGCAGAGAGTTAGTTAAAGAATTATTGCAGGAAGAGTGTGAGCCGCAAAAACTGGCTGAGTCGCTGTTACCGCTGTTGGCGAACGGGAAAACCAGCCACGCGATGCACGACACCTTCCGCGAGCTGCATCAGCAGATCCGCTGCAATGCCGATGAACAGGCGGCACAAGCCGTTCTGGAGTTAGCACAATGATCGAATTTGTCTATCCGCACACGAATCTGGTTGCGGGTGTGGATGAAGTTGGGCGCGGGCCGTTGGTTGGCGCGGTCGTTACCGCTGCCGTGATCCTCGATCCGGCGCGCCCGATTGTCGGGTTGAATGATTCCAAAAAGCTAAGTGAAAAACGTCGTCTTGCGCTCTGTGAAGAGATCAAAGAGAAAGCGTTAAGCTGGAGCCTGGGCCGTGCGGAACCTCATGAAATCGACGAACTGAATATTTTACACGCGACCATGCTGGCGATGCAGCGTGCCGTCGCTGGGCTGCATATTGCGCCGGAATATGTGTTGGTTGATGGTAACCGCTGCCCGAAATTACCGATGCCGTCGATGGCTGTAGTTAAAGGCGATAGCCGCGTACCGGAAATCAGTGCTGCGTCTATCCTGGCGAAAGTGACGCGCGACGCTGAAATGGCGGCGCTGGACATCGTTTATCCACAATATGGCTTTGCCCAACACAAAGGGTATCCAACCGCTTTTCATCTGGAAAAACTGGCTGAATATGGCGCGACTGAACATCATCGTCGCAGCTTTGGGCCTGTCAAACGCGCACTGGGACTTGCGTCCTGATTCTTGTGTCGAGATTAAGTAAACCGGAATCTGAAGATGTCTGAACCACGTTTCGTACACCTGCGGGTGCACAGCGACTACTCGATGATCGATGGCCTGGCCAAAACCGCGCCGCTGGTAAAAAAGGCGGCGGCGTTGGGTATGCCTGCGCTGGCGATCACCGATTTCACCAACCTTTGCGGTCTGGTGAAGTTCTACGGAGCGGGACATGGCGCAGGGATTAAGCCCATCGTCGGGGCGGATTTTAATGTCCAGTGCGACTTATTGGGTGATGAGTTAACCCACCTGACGGTGCTGGCGGCGAACAATACCGGCTATCAGAATCTGACGTTGCTGATCTCAAAAGCGTATCAGCGCGGTTACGGTGCCGCCGGACCGATCATCGATCGCGACTGGCTTATCGAATTAAACGAAGGGTTGATCCTTCTTTCCGGCGGGCGCATGGGCGACGTCGGACGCAGTCTTTTGCGTGGTAACAGCGCACTGGTGGACGAGTGTGTCGCGTTTTATGAAGAACACTTCCCGGATCGCTATTTTCTCGAACTGATTCGCACCGGCAGACCGGACGAAGAAAGCTATTTGCACGCGGCGGTGGAACTGGCGGAAGCGCGCGGTTTGCCCGTCGTGGCGACCAACGACGTGCGCTTTATCGACAGCAGCGACTTTGATGCACACGAAATCCGCGTCGCGATCCACGACGGCTTTACCCTCGACGATCCTAAACGCCCGCGTAACTATTCGCCGCAGCAATATATGCGTAGTGAAGAGGAGATGTGCGAGCTGTTTGCAGACATCCCCGAAGCCCTTGCCAACACCGTTGAGATCGCCAAACGCTGTAACGTGACTGTGCGTCTTGGTGAATACTTCCTGCCGCAGTTCCCGACCGGGGACATGAGTACTGAAGATTATCTGGTCAAGCGTGCAAAAGAGGGGCTGGAAGAGCGTCTGGCATTTTTATTCCCTGATGAAGAAGAACGTGTTAAGCGCCGCCCGGAATATGACGAGCGTCTGGAGACTGAACTTCAGGTTATCAACCAGATGGGCTTCCCGGGCTACTTCCTCATCGTTATGGAATTTATCCAGTGGTCGAAAGATAACGGCGTACCGGTAGGGCCGGGCCGTGGCTCCGGTGCAGGGTCACTGGTGGCCTACGCGCTGAAAATCACCGACCTCGATCCGCTGGAATTTGACCTGCTGTTCGAACGTTTCCTTAACCCGGAACGTGTCTCCATGCCTGACTTTGACGTTGACTTCTGTATGGAGAAACGCGATCAGGTGATCGAACACGTGGCAGACATGTACGGTCGTGATGCGGTATCGCAGATCATCACCTTCGGTACGATGGCGGCGAAAGCGGTGATCCGCGACGTAGGCCGCGTGCTGGGGCATCCGTACGGCTTTGTCGACCGTATCTCGAAACTGATCCCGCCCGATCCAGGGATGACGCTGGCGAAAGCGTTTGAAGCCGAGCCACAGCTGCCGGAAATCTACGAAGCGGATGAAGAAGTTAAGGCGCTGATCGACATGGCGCGCAAACTGGAAGGGGTCACCCGTAACGCCGGTAAGCACGCCGGTGGGGTGGTTATCGCGCCGACAAAAATTACTGATTTTGCGCCACTTTATTGCGATGAAGAGGGCAAACATCCGGTCACCCAGTTTGATAAAAGCGACGTTGAATACGCCGGGCTGGTGAAGTTCGACTTCCTCGGTTTGCGTACGCTCACCATCATCAACTGGGCGCTGGAGATGATCAACAAGCGGCGAGCGAAGAATGGCGAGCCGCCGCTGGATATCGCCGCGATCCCGCTGGATGATAAGAAAAGCTTCGACATGCTGCAACGCTCGGAAACCACGGCGGTATTCCAGCTTGAATCGCGCGGCATGAAGGACCTGATCAAGCGTCTGCAACCTGACTGCTTCGAAGATATGATCGCACTGGTGGCACTGTTCCGCCCCGGTCCGTTGCAATCAGGGATGGTGGATAACTTTATCGACCGTAAACATGGTCGCGAAGAGATTTCCTACCCGGACGTGCAGTGGCAGCATGAAAGCCTGAAACCGGTACTGGAGCCAACCTACGGCATCATCCTGTATCAGGAACAGGTCATGCAGATTGCCCAGGTGCTTTCTGGTTATACCCTCGGTGGCGCGGATATGCTGCGTCGTGCGATGGGTAAGAAAAAGCCGGAAGAGATGGCTAAGCAGCGTTCTGTATTTGCTGAAGGTGCAGAAAAGAACGGGATCAACGCCGAACTGGCGATGAAAATCTTCGATCTGGTGGAGAAATTCGCCGGTTATGGATTTAACAAATCGCACTCTGCGGCCTATGCTTTGGTGTCATATCAAACGTTATGGCTGAAAGCGCACTATCCGGCAGAGTTTATGGCGGCGGTAATGACCGCCGATATGGATAATACCGAGAAGGTGGTGGGCCTGGTGGATGAGTGCTGGCGGATGGGGCTGAAAATCCTGCCACCAGATATAAACTCCGGTCTTTACCATTTCCACGTCAACGACGACGGCGAAATCGTGTATGGTATTGGCGCTATCAAAGGGGTGGGTGAAGGTCCGATTGAGGCCATCATCGAAGCCCGAAATAAAGGCGGCTATTTCCGCGAACTGTTCGATCTCTGCGCCCGTACCGACACCAAAAAGTTAAACCGGCGAGTGCTGGAAAAACTGATCATGTCCGGGGCGTTTGACCGTCTGGGTCCACACCGCGCGGCGCTGATGAACTCGCTGGGCGATGCGTTAAAAGCGGCAGATCAACACGCGAAAGCGGAAGCCATCGGTCAGGCCGATATGTTCGGCGTGCTGGCCGAAGAGCCGGAACAAATTGAACAATCCTACGCCAGCTGCCAGCCTTGGCCGGAGCAGGTGGTGTTAGATGGGGAACGTGAAACGTTGGGGCTGTACCTGACGGGCCACCCCATCAATCAGTATTTAAAAGAGATTGAGCGTTATGTCGGAGGCGTAAGGCTGAAAGACATGCACCCGACAGAACGTGGTAAAGTCACCACGGCTGCGGGGCTCGTTGTTGCCGCGCGGGTTATGGTCACCAAGCGCGGCAATCGTATCGGTATCTGCACGCTGGATGACCGTTCCGGGCGCCTGGAAGTGATGTTGTTTACAGACGCCCTGGATAAATACCAGCAATTGCTGGAAAAAGACCGCATACTTATCGTCAGCGGACAGGTCAGCTTTGATGACTTCAGCGGTGGGCTTAAAATGACCGCTCGCGAAGTGATGGATATTGACGAAGCCCGGGAAAAATATGCTCGCGGGCTTGCTATCTCGCTGACGGACAGGCAAATTGATGACCAGCTTTTAAACCGACTCCGTCAGTCTCTGGAACCCCACCGCTCTGGGACAATTCCAGTACATCTCTACTATCAGAGGGCGGATGCACGCGCGCGGTTGCGTTTTGGCGCGACGTGGCGTGTCTCTCCGAGCGATCGTTTGTTAAACGATCTCCGTGGCCTCATTGGTTCGGAGCAGGTGGAACTGGAGTTTGACTAATACAGGAATACTATGAGTCTGAATTTCCTTGATTTTGAACAGCCGATTGCAGAGCTGGAAGCGAAAATCGATTCTCTGACTGCGGTTAGCCGTCAGGATGAGAAACTGGATATTAACATCGATGAAGAAGTGCATCGTCTGCGTGAAAAAAGCGTAGAACTGACACGTAAAATCTTCGCCGATCTCGGCGCATGGCAGATTGCCCAACTGGCACGCCATCCACAGCGCCCTTATACCCTGGATTACGTTCGCCTGGCATTTGATGAATTTGACGAACTGGCTGGTGATCGTGCGTATGCAGATGACAAAGCTATCGTCGGTGGTATCGCACGTCTTGACGGTCGTCCGGTGATGATCATTGGTCATCAGAAAGGTCGTGAAACCAAAGAAAAAATTCGCCGTAACTTTGGTATGCCAGCACCAGAAGGTTACCGCAAAGCTCTGCGTCTGATGCAAATGGCTGAACGCTTTAAGATGCCAATCATCACCTTTATCGACACTCCTGGAGCTTATCCGGGCGTGGGCGCAGAAGAACGCGGTCAGTCTGAAGCCATCGCGCGCAACCTGCGTGAAATGTCTCGCCTTAGTGTACCGACTATTTGTACCGTTATCGGTGAAGGTGGTTCTGGCGGCGCGCTGGCGATTGGCGTGGGCGATAAAGTGAATATGCTGCAATACAGCACCTATTCCGTTATCTCGCCGGAAGGTTGTGCGTCCATTCTGTGGAAGAGCGCCGACAAAGCGCCGCTGGCGGCTGAAGCGATGGGTATCATCGCTCCGCGCCTGAAAGAACTGAAACTGATCGACTCCATCATCCCGGAACCGCTGGGCGGCGCTCACCGTAACCCGGAAGCGATGGCGGCGTCTTTGAAAGCGCAACTGCTGGCGGATCTGGCCGATCTCGACGTGTTAAGCACTGAAGATTTAAAAAATCGTCGCTATCAGCGCCTGATGAGCTACGGCTACGCGTAATCAGCAAATATTCTGAAAAGGGTCACTTCGGTGGCCTTTTTTTCTATGTAGTTTATTTAGTCATATTATAAATACATTTAGATAATCTTACTTTCGTTTTCCCCTGCCATAAAATTCTTGAACTCATGTTGATAACTCCGATTTCGGAGGCATATACCAATATACACAGTGGTCAAAAATAATATAAATTTATCAATCTCATAGAATTTTTAAGGATAAAATATGAAAGCAATTTTAGGATTTGATCATCTTCTTATGCCGCGTGTTCTGGTGTTTTTTTACTGGCTGGCTATGGTGCTGACACTGATAGGCGGTGTCTTCTCCATATTTAGCGGAAACATTATCTTAGGGTTAGCTTATACCGTCATTGGTCTTATAAGCTGTCGTATGACTTTCGAATTAATTATGATAGCGTTTAAGAATAACGAATATTTGCGCCGCATTGCCGAGAGTGTTAGCAAGAATAGCGCAGAGTAATCTCCCGCAAAGCGCTTCACCAAACCGCATCTCAACCGCTATTACAGGCGTTTGAGATGTTGTTTTAAAGTCAGTGTAAATGTCTGATTCATCTTTCCTGTAATTTGTGCGTATTATCAATATATAGCGATGCACGTGCGTATCATATCAATGCAGGAGATTCTATGTTGGGGTTAAAACAGGTTCACCATATTGCGATTATTGCGACGGATTATGCGGTGAGCAAAGCTTTTTACTGCGACATTCTCGGCTTCACGTTGCAAAGCGAAGTCTATCGTGAAGCGCGAGATTCGTGGAAAGGGGATTTGGCACTTAACGGGCAGTACGTGATTGAGCTTTTCTCATTTCCGTTTCCGCCGCAACGACCCAGCCGACCGGAAGCCTGCGGCCTGCGCCATCTGGCTTTTAGCGTTGATGATATCGATACGGCAGTGGCGCACCTGGAAAGCAATAACGTGAAATGTGAAGCGATACGTGTCGATCCATACACGCAAAAACGCTTCACGTTCTTTAACGACCCTGACGGACTGCCGCTGGAACTGTATGAGCAGTAAGGCTTGTCATTACTGCATTTGCCCGGTAACGTGCCGGGCATCGCTACTGTAAAATCGCGCTATCATGACACTCACACTGAATACACAACTTCTCACCTCACGCCAGATTCTGGCGGCCTTTAGCGGCGGGCTTGACTCTACCGTTCTGCTGCATCAACTGGTGCAGTGGCGGGCGGAAAATCCGGGCGTCGCTTTGCGCGCTATCCATGTGCATCATGGGTTAAGTGCCAATGCTGATGCCTGGGTGAAACATTGTGAAAATATCTGCCAGCAGTGGCAGGTGCCGCTGGTGGTTGAGCGTGTGCAGCTTGCGCAAGAGGGGTTAGGCATTGAGGCCCAGGCGCGGCAGGCGCGTTATCAGGCATTTGCCCGCACCTTGTTACCTGGCGAAGTGCTGGTCACAGCGCAACATCTTGACGATCAATGTGAAACCTTTCTGCTGGCGCTAAAACGCGGAAGCGGCCCCGCCGGGCTTTCGGCTATGGGGGAAGTCTCGGAGTTTGCCGGAACGCGGCTTATCCGTCCGTTGCTCGCCCGTACGCGGGGAGAACTGGCGCAGTGGGCATTGGCGCATGGTTTACGCTGGATTGAAGACGAAAGTAATCAGGACGATTCCTACGATCGTAACTTCCTGCGCCTGCGCGTGGTGCCGTTATTGCAGCAGCGTTGGCCACATTTTGCCGAAGCGACGGCCCGAAGTGCCGCACTTTGCGCCGAACAAGAGAGCCTGCTGGATGAACTGCTGGCGGATGATTTAGCGCACTGCCAAACGCCGCAAAGGACGCTGCAGATTGCGCCAATGCTGGCGATGAGTGATGCCCGTCGCGCCGCGATTATCCGCCGCTGGCTGGCAGGGCTGAATGCCCCAATGCCTTCCCGCGACGCGCTGGTGCGGATCTGGCAGGAAGTGGCGCTGGCGCGGGAAGATGCTTCCCCCTGTTTACGTTTTGGCGCGTTTGAAATCCGCCGCTATCAGTCGCAATTGTGGTGGATTAAATCCGTCGCCGGGCAAAGCGAAACCATTGTGCCGTGGCAGACGTGGCTACAACCGCTGGAATTACCGGCGGGGCTGGGAAGTGTACAGCTTACTGCGGGAGGCGATATTCGCCCTCCGCGTGCAGACGAAGCGGTCAGCGTGCGTTTCAAAGCGCCAGGATTGCTGCATATTGTCGGGCGCAACGGCGGACGTAAGCTGAAGAAAATCTGGCAGGAGCTGGGCGTGCCGCCGTGGCTACGTGACACCACGCCACTGCTGTTTTATGGCGAAACGCTGATTGCGGCGGCAGGGGTATTTGTGACGCAAGAAGGTGTGGCTGAAGGTGAGAAGGGCGTAAGTTTTATCTGGCAGAAAACACTTAGTTAAGTGAAAGCCGGATAAGACGCTTCAAACGTCGCATCCGGCGAAAGTCAATCAGGACTCGCTCACTACCACCGTACCGATTTCCGGGTGGCTAAAGCTGGTAATTTTATCCAGACGTAGCTCGCGGGTTTCGCCAGCGGCCTCGACGACCAGATACTCCACATTTTTGCGGGAGACTAAATCGCTGGCCTTCGCCTGCAATTTTTCGCCATCTTTCAGCTCAAGTGTCAGCATTAAATGATGCTGGCAGGCGAGCTCAAGATTATCGTAATCATCACAATTGATTGGTTGATACGTATCATTCATTGACATAATCGCTCACCAGTAAGTTTGCCGCAGCGTATGCTGCTTTTTCCCTGACAGCCTCAGAAAGGGCGTCGTCGGCAGCCATTTCATTCAGCACTTTCAAAACGCAGCCCAGCGCGTCCGGAACGTATCCTAAGTCTCCGCTGGCGATTTCCGCGTACCGCTTGCGTATTAACTCACAATATTTTTCCACATGCCCTCCTGTCAGCACTCTGACTTAACCGTGGATGCAAGTCTAAGCCTACGAAGATAAACTCTGTTTCGCAAGGTGACTATACCACACTCATTTCTGCAATATCAGCGCCGCAACTGCACGTATTCCGTTACAATGGCCTCCTGATTCGAAAGGAGTTTTCTTATGGCGCTTAAAGCGACAATTTATAAAGCGACGGTTAATGTGGCCGATCTCGACCGCAACCAGTTTCTCGATGCCTCTCTGACGCTGGCGCGCCATCCTTCAGAAACTCAGGAGCGCATGATGCTGCGCCTGCTGGCGTGGCTGAAATATGCTGATGAACGTCTGCAATTTACCCGAGGTTTGTGTGCCGATGATGAGCCGGAAGCGTGGCTGCGTAACGATCACCTGGGCATTGATTTGTGGATTGAACTGGGGCTGCCGGATGAGCGACGGATTAAGAAAGCCTGCACTCAGGCCGCAGAAGTGGCGCTGTTTGCCTATAATAGTCGGGCGGCGCAAATCTGGTGGCAGCAAAATCAGAGCAAATGTGCGCAGTTTGCCAATCTTTCCGTCTGGTATCTGGACGACGAGCAGCTGGCGAAAGTGAGTGCCTTTGCCGATCGTACCATGACGCTGCAGGCAACGATTCAGGATGGCGTGATCTGGTTATCGGATGATAAGAATAATCTGGAAGTGAACTTAACCGCCTGGCAACAACCTTCATGATTGTGATTTCCCGACATGTTGCTATCCCCGATGACGAGCTTGAGATCACTGCTATTCGTGCACAGGGCGCGGGTGGGCAGCATGTCAATAAGACCTCAACGGCCATTCATCTGCGTTTTGACATTCGGGCGTCCAGCCTGCCAGAGTATTACAAAGAGCGCCTGCTTGCCGCCAGCCATCATTTAATCAGCAGCGATGGCGTGATTGTCATTAAGGCGCAGGAATACCGTAGTCAGGAGCTCAACCGCGAAGCGGCGCTGGCCCGGTTGGTGGCAGTGATTAAAGAATTAACAACAGAACAAAAAGCCCGACGACCCACGCGGCCCACCCGCGCATCAAAAGAGCGCAGGCTGGCATCGAAGGCACAAAAATCAAGCGTGAAGGCGATGCGCGGCAAAGTGCGCAGCGGTCGGGAGTAAAAAGAAGGAATGGATGGTGAGAAAAGCGATAGTGACAGCGATGGCTGTAATCAGCCTCTTTACTCTGATGGGATGTAACAATCGGGCCGAAGTCGATACGCTTTCTCCGGCGCAGGCTGCCGAACTGAAACCGATGCCGCAAAGTTGGCGCGGCGTGCTGCCGTGTGCCGATTGCGAAGGGATCGAAACCTCTCTGTTCCTCGAAAAAGATGGAACCTGGGTGATGAACGAACGCTATCTTGGCGCTCGTGAAGAGCCTTCATCCTTTGCCTCTTACGGTACATGGGCGCGAACTGCCGACAAGCTGGTATTAACCGACAGTAAAGGCGAAAAGTCATATTATCGGGCGAAAGGGGATGCGCTGGAGATGCTCGATCGCGAAGGCAATCCGATTGAATCGCAGTTCAACTACACGCTGGAACCGGCAAAATCGAGCATGCCAATGACGCCGATGACCCTGCGTGGCATGTATTTCTATATGGCAGACGCAGCAACTTTTACTGATTGCGCGACCGGAAAACGTTTTATGGTGGCGAATAACGCAGAGCTGGAGCGTGGCTATCTGGCGGCTCGTGGTAACAGTGAAAAACCGGTGTTATTGTCAGTTGAAGGTCACTTTACGCTGGAGGTTAATCCGGATACCGGTGCGCCGACCAAATTATTAGCGCCCGATACGGCGGGTAAATTTTACCCGAACAAGGATTGCGGCAGTTTGGGGCAGTAATTGAACGCCGGAGCATTCTCCGGCTTTTATCACCGAGTCAGCCCAACGAAGCGACTCGCTTTAATATAAATCCCAGGCTTCAGGTGCCCAACATACTGTAACTGCGTTTCTGGCTTAAACGCAGAGACATCACCAGTACGCATATGCATCAGATCGGCAGGGCTAATCCAACCTGACTGCGCCAGCGTAAGCGGATGCCCGGCTTTGGCAAATGCATCAGTGACAAATTCCGAACAAAACCACGACTTTTTGTCTCCTTCGCCCACACTGCTTAACTGCGCTTTCGCCAGGCCGCTGACGCACTGTTGGCGAAAATCCTCGGAAAAAGGATTTAGTGAGCACATCTGGCGGGTCACCATAAATGGAATGAACTCGACAATGCCGCGATAGTTATACCCGCTATCTTTGATTTTGTTGGCGAACGCGGTGATTTCTGTGGCTTGTTGCGGGGTAAGGTCCGGGACTCGTAAAACGAAAAGCTTATCACTGTGCTTCATGGCTTTTTTCAGGGAAACAATCTGGACGCCAGCGCCTGTCGCTTCTGCAACGTTATTATCACCCAGATAGATTGCAACGTGACTCACAGAGGAAGTGCTGAAAACGCGGATCCCAAATGAGGTTACCCCCAGACTTGAGGAGAAAAGCAAATCGCCGGGTTTGAGATCTGGTTCCGTTATTTCTTTTATTGATTGTTCGGTGAAAGAGCTTTGATGCTGGAATTTAACTGCCCATGTTTTTGCCTCGGCATCTACCGCTGTGGCAGAGGAGTCTGGCTGGCTGATATCAACGGTACAGGCCGAAAGTAAAAGAAAGCAGGGGAGAAGCTGGCGGCAGTACGCCTTTAGTTTATCCATTTTATACAATCCATGTAAAAAAGGGCCCTGAAATTCAGGACCCTTTCTGGCATCAGCCTTTAATCTGTTTCACCAGATAATCGACGATGTCACCAGTCTTAATTAACTGTTTCTCGCCGTTGCGACGATATTTATATTCGATATCGTCGTTGTCGAGGTTACGGTCGCCCAGCACAATAGTGTGCGGAATACCGATCAGTTCCATATCAGCAAACATCACGCCCGGACGCTCTTTGCGGTCATCCAGCAGCACTTCGATACCTTGTGCACGCAGTTCGCTGTACAGTTTCTCAGCAAGCTCTTGTACGCGGAAGGATTTGTGCATGTTCATCGGCAGAATCGCCACCTGGAACGGCGCGATAGCGTCAGGCCATACGATGCCGCGTTCGTCGTAGTTCTGCTCAATCGCCGCAGCTACCACACGCGTTACCCCGATACCGTAGCAACCCATTGTCAGGATTTGGTTACGGCCATCTTCACCCTGTACGGAGGCTTTCAGTGCTTCGGAGTACTTGGTACCCAGCTGGAAGATGTGACCGACTTCGATACCACGTTTGATCAGCAGCGTACCCTGACCATCCGGGCTTGGATCGCCCGCCACCACGTTGCGGATATCCGCAATTTCCGGGGTAGCGACATCGCGATCCCAGTTGATACCGAAGTAGTGTTTACCATCGATGTTAGCACCAGCAGCGAAATCACTCATCGCCGCAACGGTACGGTCAATCACCACCGGAATCGGCATGTTTACCGGACCCAGTGAACCCGGACCGGCTTTAACCACGGCACGAATTTCTTCTTCGGTCGCGAAAGTCAGCGGGCTGGCAACCTGCGGCAGTTTTTCTGCTTTAACTTCGTTCAGCTCGTGATCACCGCGCACCAGCAGCGCAACCAGCGGGAAGCTACTGCCTTCAACCGCTTTAACCAGCAGAGTCTTAACCGTTTTCTCAATCGGCAGATTGAACTGTTCAACCAGTTCCGCGATGGTTTTCGCGTTCGGCGTATCAACCAGCGTCATCTCCTGGGTAGCAGCAGCGCGCGGTTCTTTCGGCGCGATAGCTTCTGCCAGTTCAATGTTCGCTGCATAGTCAGAGGTGTCGGAGAAGACCACATCGTCTTCACCGCTCTGCGCCAGCACCTGGAATTCGTGAGAGGCGCTACCGCCGATAGAACCGGTGTCGGCCTGTACGGCGCGGAAATCCAGCCCCATGCGGCTGAAGATTTTGCTGTAGGCCGCATACATTGCATCGTAGGTTTCCTGTAGGGATTCCTGAGAAGTATGGAAAGAGTAAGCATCTTTCATCAGGAATTCGCGGGAACGCATGACGCCGAAACGTGGACGCACTTCGTCGCGGAACTTGGTCTGGATCTGATAGAAGTTCAGCGGCAGCTGTTTGTAAGAGCTAAGCTCGTTACGAATCAGGTCAGTGATAACTTCTTCATGAGTTGGGCCGAGTACGAACGGACGCTCGCCACGGTCAACAAAACGCAGCAGTTCCGGACCGTACTGTTCCCAACGACCACTCTCTTGCCACAAATCGGCTGGCTGAACCACCGGCATCGACACCTCGATCGCACCGGCGTTGTTCATCTCTTCACGCACGATGTTTTCGACTTTTTTCAGAACGCGCACGCCGGTCGGCAGCCAGGTATATAACCCGGAGGCCAGCTTGCGGATCATCCCGGCGCGCAGCATCAGCTGATGGCTGATCACCTCGGCGTCGGCAGGTGTCTCCTTGAGAGTGGAGAGCAGGTATTGGCTAGTACGCATGTTGTTACGGTTCCAGTTGGAAGGTAGAACAGGCTCAAGGCGAGCCTGGGACAAAAAAAGTGATTTAGTTTACCAGTGCAAAAGAAATGTCAAAAGAGAAGGGCGTGAATTTAACGCGGTTCCAGCGCAAAGACTTCAAAACCTGCGTCGGTGACGCGCCAGCGAACGTTAAAATCATGCAGCCAGACGGCATAGGTTTTGCCCGTTTCCTCACCTTTACGATAGGCCGGGCGCGGGTCCTGCGCCAGTACTTCGCGGATAAACAGCGTTAACTGCGGATAACGCTTCTCCAGTGTCAAAAGCTGCTTTTCGACCTCTGCGGTAAAGCTCACCGCCATTTCTGCCGCTGGCGCATTTTGCGCATAGCTGGCGCTGGCATCGGGAAGCGATTCGGCAAAGGGGAGATACGGTTTGATATCCACCACTGGCGTCCCATCGACCAGATCCAGACTGCCAAGCTTCAGAATCACGCTGTCTTTATGGCAAACAACCTCTTTCAGCTCTACCAGCGACATACCAATCGGATTAGGACGGAAAGTAGAGCGTGTGGCGAAAACGCCCATTCTGGCATTACCACCAAGACGAGGCGGACGCACAGTTGGGCGCCAGCCGCCTTCCATCGTTTGATGAAAGACGAAAAGGATCCATAAATGGCTGAACGCTTCCAGGCCGCGCACGGCGTCGGCCTGGTTGTAGGGAGCAATGAGATGCAGTTCGCCGTTGGCGCTTTTTACCAGACCTGGCTGGCGCGGAACGGCGAATTTTTCTTTATAGGGCGAGCGAATAACGCCTATTTGCTCGAACTGGAAACTGCTCATTTCGCCGTAATGTTAAGCGCAGAACCGATACATACAGCCTGACGATAGCAGCCTGGCGTACCGCTGGTGACTTCGCAGCTATGCAGTAATACCGCATTGGCTTTCATTTTAGAGGCGTTGATTTGCATCCGCTTACGCGCGGTTGGAATGCTTGGCGGAGAGTCCTGATTAGAGGCCTGGCAAGAGTCGCCACTGACTTCACCGAGATCGCGGAACGGTTTGCCGACTAATTCTTCTGCATTGGTATAAATTCGGACCGGTGTGGCGCGCGGCGCTTTCGGTTTTGCTGGCTCCGCTTTCGGCTGGGGTGCAGTGCTTTGAACGGGTTCGACAGGGGATCTGCTTAACATGGAACAGCCGCTTAGCATGAGTGCTACTAAACAGATCGGTAAAGCACGCATAGTATTTCCTCAATGTATGATCAAAACGTCAATATTGAATCAGGAGCTTGTAAAAATGACAAGACGGGCAAGCGCCCGTCCTGAATGATATTACAAATTGTGGAAACAGCCTAAAAATTACCAGCCTTTAACAGCGCCGCCGTTAAACACTTTGTTTGCTGCTTCGTAAACTTCGTCAGACTGATAAGCCTGAACGAATTTCTTCACGTTCTCGGCGTCTTTGTTGTCTTCACGCGTTACGATCAGGTTTACGTACGGGGACTCTTTATCTTCGACAAAGATACCGTCTTTCGCCGGAGTCAGACCAATCTGGCTGGCATAAGTGGTATTGATAACCGCCAGCTCAATTTGGGCATCATCCAGAGAACGCGGCAACTGCGGTGCTTCCAGTTCAACAATTTTCAGATTTTTTGGGTTCTCAACAACATCAAGAACGGTCGGCAGCAGGCCAACGCCATCTTTCAGTTTGATCAAGCCCACTTTTTGCAGCAGCAGCAGTGAACGACCAAGGTTAGTTGGGTCGTTTGGCACGGCAACCTGCGAACCATCCTGCAGTTCATCCAGTGATTTGATTTTCTTGGAGTAACCAGCAATCGGATAAACAAAAGTGTTGCCTACTGCGACCAGTTTGTAGCCACGATCTTTCAGTTGCTGATCAAGATACGGTTTGTGCTGGAAGGCGTTGGCGTCGATATCGCCTTTGCTCAATGCTTCGTTTGGCAGAACATAGTCGTTGAAGGTTACCAGCTCAACGTCCAGGCCATATTTGTCTTTCGCAACTTTCTGCGCGACTTCTGCAACCTGCTGTTCGGCACCAACAATCACGCCAACTTTAATGTGGTTCGGATCTTTTTCATCCTGGCCGCAGCCTACCAGTGCCAGTGATCCAATCAGGGCTCCCACTGCCGCAAAGGTTTTGAATTTGAACGCCATACCTTATTCCTTCTTCAATTATTTATGTTGTGTTGAACGTTACTTGCGAGTGACAGCCCGGACGATGCGGTCGCCTGCGAACTGAATTAAATAAACCAGAATGACCAGCAATACCAGTACCGTGTTCATGACAGTCGCGTTATAGCCGATGTAACCATATTGATAGCCAATCTGACCTAAACCACCGGCACCGACTGCACCACCCATCGCGGAATAACCGACCAGGGTAATCAGGGTAATAGTTGCCGCATTTACCAGACCTGGCAACGCTTCCGGTAACAGCACTTTACGGACGATCTGCATTGGCGTGGCACCCATTGCGCGGGAAGCTTCAATTAACCCGGTTGGGATCTCCAGCAGGGCGTTCTCGACCATGCGGGCAATAAACGGTGCTGCACCAACGGTTAACGGAACAATCGCTGCCTGCAAACCAATCGATGTACCGACAATAACGCGGGTAAACGGAATCATCCATACCAGCAAGATAATGAACGGGATGGAACGGAAAATGTTCACAATCGCAGAAACGGTACGATACAGCTTCGCGTTAGCAATAATTTGCCCCGGACGCGTGACATAAAGCAGAACGCCAACCGGCAGACCAATCACAAACCCAAAAAAACCGGATACGAAGGTCATTGCCAGCGTTTCCCATACGCCACGAACCAGCAGCCACATCATCGGCTCAGACATAACCCAGTACCTCTACTTTTACATGGTGTTCCTGCAGCCAGGCAATGGCGGCTTGCGTATCTTGTTGTGTGCCGTGCATTTCAGTCAGCATGATGCCGAACTTAACGCCACCGGCGTAATCCATCTGCGCGCTAATAATGTTGTTATTAACGTTGAAACGACGCGCGGTTTCGGAGAGCAGTGGGGCATCGACCGACTGACCGGTAAACTCCAGACGCAGCATCGGCACGCAGTCAGTGAACGGCTCCGCTTGCAGACGTTCCTGGTAATCTTCCGGGATATCCAGATGCAGAGTCGACTGAATAAATTTTTGCGCCAGCGGCGTTTTCGGATGCGAGAACACTTCACTTACCTTGTCCTGCTCGATCAGTTCGCCATTGCTGATGACCGCCACGCAATCACAAATGCGCTTCACAACGTCCATTTCGTGGGTGATCAACAGAATCGTCAAACCCAGACGGCGGTTGATATCTTTCAGCAGTTCGAGAATAGAACGTGTCGTTGCCGGGTCCAGCGCGCTGGTGGCTTCATCACACAGCAATACTTTGGGATTGCTGGCTAATGCACGGGCAATCGCCACACGCTGTTTCTGCCCACCGGAAAGGTTCGACGGATAGCTATCATGCTTATCACCAAGACCAACCAATGACAGCAATTCCGTCACGCGACGTTTGATTTCGTCTTTCGGCGTGTTGTCCAGCTCCAGCGGCAGAGCCACGTTGCCAAAAACAGTACGCGAAGAGAGCAGGTTAAAATGCTGGAAAATCATACCAATCTGGCGGCGAGCTTTAGTCAACTCAGATTCTGACAGCGTGGTCAGCTCCTGGCCATCGACCAGCACGCTACCCTCGGTTGGGCGCTCCAGCAGGTTTACACAACGTATAAGCGTACTCTTACCCGCGCCTGAGGCACCGATAACGCCATAAATTTGTCCAGCTGGCACATGCAGGCTGACGTTGTTCAACGCCTGGATGGTGCGGGTGCCCTGGTGGAACACTTTGGTGATATTCGAAAGTTTTATCATTGATTATTTATTATCGTCATTAAGTTAGTCGTGGCATTTCGAATGCCTGGAACGGGCAACGCCGTCAATGAAATGGATGTTAAGGCATCCAGACGTCTAAATCAATCAGGTTTATGCGAAGAGCACTTTCTTGCTGGTCGAAACATGCGATACTAGCGTCACATGCCTTATTAAGGAGCTATAAAAGGTGGCGAAGAGCGTACCCGCAATTTTTCTTGACCGTGATGGCACCATTAATGTCGATCACGGCTATGTCCATGAGATCGACAACTTTGAGTTTATCGACGGTGTTATTGACGCCATGCGCGAGCTAAAAAAAATGGGCTTCGCGCTGGTGGTAGTAACTAACCAGTCTGGCATTGCTCGCGGTAAATTTACTGAAGCACAGTTTGAAACGCTGACCGAGTGGATGGACTGGTCGCTGGCCGACCGCGATGTTGATCTGGATGGCATCTATTATTGCCCGCATCATCCGCAGGGTAGTGTTGAAGAGTTTCGCCAGGTCTGCGACTGCCGCAAACCACATCCGGGGATGCTTTTGTCGGCACGCGATTATTTGCATATTGATATGGCCGCTTCTTATATGGTGGGCGATAAATTAGAAGATATGCAGGCAGCGGCTGCGGCGAACGTGGGAACAAAAGTGCTGGTGCGTACGGGTAAACCTATTACCCCTGAAGCAGAAACGGCGGCGGATTGGGTGTTAAATAGCCTGGCAGACCTGCCGCAAGCGATAAAAAAGCAGCAAAAATCGGCGTAATGACTAAAAGATGAGCGGTTGAAATAAAAATGCATTTTTCCGCTTGTCTTCCTGAGCCGACTCCCTATAATGCGCCTCCATCGACACGGCGGATGTGAATCACTTCACACAAACGGCCGGTTCGATTGAAGAGAAAAATCCTGAA